>CABYDR010000013.1 GCA_902517795.1 uncultured Woeseiaceae bacterium | reverse complement strand
AGCACCATTAGGACGTAAAGTATTTCTAGAAATGTATTAATCTTGCTTATTTTTGTTGCTTCGCCATGAAAAGGTTCGTAGACAAAACTATAGATAAATACACCTAAAGCAATAATTATATCTCTCGATACGACAATAGCAGCAAGCCAGAAAGGGACAAGTCCTAACCAAGTAAGAATAATGAAAGTTCCAGCAATCAGTAATTTGTCAGCAACAGGATCTAAAAGGGCTCCTACTCTTGTTCTCCAGTCAAACTTTTTTGCAAGATATCCATCTAGCGCATCAGACAAGCCCGCTAGCAAAAAAAGAAAGAGTGCCAAATCATAACTTTCACCATAGATAAGCAATAAGACAGGAATAATTAGTATTATTCTAATAATAGAAATTAAATTAGGAATAGATTTTAAATACATGTTTTTTAATTATTTTAATAATTTATAATTCAAATAATCGCTCGGATTTTTGATGTACATTTCACTGTATACAAAATCATTATCAATCTCTATTGATTTGTTTTGATTAAGCGTAGATTCTAAATCCTCTTTTAATCCATTGTATTTTAAAGAATAAGAAACATTATCTTCACTCACTTTATTTATTGAATAATCACTGATCATGCTTGATGATTTTAGCATGAGATCTATCACTGCCAGATCATCAATAGAGTCAATTTTAGTAATGTTTAATACAATATTTTTCAGGGGTATTCGACCAGAATATTCATATCTTTCAGCCATCTCATTCGCTACATAATGGATAGCATCATTTAGATCTGCACTGAAACTTATAGCTTCTCTCCCAAAGAAAAAAATCCACTCAATATCACTTAACTCGTCTTTTCTTACTTTTGCAGTCAACACATTAGATGCATTATATCTCTCAGACACTTCGAGCATTCTGTCAATAAAACCCGCCCATATGTCACTATAATTAATTATCTCTCGTTCATCTTCATTCATATCTGGAAATACCACTGAAATACCTCTTTCTTTGGCAACACTCTTAATCTGATCCCTAATAGATTGATTCTTGTCAATACCTGTTGAATATGAAAAAACTCTGTGACCATAATTTGACACGACAATTTCTCGTTCTCCCATAGCTGATTCAATAGCTAGAAAGATCATAATTTTTGGTCTGTCTATTCTCCACAAACTCTCCCCTGACTCAATTAAAAGCTCCTGAATAGAGTCACCATCCAATGAAACTAGAACATTTCCATTATCAGTTGGTCTGAATTGCTTTATGTATTTTGCTGGCTCAGGAAAAAATTGCTCCGTTATTTTTTTTGCATCACTTTTTTCTGGATTGGTAAGTCTCACTATAAGCTTTTCTATTACTTGCTTCTGAATTCTAGTGTTGGTTCTAAGATCTCTCATGTCCGCATCAATTTCTATTTCGAATAAATCTGATTGTTGGGCTAGTGAAAAAAAATGAAAGCCCAAAAAAAATAGGGAAGCAATTAACAATGAAATGGATTTTTTCGATATCATGCTAGTTAACAATTATAAAAACACTTAAAGATAATCTTATCTGCTTGGAAACTTTAAGTATATAATGATTATAAATTCAAAAAAAATACTCTTTAAGCATTCAATAAAACCAATTAATTTGAAAAAAAATAACAAAAAAAAAGATAGAAATCTTACATATAAGGATGCTGGTGTTGACATTGATGCTGGTAACTTACTAGTAACTAAAATAAAACCATTTATTGAAAAAACGAAAAGACCTGAGGTTATCGCGGAAGTGGGTGGTTTTGGTGGATTGTTTGATTTTCAATCTCAAAAATATGAAGATCCGATTTTAGTGTCAGGTACTGATGGAGTTGGCACAAAATTGTTGCTCGCACAAAATTTAAATATCCATGACAGCATTGGTATAGATTTGGTCGCAATGTGTGTTAATGATGTTCTAGTACAAGGTGCTGAACCGCTTTTCTTTCTTGATTACTTTGCATGCGGAAAACTCCATATCAACATAGCATCGGAAGTTATAAAAGGAATAGCTAAAGGATGTGAGATGTCTGGAGCAGCATTGATAGGGGGAGAAACAGCTGAAATGCCAGATATGTATCAGGATGATGAGTATGATCTTGCTGGGTTCTGTGTTGGAGTAGTGGATAGATCTAAGCTTATTACGGGAGAACAAATTAAACCCAATAACACCATTATCGGTGTTGCCTCGAGTGGACCCCATTCAAATGGATATTCGCTAATAAGAAAGGTTCTTGAAAATTACCAGGTTGAAGATAATCTTAGACTTTCAAAAATAAAAACGCTCCTAGAGCCAACAAAGATTTATGTTAGATCTGTCCGAAAGTTAATGGAAGAAATACAAATTAATGGAATGGCGCACATAACCGGTGGTGGTATTACTGAAAATCTCCCACGAATTTTCAACTCAAATCTAAAGGCTCAGATAAAAATCAACAGCTGGGAGCAGGATCCAATCTTTGAGTGGTTAGCGACTAATGGGAATATTACAGACTCTGAAATGAGAAAAACGTTTAACTGCGGTATTGGCATGATTTTGATTGTCGATAGAGAAGATGCAAATAAAACTCTTTCAATTCTTAATGAATGCAATGAGTCAGCTTGGGAGATTGGCACCATAGTTGAGGGGTCTCACGGAGTTGAGTATATTTAAGTCACACACTATAAAAAAAGCTGTTGTTCTACTCTCAGGAAGTGGATCAAACTTTCAAGCAATACTTGATTCAATAACAGCTTATGAAATTGCTCTTGAAATATGTGCAGTTATTAGTAACGTTCCAGATGCAAGAGGAATAGATAGAGCAAAGACTCATGGAATACCCACTTATATTGTTAATAATCATGACTATAGTGAACGAATTAATTTTGATAAAGCTCTCCTTGATAAGGTAGTAAAATATGATCCTGACTATCTAGTTCTTGCTGGCTTTATGAGGATACTGTCATCGGAGTTTATTAAAAAATTCAATAAGCCAATTTTTAATATTCATCCGTCATTATTACCTAAATACAAAGGTCTCAATACTCACCAGAGAGTTCTTGATAAAAATGAAAAACTTCATGGTTGTAGCGTACATCTTGTAACAAAAGAGCTAGATGGCGGCCCACTTATAATACAAGGGGAAGTATCAGTTAAAAATGATGATGATGTTAAAAAACTCGCAGCTAGAGTTCTTAAAGTCGAGCACATGATTTACAAAAAAGCTCTGAATCTTTTTATTACAAATCAGATAACATATGAGAATCTGAGAGTAATGAAAATAAATAAAGAAATTGAAATTCCCTTAAAAGTTAGAATGGACTAATTAAGTCTTTGGGAGGGTGACTCCCGTTTGCCCCTGATATTTTCCTGCTCGATCTTTATAAGAAGTTTCACAATCTTCATCTGATTCAAAAAATAACATTTGAGCGACGCCCTCATTCGCATAAATCTTAGCAGGTAGTGGAGTTGTATTTGAGAATTCCAGGGTAACGTGACCTTCCCACTCTGGTTCCAAGGGTGTTACATTTACAATTATACCACATCTAGCATAAGTGGATTTTCCGAGACAAACTGTCAGAACATTTCTAGGAATTTTAAAAAATTCAACAGTTCTCGCTAAGGCAAATGAATTGGGTGGAATAATGCACACATCTGCTTTTTTATCCACAAAGCTAGATTCATCAAATCTTTTAGGATCAACTATCACACTTTCTAAATTCGTAAACACTTTAAATTCATTTGAGCATCTTACATCATAACCATAGCTTGAAGTTCCGTAAGAGACTATTCTCTCTCCATCAACTGACTTAACCTGATTGGATTCAAATGGCTCAATCATCTTTTTCTCTGTAGCCATTTTTCTTATCCAGTGATCTGATTTGATACTCAAGTTAATTCTCCTCCACTACAATATTGGGAAAGTGCTGACTATATTCTTTTTTCATAGAGGCCAGATTAATAGCCATTTTTTTTGCACCTTCTCTGAATCTAATAGAGTACTCGCTATCTGGCTGAGATATGACGGATGGCTCACCATTATCGGTTTGCTGCCTTACATCAGAATTTAGAGGGAGACTGCAAAGAAGATCAATGTCATATTCACTGGAAAGTTTCTCCCCACCGCCATCTCCAAATATAGTTTCTTCTTGCTGGCAATTTGAACATATGTGAGTGCTCATGTTTTCCACAATTCCAAGTATTGGGACTGAGACCTTTCGAAACATTTCTAGGCCTTTTTTTGCATCAAGCAGGGCTATATTTTGTGGAGTTGTAACGATAATTGAGCCACTTACTGGGACTTGCTGAGATAGACTCAATTGAATATCTCCTGTCCCAGGCGGCATATCAACAATAAGATAATCAAGATTTCCCCAAATAGTTTGTTTTAAAAGTTGATTCAATGCTGATGTTACCATTGGGCCGCGCCACACTGTTGGTTTGTCAGCATCAATTAAGAACCCGATGGACATAACTTCCACTCCATAAGAAATAAGAGGGTTTATTCTTTTACCATCATTACTCGTTGGTCGCTCATTTTCAACACCAAAAATTAATGGTAAAGAGGGACCATAGATATCTGCATCAAGAATTCCTACTTTTGCACCATCTTGTTGTAACGATATTGCAAGATTGGATGCGATGGTGGACTTTCCGACTCCTCCTTTACCAGAAGCGACTGCGATAATATTTTTAACATCGGCTATTGGTTTCAATGCAGATTGAACATTGTGAGATTTAACTTCACTTGTAATATTGATATTGATATTGCCAATCTCTAAATTTTTTCTAACCAGATCACTAAAAAAGTCTTTGTAGTGTGCTAATTCCTTTTCATAAAAACCAAGAACTATATCTAAATTGCATCCCTCTTTATCTATTGTTATGGAAGAGAGGCGCCCTATTTCATCAAGATGCCTATTGAGATCAAGAATTGGGGTTTTTTTTATAAGTTCAGTAATCTTTTGCTCATTATTAGAAGTCATCTTATCTATCACCAGCAGTTTTATAACCTATCAATATTGTATATCACGTCAAATTTTATTCGCTATTTTATGTCAAAAAAATTGAAAAAATAACTTATCCAACAATAAAAGTTATTATCATGGCATAATTCGCTGAATAACAATTAATTAACTCAAATTCACATATTCAAGATTATGACCGCAGATACCAGAAATATACTCGTAACTAGCGCGCTTCCATATGCAAATGGATCCATCCATATGGGGCATCTGGTTGAATATATTCAGACTGATATCTGGGTAAGATTTCAAAAAATGAAAGGTCATAATTGTCTATATATTTGTGCTGCTGATGCCCATGGCACACCAATAATGATAAAGGCGCGTGAGGAGAACATTAATCCGGAAGTGTTAGTAGAAAGAATCTCTAAACAACAACTTCGAGATCTTAATGATTTTGGAGTGGAATTTGATAATTTTTATTCCACTCATTCAGCTGAAAATAAAAAGCTCGTTGAGGAAATCTTTAATGCTTTGAAAAAGAATGGACATATTTATACAAAAGACATCGAGCAAGCGTACGATGAAAAGATGAAAATGTTTCTTCCTGATCGTTTCATAAAGGGTGTTTGCCCTAAGTGTCAAGCTGAGGATCAATATGGAGACGCCTGTGAAAAATGTGGCGCAACATATAACCCTAATGAACTGATAAATTCTTTTTCTACACTGAGTAACACAAAACCTGTATGGCGAGAATCTAAGCATTATTTTTTCAAATTGAGTAATTTCGAAGAAAACCTAAAAACCTGGATTAAAGATTCCAACCTTCATAAGAGCGTAACAAACAAACTTTTCGAATGGTTTGAAATGGGTTTACATGATTGGGATATATCAAGAGATGATCCATATTTTGGATTTAAAATCCCAGGAGAAGAAAAAAAATATTTCTATGTTTGGTTAGATGCGCCTATAGGTTATCTCGCAAGCTTTCTGAACTTTTGTAAGAAAAATAAGATTAACTACAGTGATTACTTTGATGCAGAAAGTGAGGCAGAACTCTATCATTTCATTGGAAAAGATATAGTCTATTTTCATACATTGTTTTGGCCAGCCGTCCTCAAAGGTGCAGGTATAAGACAACCTACGAGCGTTTTTGCACATGGATTTTTGACGATTAATGGTAAGAAAATGTCTAAATCCAGAGGAACTTTTATAAACGGAAGAACATATTTAGATCATCTTGATCCAAGCTATATTAGATACTATTACGCGGCAAAACTAGGTCCCAGTATGGAAGACATAGACTTAAATACTGAAGATTTTGTAGCCAGAGTCAACTCCGATCTAGTGGGAAAACTGATTAATATTGCTAGCAGATGTTCTGGATTCATAAATAAACAATTCGATAATCAGCTTTCTAACGAATTAGACAATCAAGAGCTCTTTAATCAATTTTTTTCTGCCTCAGAGGGTATTTCTAACCATTTTAAAAATAGAGAATACTCCAAGGCAATGAGAAAAATCATATCACTAGCTGACGAAACTAATCGATACATAGAAAACAAAAAACCTTGGATTATGATTAAAGATGAAGTACTTCATAAGGAGGTTCAGGGTGTTTGCACGCAAGGGTTAAATTTATTTAGAATGCTCATGATTTATCTCTATCCTGTAATACCAGAAATAGCTGTTAATGCGATGAATCTATTTAATGAAAAAGAATGGAGATGGAAAGACTTGGGCTCTCCAATTTTAGGCAAGAAAATAAAAGAATACCGTCCATTACTCACTAGAATAGAAATGAAAAAGGTGGAAAATATAATGACAAGCAAAGAAGATCAGTCAGATAAAATAACCAAAGAAACTGGAAAAATAACGATTGATGATTTTATGAAAGTTGATCTTCGTGTTGGCATCATTGAAGAAGCCAAAGAAATAGAAGGTGCAGACAAGTTACTAAAATTAATTGTGAATCTTGATAAAGAAAACCGAACAATTTTTGCTGGGATAAAATCAGCTTATAAGGTCGAAGATTTGGTAGGAAGAAGTGTTGTTGTGGCAGCAAATCTAGCTCCAAGAAAAATGAAATTTGGCACATCAGAAGGCATGATATTAGCTGCGGGACCTGGTGGTAACCAAATATTTTTGCTATCGGTGGACGAAGGCGCAAAGCCTGGAATGAAGATCAAATAAAAATAGACATTCTTAATTGGTTTTAGGCATATATAAATCGGTTAGGATGCCTTCTTGAGCCTCAGCGGTGAAGGCAATTGTCTCTGATAATGTTGGATGCGGATGAACAGTCATTCCAATATCTGCCGCATCAGCACCCATTTCAATTGCTAAAGCAACTTCAGATATGAGGTCTCCGGCATACGGCCCGATAATGCCTCCCCCAATGACTCTACCTGTTTCCTTTTCAAATAGAAGTTTTGTAAACCCTTCATCCCGCCCGATAGCGAGTGATCGACCACTCGCCGCCCATGGGAATCTTGATTTTTCATAATCTATACCATCTGATTTTGCTTGATTTTCTGTGACGCCAACCCAGGCAATCTCAGGATCAGTATAGGCGACTGATGGAATCACTCTGGCATCGAAGGAACTTTTTTTACCGCTCGCGACTTCGGCAGCAACCTTTGCTTGATGAGTTGCTTTATGGGCCAACATCGGATCTCCAGTTAAATCTCCAATGGCAAATATGTTATCTATATTTGTCCTCATTTTTTTATCTACTTTTATGATTCCATGTTGATCGCACGCAACACCAGTTTTTTCAATATTTATCTGATTGCCATTTGATTTTCTGCCTACTGACACAAGGATATTGTCATAAGTTGCTGTTTTAGGACTGTCATTGCCTTCAAAGAAAACCTTTAATCTGTTCTTAACAGGTTGTATTTTATCAACCTTTGTTTTCAAATAGATATCCTTATAACGATCACAGACAAATTTAGTGTAAATTTTAACTAAATCACTATCGGTTCCTGGCATAAGAGAGTCTGTAAGTTCGACAACTGTTATTTCTGATCCAAGGGCATGGTATACACATGCCATCTCTAACCCAATTATTCCGCCACCTACAATTAGCATTTTTGATGGTACTTTTTCTAGTTCCAGGGCTTTGGATGAATCAAGAATTCTATCATCATCTGGAAAACCTGGAATGGTCGCACTCTCAGAACCAACAGCGATGATGCACTTTTCGAACTTGATAACTTTTTTGTTGTCAATGATTACACTATTGTCACTTTGAAACTGAGCATTTCCAGTAATTATTTTAACGTTTCTTTTTTTTGATAAATCAACGAGACCAGAATTTAATTTACTGATAATGCCTTGCTTCCAAGTCATTAATTTCTTCATTTCTATCTTCGGATCTGAAAATCTTATTCCATGATCTTTCATGGCGCTGGTCTGCTCAATGACATTTGCTGCATGCAGCAGTGCTTTAGATGGAATGCATCCTGCATTTAAACAAACTCCTCCGAGGGTCGGTGAACGCTCTATTAAAGTTACATTCATCCCAAGATCTGCCGCCCTAAAAGCTGCCGTATAACCACCTGGGCCCGCACCCAAAACAAGTAACTCAGAATCATGCGACACTGCGGATTTATTTTGTGAATTTTTTTGGTTTTCTCTTTCTTTCTTATTCTTTACCGTTTCCTTAATTAAAAGAATTTGATCACCTTTTTTTAGGATGTCTCCATTATTCACATTAATCAAAACAATCGTTCCAGAGATATCAGAGGGGATATCAATTGAAGCTTTATCTGATTCAACAGTGATAATATTTTCATTTTTTTCAATTTTTTGTCCGGCATTTACTAGTACCTCTGTAACTTCAACATTTTCGAAATCACCTAGGTCTGGAACTAAAATTTTTTTATTTTGACTCAATTGTTATGCCTTTTTAGAGAGATTTTTTGCTTTTTTTAAAGCGTTACACAGAGCTGTGATGAATCGAACTGCATATGCCCCATCGATAACTCGATGATCGTATGAAAAGGACAAAGGAAGCATTAGCTTTGGCTCAAATTCTGATCCATTCCAAACTGGTTGTGTTGACGATCGTGATAGACCCAGTATTGCAACCTCGGGTGCATTTATTATAGGGGTGAATGCCGTTCCTCCAATACCCCCCAGACTCGAAATTGTAAATGTTGCGCCTTGCATTTCACCTGAAGATAGCTTTCCAGCGCGAGCTTTTACCGAAAGACGAAGCAATTCCTCTGCAATTTCAATTAAGGATTTTTTATCTACATCCTTTATTACAGGGACCACAAGGCCATTTTCAGTATCTGCTGCAAATCCTATATTTATATAGCTTTTCAATATTATTGAATGCCCGTCTTCAGACAATGATGAATTTATCTTTTCAAAATCTTTTAAAATAAGGGAACATGCCTTCATAACATATGCTAAAGGCGATATTTTGATATCTTTGTTTTGTTTTAATTTTTTAATTCTCAACCTATCTGCTTCCATTTCTGTGATGTCTGCTAAGTCATGTTGTGTAACATGAGGTAGATTTATCCAACTTGCTTGAAGTCGAGGCCCAGAAATCTTTTGTATTTTTGTTAGCGGCTGGTTGCTAACTTCTCCATATTTTGCATAATCCAATGATGGTATCTGTGGCAGCCCAACAGATATTTTGCTGGAGCCACTCAATATCGATTTTACAAAGGCTTTTATATCGTCTTTAAGTATCCTGGATTTAGAACCAGTTCCTTTCACTTCAATCAGATTCACGCCAAGTTCTCTGGCAAATTTTCTTATTGAGGGACTTGCATGTGCCTTGGAAAAGGAATCTTCGTCGATTTTAGGTAAACTATTTAACGCTGATAATTTTGATTGATCTTGATTAGTTGAGCTTTGATTTACTTTCTCAGAAGGTGCCGGAACTTCTTTCTTTGTCTCTATTTTTTTATCAACTGGTTTAAGTTCATTTGAGTTAGCGTATACTTCTGATTCATCAACCCTCAATTTTCCAATACAATCACCTTGTTTCACAAAGTCGCCAACATTGATCGAAATCGATTCAATTATTCCATCTTCTGGAGAAGGTACATCCATGGAAGCTTTATCGGTCTCAAGAGTGATAAGACCGTCCTCTTTCTTAACTTCATTTCCTTTTTTACTAATAATTTCAATAACTTCAATGCTATCAAAGTCACCTAAGGCTGGTATAATTATGTCTATAATTTTACTCAAAATCTTGCTCGCAAGTGGTAAGACTTACAATTTTTCAGGACTGATCTTTTTTGGATCAATTTTATACTTCTTGATTGCTTTAACAACATCTCTCTTCTCGATATCACCTTTTTCTGCGAGTGCATTGAGTGTCGACAACACTATGAATCTGGCATCTACTTCGAAATGCTCTCTCAATGCTGCACGACTATCACTCCTTCCATAACCGTCAGTACCCAATGTCTTGTATATTCCAGGCACCCACTTTTGAATCTGATCTGGAACCATTTTCATATAATCAGTGGCAGCAATAAATGGGCCTTCTTGTTTATTGATTAATGTCTCTAAATAAGAAGATTTTCTTTTCTTTTCCGGGTTCAGCTCATTCCATCTGTCTGTCTCTAGAGACTCCCTTCTTAATTCGCTGAAACTTGTTACTGACCATACATCACAGTAAACCTTAAAATCCTTTTCAAGGAGATGGGCTGCCTTCTCAACCTCTCTTAGAATTGTTCCCGAGCCCATCAATTGGGGTTTACTGCCATTCTCTTGTTTTGCAGATTTTTTTAACAAATACATTCCTTTAAGGATGCCTCTTTCAAAATTCTTTGGAATAGGCGGATGAGTGTAATTTTCATTCATGCAGGTAATGTAATAAAAAATATTTTCCTGATCAGAAATCATTCTTCTTAATCCGTCCTTGATAATTACCGCCAATTCATAGGCATATGTTGGATCGTAAGAAATACAATTTGGTATAGTAGTGGCGCTCAATAAACTGTGACCGTCCTGATGCTGGAGACCTTCGCCAGCGAGAGTAGTTCTTCCTGCAGTAGCACCGATGAGAAAACCTCTCGCCTGCATGTCACCACCTGCCCATAAAAAATCTCCTATTCTTTGAAATCCGAACATCGAATAAAAAATATAAAATGGAATCATCTGAATTCCATGGTTGCTGTATGATGATCCTGCAGAAAGCCACGAACAATATGCGCCTGCCTCATTTATACCTTCTTCGAGAATTTGCCCTTCTTTGCTCTCTTTATAAAACATCAACTGATCCGCGTCTTGAGGTGTATAAAGCTGTCCTTTTGATGAATAAATTCCAATCTGTCTAAACATACCCTCCATACCAAATGTCCTCGCCTCGTCTGGAACAATAGGAACAATATGTTTACCAATTTGTTTATCTCTCGTTAAGGAAGTAAGCATCCTTATGAAAGCCATAGTTGTGGATAACTCTCTTTCTCCAGTTCCATCAAGCTGAGGTTGAAAGATATCATTAGAAGGTGTTTTGATTGATTTTGCCTTTGTAATTCTCTTGGGCATATAACCCCCAAGTGACTTTCTTCTTTCATGCAGATACTCTAGTTCCTGGCTATTTTTTTTCGGCATGAAATACGGAACATCTTTTAGTTTTTTGTCTGTGATGGGGATATTAAACCTATCCCTAAATTCCTTTAATGCATTTAGATCTAATTTCTTTTGCTGATGAGCTGTATTCTGACCTTCAGCGACTGAACCAAGACCGAAACCTTTTACAGTTTTAGCTAGGATAATTGTGGGCCTCTCTCTGTGATTAACGGCTTTCTGATAAGCTGAAAATACCTTCCTAGCATCATGACCGCCTCGGTTGAGACGCCAAATATCCTCATCGGACATATTAGCAACCATCTCTTTTGTTTCTTGATACTTTCCAAAAAAGTGTTCTCGAACGTAGTCACCTCCCTTTGATTTAAAATTTTGATATTCACCGTCGACGCATTCTTCCATTATTTGTTGCAATAACCCTTGTCGGTCTCTAGCTAAAAGAGGATCCCACCTTGAACCCCATATGAGTTTAATGACATTCCATCCCGCTCCACCAAATGCTGCCTCAAGTTCCTGGATTATTTTTCCATTTCCTCTAACAGGACCATCTAGACGTTGAAGATTACAATTCACCACAAAGATTAAATTATCCAATCCTTCTCTCACTGGCATCGTAATCGAACCTAGAGATTCGGGCTCATCCATTTCACCATCACCCAAAAAACACCAGATTTTTCTATCGCTTGGTTCAGTGAGCCCCCTGTGTTCCATGTATCTCATAAAACGAGCCTGATATGTTGCCATCATTGGACCAAGACCCATAGATACGGTCGGAAACTGCCAAAAATCTGGCATTAACCATGGGTGTGGATAGGAGGATAACCCTTTATTTCCTACTTCTTTTCTAAAGTGATCTAATTGATTCTCATTAAGCCGTCCCTCTAAAAAGGCGCGTGCATAAATACCAGGTGAGGAATGTCCCTGCATAAAAATTAAATCGCCTCTATTTTTATCTGTTGGTGCCCGCCAAAAATGATTAAACCCGACTTCGTAGAGTGTTGCAGACGAAGCGTATGTTGAAATATGTCCTCCTATTTCTGAGCTTTCTTTGTTGGCCTGTACAACCATAGCCATTGCATTCCACCTTATAAAAGCTTCAATTCGTTTTTCGATTGATCTGTCGCCAGGATAATTTGGTTGCATACCTACGGGTATGGTATTGAGATAGGCAGTATTATAGGATGAAGGGAGATACGAACCACTCCTCCGAGCATGATCCACCATTCTATTGATAATATAATGAGCTCTTTCAGGGCCGTGAGTTCTCATAACAGAATCTATAGATTCAAGCCATTCTCTTGTCTCAATCGGATCCATATCATCAGTTATGTTAAAATCGCTCACTAATTCACCCGTAAAAAATTTGAATCCAGAACTGTATTATAAGATTTATTATGCCAATAAACCAATTTCTTGGGGATTACGTTTTTGTGTTAAAAAAATTTCATAAATTAAATTATAATTATGAATAATTGTGTAATCTCAATTTATATAAATAAGAAAAATCAAATTATGAAAAATACCATGACATTTTCAGATAGATTCAGAGGTTACATGCCTGTAGTGGTAGATGTTGAGACAGGTGGATTTAATCATACTACCGATGCTCTCTTAGAAATTGCAGCGGTATTTATCAAGCTTGATAAGAATGGTAATTTCGTGCCAGGAAATATAATACATAATCATATAAAACCTTTTTCAGGCTCAAACCTAGAACCCGAGTCATTAGCAATAAATAAGATCGATCCACATAATCCCTTTAGGATGGCTATTGATGAATATGACGCTCTTGAAAGTATTTTTGATCAAACTCAAATATATTTAAAAAAACATCAATGCAAAAGAGCAGTTTTAGTGGGTCACAATGCTGCTTTTGATTTAAATTTTATTAATGCGGCAATCAAAAGGTGCTCCCTAAAAGAGAATCCTTTTCATTCTTTCACATGTTTTGATACTGCCACTTTATGCGGTCTTGCATATGGTCATACAGTGCTTTCAAAAGCAGTCAATATTGCTGGTTTTGCATGGGATCCCAAGCAGGCTCATTCAGCAGTTTACGATGCAAAAAAGACAGCGGAGATATTCTGTGATGTCGTAAATAGCTATAAAAATATTTTTGAGAGGATAACTGTTTTCTAGGTTAAATTTCGTTCAATAACTCCGTTAACTCACCATTTTCGTACATTTCCATCATAATGTCACAACCGCCTATCAGCTCTCCTTTAACATATAATTGCGGAAATGTTGGCCAGTTAGAATATGCTTTTAGCCCCTCTCTGATCTCAGGATCTTCAAAAATATTAACATACGAAAATGGCTTGCCTATTTTCTTAAGGGCAGCTACAGCTTGACTTGAGAACCCGCACTGAGGGAAGTCCGGCGTCCCTTTTATATAAAGCATAACTATATTTGTATCAAGTTGCTCTTTTATTCGATCATTTATATCCATCAAATCTCTCTTTTATTTTTTCTAAAAACACAGACAGAGATATAAAAATCTATCTGTATACCAAATAATTAATCGTCTATATTATATGTGACAAAACAACAAATGAATATCTATTCCCAATGATTGAGATAACTGAAAATCTTAAAAAAGAAATAAAACGCTCTGCTGAAATTGCTATTGAAGAAGATGTAGGAGAAAAGGACCTAACATGCTCTCTAATTGAGGATATTGATGTTACAGCCAAAATCATTACGAGAGAAGATATGATATTGTCTGGACAGGCTTGGGCAGAAGAAGTTTACAAACAGATAGATCCAGAAATACATACACAATGGCATTTTGATGATGGAGATTTAGTTAACAAAGATACAGTGATTTCAGAAATTCATGGTAGAAGAAATAAGATACTCACTGGAGAGAGATCTGTTTTAAACTTTTTACAAATTCTAAGCTCCACAGCAACACAAACGAAAAATTTTGTGGAGAAGATAAAGAACTCTAAGTGCAAAATCTTAGATACAAGAAAAACTCTCCCAGGATTGAGATTAGCCCAAAAATACGCAGTGAGATGTGGTGGAGGTGTAAATCATAGATTTGGCCTCTATGACTCAGTGTTAATAAAAGAAAATCATCTCGCAGGAAGAACGGACATACCTGAACTCATTTTATCTGCGAAAAGATTATACCCAGATACTGAAGTAATAGTTGAAGTAGAGAGTATTGATGAGCTTAAAATTGTGTTATCAACTGGGGTCAATCGAGCACTTTTGGACAATTTCAGTATTGATGAACTGAGAACGGCTTATGAATTAAAGCTCAAATCACACAATCAAAATATACTTCTCGAGGCATCAGGTAACATAACAAACAAAAATATCAGAGAGATAGCAGAGACAGGAATTGACTTTGTATCTGTTGGCGCTTTGACAAAAAACATTAAGGCAATTGATCTAACCTTATTAATTAACCCAATATAAAAGATCTTTATGTCTACTCTAATCCATTCTTAATAGCATCGATAATAATTAGGACAGCACCAATTGATATGGCGGCATCTGCGACATTGAATGACGGGAATGGCCAGCCAAATATTAAGACTTGAAAGTAATCCGTTACATAACCAAGCATAATCCTATCAAAAAGATTACCTAATGCTCCTCCAAGGACAAGCGACAAACCATATGGCAAAAGAACCTTGTTCTCTTTTTTTAATTCATTAAGCCAATAAACAATATACGAACATACTGCAATTGCTATTGTGGATAAGAACCACCGTTGCCATCCACCAGCATCCGACAGAAAACTAAATGCTGCGCCGGGATTTCGTTGATGAGTAATATTTATGAAGTCATTTATCTTAACTCTTTCATACAAGCTAATATTCTCGATTATTATTAATTTTACCCATTGATCTAATAAAAATATTAGTCCAGCAAGCAAAAACCACTTAAATAATGAATATCTAATGCTTAACAAACTCATCTTATTCACTCTCCTAAATTCTCCGACAATAATTTTTTTGCCTTCATTGCATCCATATTCATCTGATTTATAAGAGAATTAGCATCACTAAACCTCTTTTCATCTCTAATCTTCGCAATAAAATCAACCTCAATGTATTTGCCGTAGATATTCTGATCGAAATCAAATATGTGAACTTCCAATAAAGGTTTTTTTCCTTCGTAAAAAGTTGGTCTTACGCCCAAGCTTGCAACACCATCTAGCGGTTTAGAATTCAACCCATGAACTCGAATGGCAAATATACCCATTATTGGAGTTTTTCTCCTCAGAATATTCACATTTGCTGTTGGATAACCCAAATCTCTTCCTAATTGCTCTCCTTTCACAACTCGACCTGACATCCGATAATGTTTACCCAGAAGTTTTTTTGCATTCTTTAGCTGTCCCAAGTGGAGATATTCTCTTATCAATGTGCTGCTAATCCGCTGATCGTCATGAATAACACTCGATATTTTTTTCAATTTAAAGTTTAAAATCTCATGAACACTCTCCAGATGAGAGTAATCTCCCTCCCTGTTCTTACCAAAACGGAAGTCGTCTCCAATTATTAGGGTTTTTATATTCAGTTTTTGGATCAATAATATTCTGATGAAATCATCAGCAGAATAATTCTGCATATCTTCATCAAATTTTGGACAGAAAAATATATCTACACCTGATTTTCTCAACGCCACATATTTTTCTCGAAATCTCATTAGTCTCGATGGTGGGTTTTTCTGAAAGAATTCTGCAGGTGTTGGTTCAAAACTCATAATGACAGAGGGTAGACCGGTCCTTTCTGACTCATCTCTAATTTCTTGAATGAGTTTCTGGTGACCTAGGTGCAGTCCGTCAAAAGAACCTATCGTTAATATGCTTCCAGACTCATAGATAGAATATGGAAAATCATTTATTTTTCTTATGAATCTCATTTTCTATTCTTCCTGAAAACGTAATTCTTTAATTTTCATACCTAATAGCGACAGAATTAAAACATAGATACCAACGCTAACTAAAATAAAAAATGCCAACCACGAAAATCTTTTCAAGACTTCCAAACCAAGCCACCATTCTAGGGGCTGAATTGTATACGTTAAAAATATCAGCATAAATGAATTGGCGATCAATAATTTTACTATGAACTCTTTAAAGCCTGGCAATCTCTTAATTATATTTTTCTTTTTTAATCCTGAGAATAATAATCCTGCATTTAAAATGGCTGCTACTGAAATGGATAGAGCCAATCCAAGATGGGTTCCTTCATAGTCAATTTTATTAAGGTAATATGCCGAGGATGAACCCAGAATAATATTGAGCAGCAAGCAGTATATTCCAATTTTTACGGGTGTCAGGGTATCTTTTCTAGCAAAATATGCAGGAGAAAGAATCTTGACAAAAGAAAAGCCAATTAAACCAATTGAAAATGCCTTTAAACTCAGCGCTGTTAAGAAGACATCATGTGAATCAAACATACCGCCATAGAAAATCGCAGCAATTATAGGTTCAGCAAGAACAAATAATCCAATTGCAGCTGGGATGATAAGTGTGCACGCAATCCTTATAGACCAATTCATAGCGTCGGAAAATTTACCCATAGAGTTATTTGAGTATAGTCTCGAGAGATAAGGTAAGGTAACTGTTGCAATTGCAATTCCAAATAAACTGAGGGGAAGCTCCATGATTCTGTCTGAATAATACAGCAAACTTATTTTTCCGGCACCAATAAGAGAGGCAATAATTCCACTCACAAGAATATTCACCTGAGCAATGGAAGAGCCAAAAACAGCTGGGCCCATAAGCTTCATGATTCTCTTTATACCTTTATGTGCGATATTCCATCTGGGTTTCGGTAACAATTTGATCTTAGATAAAAACGGAAGTTGAAATATCAATTGTATTAATCCGGCACAAAAGACCCCATACGCAAGTCCCATTCCTGGATTTTCAAGAGACGGTGAAATGAATAATACGAAAAAAATCAAAACAATGTTCAATATTACTGGTGTAAATGCTGGTACAGCGAATCTTCCATAGGTATTGAGTAAACTTCCCGCAAAAGCCGTTAAGGAAATAAACAACAAGTATGGAAAAGTATATCTCAGCATGGCTGTCGCTAGCTCAAAACGGTCATCATCACCTATAAAACCAGGAGCAACAAAGGAAATGAGTATTGGTGATATAATAACGCCTATTAAAGTGATGACAAAAAGAATAAGACCGAGTGTTCCTGCGACAGAATCGACAAGATATTTAACTTCTTCGTGACTTTTGCCTTCTTTGAAGTCTGACACAACTGGAACAAATCCCTGATTGAATGCCCCTTCTGCAAAAAAACGACGTAACATATTTGGAATTCTATTGGCTACAATAAACGCATCCATTGCGAGAGATATCCCAAAAAACCTTGCAAAAATAATATCTCGAATCATTCCAAAAATTCGAGAAACAAAGGTCATCAAACTAACCACTATTGTCGAATTCAAAATTGTTGCACTAGATTTGCTATTTTTAGTTGGCATATCTCGTTATGTTATCTCAAACACTAATAATAAGTAGCTTAAAGTTTTAATATTTTTTGAATATCTCATTGACAATTTAAGATTATAAAAGAATAATACGGCGCTCTATTGTATATAAATAGATTGAAGCAATTAAAAGCATTCATTATTGAAAAATTGGGATTACAGTGGCGAATATAAAATCAGCACAGAAAAGAGCAAGGCAAGCAGTAAAGCTGCGTGCTCATAACATGGATCTTCGTTCAAAACTTAGAACGAAAATAAAAAATGTTATCAATCTTATCGATCAAAGTAACAAAGAAGAGGCCAATGAAGCTTTCAAGAACGCCGTGCCAGTTATTGATTCAATGGTAAACAAAGGGATAATCAAGAAAAATAAAGCTGCAAGACACAAAAGCAGGCTCAATAAAAAAATTAAAAACTTAGCTTAATACCTCTTCAGAAGCCATTTTATCAAGCTCTTCCATAACATTTTTCGCGATAATATCGCAACCTTCACCAGACAATGCACTCACCCTTAAAACTTTTCCTTGCCAACCAATAGCATCTATAATTTTTTCACACATCAAGTCAAGATCTGAAGGTGCAACCAAATCTATTTTGTTAAAGACTAGCCAGCGAGGTTTTTTATAAAGTGCTTCAGAATATTTTTTGAGCTCACTATCGATATCATTGAATGCATTGATAGGTTCCATGTCAACATTATCGGGACTTAGGTCCAATATATGAAGAAGTATCTTTGTTCTTTCAAGATGCCTCAAAAACTCCAAACCTAAACCAGAACCTTCAGCTGCACCTTGAATTAAACCTGGAATATCGGCCATAACAAAGCTTTGTAACATCCCAACTGACACAACACCTAGGTTGGGATAAAGTGTAGTAAAAGGATAATCCGCAATCTTGGGTTTAGCGCTGGACATTTTTCTTATGAGTGAAGACTTGCCTGCATTTGGCATCCCAAGCAATCCTATGTCGGCAATCAATTTTAATTCAAGCTGAAGATGACGAGATTCACCTTCTTGGCCTTTTGTGATTTTTCTTGGAGCGCGATTTGTACTGCTTTTAAAGCGAGCGTTTCCGAGGCCTCCCTCGCCGCCTTGAGCCACCTTAATGCGGTCGCCGTGCTTCTTTAAATCACCAATCTCTTCTTGGGTATCCAAATCAGAAATTGTTGTGCCAACGGGTACAATGATCTCGAGATCTACACCAGATTTCCCTGTCATATTTTTACCAGATCCCTGAGTGCCATTCTCAGCCCGATAAATTTTTGAAATCCTAAAATCTACTAGTGTATTTGTTGCGTCACTAGCAATGAAAAATACGCTTCCTCCGTCTCCTCCATCACCGCCGTCTGGACCTCCTCTTGGAATAAATTTTTCGCGTCTGAAGCTCAGGCAACCATGTCCTCCTGATCCAGCGGCAACACGAACATCAATGTCATCTACAAAATTCATAATAAATCATTTTAATCAGCTAAAAAAAACCCCGCAATAGCGGGGAGAAAGAGTTAAGTTAAATACAAATTAGACCACACTAACGTATTGTCTATTTTTAATTCCTTTTTTCTCAAATTTTACTTGTCCAGCAGACTTTGCAAACAGGGTGTGATCACGTCCCAAGCCAACATTTTTTCCAGGATGAAATCTTGTCCCTCTTTGCCGAACAATGATGTTACCCGGTGACACAGACTGGCCACCAAAGAGCTTTACACCGAGTCTCTTACTTTCAGAATCTCTTCCATTTCTTGTGCTTCCACCCGCTTTCTTGTGTGCCATTTTGTTCTCCCAATCAGTATCTGAATTATATCAGATTCAAATAGAATGCTTAATTTTTTATGTTTTCTTCTTTGTTACTTTTTTTGCAGCAGCCTTTTTAGCAACTTTTTTCTTAGCTACTTTTTTTTCAGCAGTCTTTTTAGCAACTTTTTTCTTAGCTACTTTCTTTGTTACTTTTTTTGTTACTTTTTTTGCAGCAGTCTTTTTAGCAACTTTTTTCTTAGCTACTTTCTTTGTTGGCTCTGAGCCAATCGATACAATTTCGATTTCTGTAAAAAACTGTCGGTGTGTCCCCTGACGAAGATAATTTTTTCTTCGTTTAAATTTAACAACAGGCACCTTTTTACTTTTGCCTTGTTTAATGACCTTCGCAACGACTGATATCTTCGGTAAAAACGGAGAACCGACTTTTACATCAGAACCCTCTCCAAGCATCATTACTTCATCAAAATTAATGTTCGAACCCTCATCAGCATTAATTTTTTCTAATTTAATTCTGTCGCCCTCTTGTGCACGATACTGCTTGCCACCTGAACGAAATACTGCGTACATTTCTGCGTCTCCGTCATCAACTATAAGTGATATTTATTCATCGAAAATATGTTTAATCAGATGAAATGAGTTTATTTTTCCAATTTTATTTTTCGATTTAATAAAGAATCGGAAATAGTATAGATAGAATCACCTCAGGTCAATGTCATTGTGAATAAAATTAAGGTCCACCTAACTATTGATTAATAAAAATTAATTAATTCTTTTTTCTATTTTCATCTTATAATTAGAGTTTAATTCTTGTGAAATTCATGAAAACTACAAAGAAGAATAAATCTCTGAGCGATTTCAATCAAATCAAATCAATTATTCAGAATGATGCTGAAGAGGTTGATCTCTTGATCCGAAAAAATCTACACAGTGATGTAATGCTGATCTCAAAAGTTTCAGAGTACATTATCAATAGTGGTGGAAAAAGAATCAGACCTCTAATTGTATTACTTGCCGCTCGTGCACTTAACTATGAAAAAGAGGAGCACATCATTGCTGCCGCAATTATCGAATTCATTCATACAGCTACATTACTCCATGATGATGTTGTGGATGATTCAAAAAAAAGGAGAGGTCAAGAGACAGCAAACACTGTTTTTGGAAATCAAGCGAGTGTTTTGATTGGAGATTTCTTATATTCGAGAGCTTTTCAGATGATGGTAACACTGGACAATATGAATGTTATGGGAGTCCTTGCGAATGCTACAAATATGATTGCTACCGGCGAGGTAATGCAATTAACAAATGTATTTGATGCCTCGATTACAGAAGAACAATATTTTGAAGTTATTTACAGAAAAACATCATGTCTGTTTGAAGCTGGATGTCATGTGTCAGCCATTCTTGCAAATTGTGATCATGAAAATGATGTATCAATGATGATTGAGTATGGGAAAAATCTAGGAACTGCTTTCCAAATAATAGATGACGCAATGGATTATATGGCTTCGGAAGAAGAAATTGGAAAAAATCTTGGTGATGATCTTTCTGAGGGTAAACCCACCCTCCCCATAATTCACGCTATAAATATGAGCGAAGGCGATGAAAAAAAGATGTTACAGTCAGCAATTGAAAGAGGTGATATTAATAAGTTAGAGGCGATCCAAAATATTATTTTAAAAACAGGTGCTATTGAGTATACAACAAAAAAAGCAGTAGATTTTTCAAATAAAGCCATTGCATCCCTATCTAATCTAAAAAAATCTATATATAAAGAGGCATTAATATCTATTGCTCAATTCTCTGCTGATAGAAATTCTTAATACAATCAACCGTTTGCAAAAAAAGAAACAGATTCTGAATAACTTTATTTTTTATATTTTTTGGCTATTTGTTGGTAAGCTTTTCTAAATGAAAGACCCTTATTTAGAACAAGCTTATACGCTTCTTCAGCGGCGAAAAGGTCATCGTCAAGCTTGATATTTTCCGGTAAAAATTTCATGGTTGATATCACATAAGACATAATATCAACACTCTCTATTGTATTATCAATAGCTTTAAAGAGAGGAGCTTTAATTTTCTGTAGATCACGCTGAAAACCAGATGGAAGTTTTGACATTACCATCATGCTCTCATTCAAACACGACAATACAGTAGCTGAAGAAGCTCTTATTAATTCTAGTACATCGGGATTTCTCTTTTGAGGCATTATTGATGACCCAGTTGTAACCTCAAAGGCGAGGTCAATATAACTATACTCTTGGGTGTAATAGAGCAGAAGATCACTGGAAAGTCTTCCTAAATCCTGCATTAATAGTGAAAGTTCAAATAAAAGGTGCGACTCTGCTTTCCCGCGAGACAACTGAGGTGCTGTAACAGGCTCATGTGTCACTTCAAAGCCAAGTTTCTTTGTTGTGAATGTTCTATCAACTGGTAATCCTGGTGTTCCATATCCAGCAGCACTACCAAGTGGATTCTTATTTGAACGACGCTTAGCCTGAATCATTCCTTCTATATTGTCTTCAAAGGCTTCTATATAAGCTCCACACCATAGCGATACCGATGACGGCATTGCATGTTGCATGTGAGTTGTTCCAGGTAATTTAATTGAACCCTGTTTACCTTTTAATACACGTATTTCCTCGCATAATTTCTCTGTACTGGTTACGATTTCATCAATTGCATCAAGGTAATACAATCTTAATGCAGTGAGAACTTGATCATTCCTGGATCGACCTAAATGGATTCTTCCGCCAACCTCTCCTATTTTCTCAATCAAATTTTTTTCAATAGCAGTATGTACATCCTCATCTTCAAGATGAATTGACCATTTCTGATCTTGGTAATCTTTTAGAAGAGCAATCAAACCCCCAATAATAATTTTTGAGTCGTCAATCTCTAAAAGCTTGCAGTTTGCGAGCATTTCCACATGGGCAATACTTGCCTTTATGTCATAAGATACCAACCTATGATCAAGGGCATGATCTTCCCCAGCAGTATATTTTAATATTTTTTCATCTAAGGGAAGACCTTTATCCCAAAGTCGCTTCATTTGATTCTCCTATTAATTTGCATATTTGCATATTTGCAAATTAATACAATAGTTTACGAATTTTTTTTCAGCAACTTCCTATATTTATGCAGGATCTCCTCTGTATAACCGTTAGGTGAATCTACACCTTTAAAAATTAACTCGTGGGCCGCTTGCATGGGAATACTCATATTTTTTTTTGATGTTAACTTCATATATTCACTATTTTTTTCATTTTGCCTATCAACATAAACTGCCATCTTATTTAATGACTGGATAACATCATTTTTTGAGCAGATATCATGTAATAGCCAGTTAGCAACATGCTGAGAAGATATCCTAAGCGTTGCCCTATCCTCCATTAGATAAGCATTGTTTATATCAGCAACTTTTGAACATCCAGTTCCCGAGTTTATCCAGTGCACAACATAACCAAGGATACTCTGAATATTTGCATCCAGTTCTTCTTGGATCATTTCTGTCTTCAACTTACTCTTTGAGGTTACAGAAGGGGCAAGAATATTCCTTACGAAACCTTCATCATTATTTTCTTTAAGACGCTCTTGATAATCTCTTACCGCGTAATCATGGTAATGAATTGCATGAAGAGTAGCTGCAGTTGGTGAAGGAATCCATGCACAACTTGCGCCTGATTTAAGCTGGTTGTACTTCATACTCATCATCTCTTTATATTCATCAGGCTTTGCCCACATACCCTTTCCAATCTGAGCTTTGCCAATGAAGCCACATTCTATTCCTACTTTGACATTATTTTTTTCATAGCTCTCATACCAGACATCTTCTTTAATTCTCTCCTTGTAATTCACAGGCCCTAATTTCATATTTGTATGAATTTCATCTCCCGTTCTATCGAGAAAACCTGTATTAAGAAATACGATTCTGTCCTTAAGCTCATATATACACTCCTTTAAATTACAGCTCGTTCTCCTTTCCTCATCCATCAGTCCGACCTTGATTGTGTAATTAGGTAGATTAAACATAGACTCTATATCGTCTAACAAGCTATTAAAAAATGCGCACTCCTCGGGGCCATGTAATTTTGGTTTCACAATATATATGCTGTTGTATCTGCTGTTGACAAATTTTGCAGAACTATTCATTCCTGCAATTGAACATCCAACTGTGACTATCGCATCTAAAAGACCTTCGTATACAGATTCTTTTTGGTTATCCATAACAATGTCGGTTTTCATATGAGAACCAACATTCCTTATAAACATTAATGCTCGATTTTTTAGAAAAAATGATTCATTTTTTTTTGATGTATAACTTCTGTCCTCATTAAGGGTTCGAGTAAAATTTTTTCCAGCTTTTATGAATGTTGAAGATAGGGAACCCTTCATAAGTTCTAGGCAATTTTGATAAACGTTTATTTTATCTTCAGAATCAACTGCTGCTACAGAATCCTCACAATCAAGAATGATGGATACAGCAGACTCAATATTAATATCAGACACATTTCCTGGCGCAGTCCTACCGACCGCGTGATATGGATTAACAGTAATTTCAATGTGAAGATCATTATTCTTAAACAGATAGGATGTTGCATCATCAAATTCAGCAAAACCAATGAATTTATCCCTATACTTCAGGGAGACTATTTTTCCATTTTTTAATCGGGCATTAAAATTTAGTTCATCTGATGAGGATTCTAGAAAATAATTTTCAACATTATTATGACTTGCTTGTTGGAGGGGAATGGCTTTATCCAAAAAATCATACGAATATTTAATGACCAGTGCGCCTCTTTCTAAATCATATCCTTGCTCACTAACTTTGCCATCCTTATTTGGAATTAAATCTGAACCATAAACCGCATCATACAAACTTCCCCAACGCGCATTACATGCATTTATTGCGAATCTTGCATTACTGACAGGAACAACTAACTGAGGAGCTGCAATTTTAGAAACTTCATCGTCAATGTTCTGAGTTTTTATCTTGAATGGCTCTGCTTCTGGAGCGATATACCCAATTTCCTTGAGGAAATTGATGTAACTATCCATGTCAAATTGGTTGTCTTTTTTACTTGCATACCAAGCATCAATCTTTCTCTGTAACACATCTCTCTGTGCTAGCAGAGATGTGTTACACGGGGAAAATTTTTCAATTATTTGATTAAGTTCTATCCAGAATTTTTCTGAACTTATTGATATGCTCGGAAGAAGCTCGCTCTCTATGAATTCGAAGAATTGTTTTTCAACGAAGAGATTATTTAACTCCTTATAATCTGATAGATTATTCTTCCTCGATCGGAGAGGTTTGATATTGTCCATCTGCATTCAGATCCACGAGTTGCCTTTGAAGTGAAAAAAAATCTGAATCAGATACGATCTTATCTCTTGATTTTTCAGATGTGCTCATATTTTCGTTGATTTCCATAATTTATTTACTCCTTGTCATCAAATTGTTCTTCTTCTGTACTGCCATCCATTGCTGTTGTCGAAGAATGACCAGCCATGATTGTATTTTGGACAGCATCAAAATAACCGGCACCCACAAACGACTGGTGTTTTGCTGCACGAAACCCATCGCTTTCATATTTAAATTCACGTTCTTGTAATTGAGAATAGGCGTACATTCCGTTTTTCTTATATGCTTTACTTAATTCAAACATGCTTGTATTGAGAGCATGCCATCCTGCAAGAGTAATGAATTGAAATTTATACCCCATTTCACCGAGCTTCTCGCGAAAATGCATCATTGTTTCTTCGTCTAAATTAGACTTCCAATTAAATGAAGGCGAACAGTTATATGAAAGAAGCTGATCAGGATATTCAGCATGAATAGCATCAGCGAATATTTGTGCTTGCTCAAGATCTGGTTTTGATGTTTCACACCACAACATATCTACATAAGGAGCGTATGCGAGCCCTCTCGATATGGCTTGATCCATACCCGCTTTTGTTCTAAAGAATCCTTCTGATGTTCTTTCTCCTGTGAGAAACTCGTGATCACGCTCATCGATGTCTGATGTTATTAAATTTGCAGCATCCGCATCTGTTCTCGCTATCAGTACAGTAGGAATATCCATAACATCTGCGGCCAATCTTGCTGAGATAAGCTTAGCAATTGCCTCGCCTGTGGGAACTAATACTTTCCCACCCATGTGACCGCATTTCTTTGCTGAAGACAGTTGGTCTTCGAAGTGGACGCCTGAAGCACCTGCTTTTATCATATTTTTCATAAGCTCAAATGCATTTAGATTTCCGCCGAAACCAGCTTCGGCATCAGCAACTATTGGTGCAAACCAGTCAATTTCAAAGTCATTATTCATATAGTGAATTTGATCTGTTCTTATAAGTGCATTGTTAATTCTGTTTATCATTTTTGGTACTGAGTCAACTGCATACAGGCTCTGATCAGGGTACATTTCACCGCCACTGTTTCCGTCTCCAGCAACCTGCCAGCCTGAACAATAAATCGCTTTAAGTCCTGCTTGTATCTCCTGAATTGCCTGATTTCCAGTCATTGCGCCGAGTGCACAGAGTGGGGTTTCTTGATTCACTAGATTCCAAAGTTTCTCAGAACCCAGTCTTGCGAGTGTGCATTCAATATTTACAGAGCCTCTCAAATTTATTACATCTTCAGCTTTATAACCTCTTGTAATGCCTTTCCATCTGCTGTTTTCGGACCAGTCTGCTTCAAGTTTTGCTATTTCTTTTTTCTTATCCATTAAAGATTCCAATTAATTAATGGTTGTATGCTACATTATAAATGTATAGAATTTTACAAAGGAAATTTCACATTGTAAATTTTACAAAAAAGAGAAAACACATGCATTCGATTCAGAGAAAATCACATTTTTTGGGAACTAAGATCAAATCTCTAAGAAAGAGAAATAATTTAACTTTGGAGGATTTGTCGATACGTTGTATTCAAATGAATCCTGAATCTGCCCCATCAATTTCGTATCTTTCAATGATCGAAAATGGCAAAAGAGTTCCATCTGAAGACTTAGTAGAAGTGATTGCAACAATATTTCAAAAACAAAAAAAATGGTTCTTTGATGAATCTCTCGATGCAAAAGCAATTGATCCCACACCAGAAACAAGTGCAGTAAAAGGAATGCCTTTAGAGCCCGGATTTCTATTTTCTGATCAACTTCTCCAATCAGCTATACCAGAGATGCTCTCCCAAACAGGAACTACTGGGAGGCAATTCGCTCATATATTAATTCGAGCACATCAAGAATCAAATCAAAATAGATACCCTGATATTGAGAGGGCTGCAGATTCAGTTGGACTGAAAAGATTTCCTCTCACACTGCAAGATCTGATGGACATAACAAAAAGGTTGGGCATAAAAATAAAGTGGTTTGAAAGCGAGACATCAAGAGAAAATATAACCACCTCAAAAACACTAAAGACAGTTGTCAGATCCTTTTTTGATACACCAAATATAATCTATCTAAACAATCTATTAAAAAAGATTCCGGCTAGATTGAAATACGATTTAGCCAATCAAATAGGACATTTCATTCTTCATGCTGGAGATGGTGCCAGGGGTCCTCAAGTTTCTGGAGGGAAAGCTTCTGTCAGACGGGATCACATTGGTGCGCCAAATATGGATGCCAAGGATATCCTTTTTGCATGGCGAGA
Source organism: uncultured Woeseiaceae bacterium (assembly GCA_902517795.1). Classification (GTDB taxonomy): domain Bacteria; phylum Pseudomonadota; class Gammaproteobacteria; order Steroidobacterales; family Woeseiaceae; genus SP4260. The sequence goes on along the minus strand of CABYDR010000013.1, from coordinate 1,446 downwards.
TTTTGAGTGCAGTTATTTTGCAGCAGCACTTTTGTGCCCAAAGACACCTTTCCGCCAATTCTTGGCAAAAAATTCCCACTCAATTGATATAGCTAATAAACTAGAATTGACCACCGCGCTGATCATGAGAAGAATGACATCAGTTTCTCCCTACCCACACTGGCACTATTTTGATGCATATCCGCCCGGAAATTTAAGGGCTGTGTACCGAGGCAATGGAATACCTATACCCTGGGGCAACATGACATCTTTAAGCGAGCCCTGTGAACATTGGGCAGTATTCAGAATGCTATATATTGATGATAATAAACCGTCATCACAAATATCAATATTAAATTCAGATGAGGGTAGGAAACTATATTCTTGTCACTCCATAAGAAGGAGAGATGCTGCAGGAAATTGGCACGTAATATGTGCTGGCCTCGATCTAAAGCCAGCACTTCTAGCTCAGGGTTATGATGCTGAAGCAACAATAAACGAAATATTCGATTCATGTAATGGTATTGGGGGTTCAGGCAAGATACCTGAACAAGCAAAACTTCAAATAAGGAGTGTAAGCAAGATACTTAATGTCGGTTGGATATCTGAAGGAACAGAAAGAGAAGCAACAGTCATATGTCCTCGAGGAACATGTTGCTTTCCCACAACATCGATTGATGATGAGAAACCAAAACTTAAAAAAGAACTCGATAAAATAAGAATGAGTGCCAAATGAGTTAGTAGTTTGTTCTAATCAAACCTACTTCCCTTCCTGTCTCTGATATTGAAAAAATCTTATATCCTTTATTTCTTAGGTTAGTGAGGCTCTTTTGTGTCATTTTCTTATTTTTGTCATTGAATCTATGATGATATTCCACAAGAATTTGTTGTGGAAAAATACCATTTTCAATCATGTCATCAATTACTTGATATTCTGAACCTTCAATATCAATTTTAATTAGACTGATTGAAGTATGATTCAGTTTTTTCATAATAGATGGAACTGAAAATACAGAAACTTCAATAGAATTATCATAATTTGAATTAGGGGAGATTTCAGTCCACATCACATCAGACTTTTTTCCTTTTTTATTCTCTCTTTGTATCATCCTCATTTTCCCGTCTAAATCGGAGACTGCCCAAGGATGAAAAAATAATTTAGATGACGTCCTTTGATTAGAAATCCAATTTACTGAAAATGGTGTTGGATCAAAAGCATAAACATGGCAACCATGAGCTATTATTATCTCATTATCAAACTCTATTGAGTCCCCGACTCCTAATGAATAAACAATGGAACTTTCATCGATATAATCAGGACAATACTCCCAATCACCCCGAATTTCGGTCCTCAAGACGATTTCTTTTTTAAGCGATAACTCACGTCCGATTGATCTCTTGAGAAACAATTTAATTTTCCAGAAAAATCTATTTTTCTCTAATCTCGGAAATATTTTCAAATTAGCC
>CABYDR010000012.1 GCA_902517795.1 uncultured Woeseiaceae bacterium | reverse complement strand
CGTTAGGGTCAGCGTTTCTGATAATGCATTTACAACAGATACCCCGACACCATGAAGACCTCCAGATACTTTGTAGGAATTATCATCAAATTTGCCGCCAGCATGCAAAACAGTCATGATAACTTCTGCAGCTGATCTTTTCTCCTCTGGATGCATATCGACCGGAACACCGCGACCATCATCTGATACTGTAATTGACTCGTCTGAATGAATTGTTACCGAAATTAAATCACAATGTCCGGCGAGGGCCTCATCTATTGAGTTGTCCACGACCTCGAATACCATATGATGAAGACCGGTTCCATCGTCCGTGTCACCAATATACATACCAGGTCTTTTTCTGACAGCCTCAAGACCCTTGAGTACTTTAATATTACTGCTTGTATAATCTTTTTTTGAAGCCATTAGTTAACTCTTTATAAGATCTAAAATTATAGCATTTTTTCATCAGAATTGATTGAGTTTTTGGGACATATCTTAATAAGTGTATAATTATCAAAACATGAGTTTATTTTGTTTAAGTTATTGATTTTAATGGATATTGTTATTTATTTGTTCCACGTGAAACAACTTTGTTCCGGAACCAAATAATGATTCATCCGGCTCAATTGAGGTGGCAATAACTTGAGAGTTTAGAGAGCACACCTGTTTTATTAGTTTTTTTGTAGAATTAGTGTCTAGTTCTGCTTTGGGATCATCTAGCAACAACAAAATTGGTTTATCAATATAAGATTGAACCAGCTCAATTGATGCATTTATAAGTGCACACGCCAGAAGCTTTTGTTGTCCCCTGGATATATACTTCTTAGCGATGCCAGTTTCTAAAGAAACCTTTATGTCCGCCCTGTGAGGACCCACTTGAGTGCTTTTATACTGGATATCTTGATTAATGTGGTCGGATAATGACTCTAAAAGAGATATGTCCCTACTCCAGCCTCGACTTATTACCAGGCTGATGTCTGTATCAAGCAACTCACTAGCATATTCCATCAAAATCGGCTCAAGAAGGATAAATATCTCGTTTCTCATTAGAGAGATTTTTTCGCCTAATTGGGCCAGGCCCTGGTTCCAGTTTTGAATTTCTGATTTGTTTTTATGTGATTTCAGTAAAATATTTCTTTGTTTGAGGGTTTTTTTATATTTTCTCCATATATCAATATACCCCGGTTCCACGTGAAACAAAATCCAGTCAAGATACTGTCTCCTGGCTTCAGGCCCACCACCAATTAGATTGTGGGTGTTTGGGTCTATGATTTGAAAGGGTAGAGCATGTGCTAACCCTGCTATACCCTTGGTGTGGTCACCGTTAACACTTGATTCGAGTCCTGACTTTCCATTAATGATACCAAGTGAGCTCTCTGTGTCAGCAGAGGTAGTTTTTCCATAAACCAGCAAGTCTTCTGCTTCCCATTTGACAATATCGGATACGCTGTTTGTTCTAAATGAGCGCCCTCTTCCTAAATATGAAATTGCCTCCAAAACAGAGGTTTTTCCTGAACCATTTTCACCATAAATAAGATTATATTTTTGATCAAATTCCAGCTCAATATCTGAAAAACAACGAAAGTTTGATGCTTTTAAAAAACTGAGATACAATTTTTTTCTACAAACGCATGGGCATTACAACGAACCTGTATGAGCTGTTGTCTGTGTCTTGTATCAAACAGCTTGAGTTGTTATCCACGAGAAGCACATGAACATCTTCAGAATCAACGGCATTCAGGGCATCAATTAGATAATTAACATTAAATCCTATCTCAATCTCTGCCCCACCATAGTCCACGTCCATTTTTTCTTCGGCTTGCTCTTGCTCCGGATTATGTGCCTGAATAACTAGGCTGTTCTTCTGAACTGTTAGCCTAATACCCCGGTATTTTTCATTAGATAGTATTGCGGCTCTAGATAGGGCCCCCTTTAGCTTTTCAGTGTTAACCTTTAGCTTGTTTTCGGGGTTAGGTGGGATAACGCGCTGATACTCTGGGAAATTTCCATCAATCAGTTTTGAAGTGAAGCACACATCATCAAACTTGACACGAATATGGTTCGACCCCAGTAAGACCTCAATTCTTCCCTTTTCATCAAGTAGCCTTTGAAGCTCAATCACACCTTTTCTAGGAAGAATTACCTGTTTTTTTTCGTCTCTTGACTCTGTTAAATCTGTATCAGATATTGCTAGTCGGTGCCCGTCTGTCGCTACTGCCCTTAGGTTAGTGCCTTCAGATTCAATTAATAAACCATTTAAATAATATCTAACGTCCTGTTGTGCCATCGAAAAGTGTGTTTTGTTAATGAGGCTTTTTAAATTGGTCTGCTCAACAGAAATAACCTCTATGTCGCTAATATCTTTTATAAGGGGGAACTCGTTTTCAGGTAAAGTTGAAAGACTAAACTTGCTTCTCTTTGATGAGATAGAAATCTTTGAATTATCTTGTTGAAGTAAAAGATCAGATGTAACCGGAAGCGCCCTACAAATATCTAAGAGTTTTCGTCCTGGAAGTGTAAAAGATCCGCTTTCAGAAGATGATACAGTAGTTGTTGCAATAAGCTCTACCTCTAGATCTGTTGCTGTAATAGATAGCCTTTCATCTGCTACATTTATAAGAACATTAGCCAAAATCGGCATAGTCTGCTTTCTTTCGACAACACCAATGATTGACTGTAGACATTTTAATAGGTTTTCGGTTTTTACTTCGATTTTCATCTTTTTATCCTGTTAATATTAGTTGGATTATATTGTATTTATTATTATTATTAGGGGGACACCATGTTGTGGATAAATTCTTATTATTTAATAAAAACAATAATTTAATACACTTTAATCGGCTTATAAGATACTTCCTTTATCATTTATTAATTGTTAATAAATTGTGGATAAAAAAGAAAAAAAACTTATCTACAATTTATACATTCACCCTGTCAGTGTTCTCAACAGGTTTAAATAGTCTTCATTTACTCTGTTTTCTGTTTCTCTTAAAGACATTATACGCCTATAACCATGTAAAACGGTAGTATGATCCCTTCCTCCAAACGCGTCACCTATTTCAGGTAAACTATGATTGGTAAGTTCTTTTGCTAGCGTCATAGCAATTTGCCTCGGTCTTGCGACAGACCTACTTCTTCTTTTTGACAACAAGTCTGCTACCCTTAGTTTGAAATATTCGGCAACAGTTTTTTGAATATTTTCTATTGATACCAACCTCTCTTGCATTGATAAAAGGTCCTTTAGTGCATCTTTTGTGAAATTTAAATTAATTTCTGAGCCAGTGAACTGTGCATTAGCTATCACTCTTCTGAGGGCCCCTTCCAGTTCTCTAATATTTGATCTGATCCTTTTGGCTATAAAAAATGCTACCTCCTCAGGCAGGTATACCCCCTCCATATTGGACTTTTTCATTAAAATTGCTACGGAAGTCTCAAGCTCAGGAGGTTCAATTGCCACAGTAAGCCCCCACCCAAACCTGGATTTGAGCCTCTCCTCTAGCCCAGAAACTTCTTTTGGATATCGATCACATGTCAGTATTATTTGTTTTTGGCCCTCTAAAAGAGCATTGAAAGTATGAAAAAACTCCTCTTGCGACCTTTCTTTTCCTGCAAAGAACTGAATATCATCTATTAGCAGTGCATCCAATGACCTATATGTTCTCTTGAATTCTGAGATTGTGTTGTGTTGAAGCCCGCGAACCATATCACCAACGAACCTTTCAGAGTGAACATAACTGATCCTGGCCCCCGGGTTTATAGAAAGTAATGAATTACCAACTGCCTGCATCAGGTGTGTTTTTCCTAGGCCCACCCCGCCGTATATGAAAAGCGGGTTATATGATCTTCCGATGTTCTCTGAAACTTGAATTGCCGCTGCCCTGGCAAGTTGGTTGCTTTTTCCCTCAACAAAGGCATCAAACGTAAAGCCAGGGTTGAGCCTGCTCTCGACTTTTGGTGTAACCGATCTCTCTTGAAATACATGTGGCCTCTTTTGCTCTGTTGTAATCTCAATATCTCTCGAGCCAACAGCAAAAGACAGAACGATCGAACTGTTTTTTTCTTGCATAATTTCTTCAATCCTACCCAGGTAGTCTTGAGACACCCTTTTTAAAACAAAGTCATTAGGTGCCAAGAGCTTGATACTGTTGTTTTTTTCAATAGAATGAATTGGGAGAATCCACGTATTAAAGAGTTTTTCAGGGATCTCTCCCTTGAGAATTCGTCGGCACTCAGGCCATATCTGTGTGTTTTCTAATGACATTGTTTTAGACTAAGACCATAAATCACAATATATTATAATTTATATTAAAAGTTATCCACAGGTCCAAGTCTTTTTAATAGTAAATTTTCTATTAATTTTTAGTTGACATAAGAATCACGCACAAGTAACCTTTTCGGCTCATTTTCTGAAGAAAAAATTAGATTAATCAATAACTAGGGCAGGGCCGATGAAAAGAACATTCCAACCAAGCAACCTGAAAAGAGCTCGAACTCATGGGTTTAGATCTAGAATGTCCACAAAAGCAGGAAGGGCAGTAATAAACAGAAGAAGAGCTAAAGGACGCATCCAGCTTTCACCGTCACACTAATTATTTGGCACCATAAGAAAATAAAATCCTATTAATTGATAGCATGCAGTTTCGAAAAAATAATCGACTGTTACTAAAAAAAGATTTTGATTGTGTGTTTGAAAACCCAAAAAGAACAAAAGATTCAAACTTCACTGTTCTTTATAAAAAAAATAGTAAAAACTATCCTAGATTGGGCCTGATAATTTCAAAGAAGAACTGTAAGCTTGCTAGCAAGAGAAACAGGCTAAAAAGAATAATAAGGGAATCATTTCGAAACAATATATCTAAGCTTAAAGGGCATGATATTGTAGTCTTAAATAAACATACAACCTATAATAATGACACGCTTGTGCTGATCAAAAGCTTAATGCGTCACTGGATCAGAATTTCTAAGGAAAAGTAGTATGGATAATCAAAGATTTTTTATATGGGCAGTATTCGGCTTCATGTGCCTTTTGAATTATCAAGCTTGGATCCAACAAGATATCCAAAATTATCAATACATGGAAAGGAGTGTCGACGCCGATCAAGACATAAAGCAAAACAATCAGAAAAGCTTTGAAAACGATGTTCCAGAAATAATTGATACGCAAACAAGATCAACCATCAGGGAAGCAAGCCCACTGCAATCAAGCGATATGCTGGGATCCGATATTATAAAAATAAAAACAGATGTTCTGGAAATCAGCATAAATCTTATGGGAGCAACAATTCAAGAAATAAAACTTTTAAACTATCCTGTTTCAAAGGATAGGCCCGACGATTTAGTGGAGCTAATAAACCAATCACCCAATAACTATGGACTCATCCAATCGGGGATTAGAGCTTCTGATAACAAACAAGAAGCAAATCACCTCGTTAAATTTTCATCTGGTTCAAAAAATTATGAGTTAAATTTTGATGGTGAGTTGATTGTTCCATTTATGTGGGAGGGTGGGGATGGTGTTAGTGTAGAGAAGCAATTTATCCTTAAACAGGGTAATTATAATATTAGACTAGAACAAATTGTCCGAAACAATTCGAATCAGGAGTGGAGGGGCGCACAATACTCTCAGCTGGTGAGAAGAGTAAGCAAGGATGACAGATCAATGTTCGATGTTGAGAGCTTTTCATTTGATGGTCCCATAATTTTCGATGGAGAGAAGAGTGAGAAAGTTGATCCATCGGATCTCCTTGAGGAGGGCTCACTAACATATGACGCATCAAGTGGATGGATAGGAACAATTCAACATCACTTTGTTACAGTAATTATCCCTGAAATGGAAAATGAATTTCGATATCAAATAAATGCAGATAACGACAAAATCATAGCTAGCCTTATTGGTCCGACCCAATCTTTATATCCAGGAGAAAACATAAGATTTAAAACTAATTTTTTCACAGGACCTAAACTTCAATCTCAAATGGAAGAAATCACACCAACACTTAAGTTAACTGTTGACTATGGTTTTCTAACTCTATTATCTGATCCGCTATTTTGGCTTCTAAGCTTCATATATTCGTACGTCAATAATTGGGGATTTTCTATTATTTTGGTTACGGTGTTTATAAAATTGCTTTTCTATAAGTTAACAGAAAAATCAGGCCGTTCAATGGCAAAAATGAGAGCTCTTGCGCCTAGACTGAAGTCCATTCAAGAACGCTATAAAGACAACAGGGAGCAGTTGGGCAAGGCAACCATGGAACTATATAAAAGAGAAAAAGTAAATCCGGCTGCTGGTTGTGTCCCCATGTTGATACAAATGCCTTTTTTCTTGGCATTTTACTGGGTTCTTCTTGAAAGTGTAGAAATGAGACAGGCACCATTCATTCTTTGGTTAACTGATTTATCATCGAGAGACCCCTTCTTCGTTTTACCTCTGATGATGGCTGGGGCTATGCTCATTCAAACAAAGCTTAATCCAGCGCCAGCCGATCCGATGCAAGCAAAAGTTATGCAAATTATGCCAATAATGTTCTCAGTTATGTTCGCTTTTTTCCCATCTGGACTTGTTCTTTACTGGGTCACAAATACGATCTTGTCGATTATGCAGCAATGGCTAATTAATAAAAAACTCGGTGTAGATGTTACCATTCCAAAAAGTTCGGGTTAAAGAATAGCATATAACCTATATTGATTATTTCGTAACATGCTGCCTGAAAAATCATACATTGAGGATACGATTGTTGCTTGCGCTACTGGCGGAGGAATTGGTGGAATCAATGTCATAAGAGTCTCAGGAATCGATGCTGAAATAATTGCAAAAAAAATAATCGGCGATCTTCCGGCACCTAGAATTGCAACATATAGAAAATTTAGAAATAAAAAAAATGAAATCATTGACATAGGGTTAATAATTTTCTTCCCTTCACCAAACTCATTCACAGGAGAGTCTGTCGTCGAATTTCATTCACATGGTGGCCCCTTATTAGGGGAGCTTTTGATTGATGAAATTGTTGGTTTAGGTGCAAGAAGTGCTGAGCCAGGTGAATTTTCTAAAAGAGCATTTCTTAATAATAAAATTGATTTGATTCAGGCAGAGGCCCTTGCAGATCTTATTTCATGCGTTACAACCAAATCGGTAAAGGCAGCAGTTCAATCACTATCAGGAACATTTTCAGGGCTAATTTTTGAACTAAATACAAAACTCACGAAGCTTCGATTGTTTGTTGAGGCAGCAATTGATTTTCCAGAAGAAGAGATAGATTTTCTCAGTGATCAAGAACTCATTACCAATATTGAGCTATGCCAGGAACTCTTCAAATCAACATTGGATGGAGCCACATCAGGTGAAATATTAAGAAATGGTGTCCAGGTTGCAATTGTCGGCCCCCCAAATGCAGGTAAATCGAGCCTATTCAATCATCTAGCAAAGAGTGATAAGGCAATTGTTACTGATGCCCCTGGAACAACCAGGGACATTTTAAAAATTACTGTCGATATAGATGGTTTGCAGGTGATTTTTTACGACACTGCTGGCATTAGAGATAACCCAGATGAAATTGAGGCAGAAGGGATCAAAAGAACTAAAAAATTGCTAGAGACTATGGATATAGCCATTCTAATTAATGATATTTCAACTAATTCCTCTGAGAATATTGTGATATTGCCATCAGGATTATCATGTTTGCATGTCAATAATAAAATTGACTTAATAAATAATAAAAATGAAATGCCTGATGAAGACGAGAAGATAAATATTTCTGTAAAGTTAAATATAGGCATAGATGAGCTCTTACTAAGGATAAAAAAATTATCTAACTATGACTTTTCTAGTGATGGTGTTTTCTCCGCTCGAACTAGACATATCAAAGCATTAGAGAGATCTTATGATCACTTTCTTCTAGGAAAAGAGCATTTGCTCACTCACAAAGCTGGCGAATTATTTGCTGAAGAACTAAGGATCGCAAGTGAAGCACTTGGAGAAATCACAGGGAAATTGAGTAGTGATGACTTGTTGGGAAAGATATTTTCGGAGTTCTGTATTGGAAAATAAGAATATTCTTTAAATATGTATACATAAGCATTTTTCGATTAATATACTGCCATGAAACAAAATAATAGTTACGATGTCATAATTATTGGTGGCGGTCATGCGGGAACAGAAGCGGCATCTGCTGCAGCTAGAGCTGGATCAAAGGTTCTATTAATCACTCAAAAATTATCAGCCATCGGTGAAATGAGCTGTAATCCAGCCGTTGGTGGTATTGGAAAAGGTCATCTTACAAAAGAGATTGATGCTTTAGGAGGAATTATGGCTAAAGCAATTGATCAAGCTGGAATTCATTTTAGGGTCCTGAATGCAAGCAAGGGGCCCGCTGTTCGTGCAACAAGAGCTCAGGCAGATAGAACACTATACAAAGCCGCGGTCAGCATGCTGTTAAAAAACCAGAATAATCTCTCATTTCTTGAAGAGACAGTTGATTCGCTGCTCATCGAAAAAGACATTATTACAGGCGTACAAACAAAAAAAAGTGGTAAATTCATTGCCAAGAGCGTCGTGCTCACCACAGGCACTTTCTTAGCGGGAAAAATTTTATTTGGTGATCACTCAGAGGAAGGAGGGAGAATCGGCGACAGGCCATCTAACAACCTAGCAAATAATATTAGGGCATTATCATTTAAGGTTGGCAGACTAAAAACAGGCACCCCACCAAGACTTGATAAGAATAGCTTAAATTACAGAAAGATGCAGAAACAACCAGGCGATGATCCTAGGCCAGTATTTTCATTTATGGGTGCCAGAATAGAACATCCTGAACAACTAAATTGCTTTATAACCAAAACAACAAAGAAAACCCATCAAATAATATCAGAAGCCCTCCATACGTCACCTATATATAGTGGTGTGATCGAATCCGTTGGGCCTAGATATTGTCCTTCCATTGAAGATAAGATTGTTCGTTTTGCCAATAAAGAGTCTCATCAGATATTCGTAGAGCCAGAGGGAATTAAATCTAAAATAATTTATCCAAATGGGATATCTACCAGCCTACCAAGAGAAGTTCAGACTGAGTTTGTCAGATCAATTATTGGTTTTGAAAACGCTGAAATTACCCAGTTTGGCTATGCAATCGAATATGATTTTGTCGATCCTCGAGAATTAAGACCTTCATTGGAAACCATTAAAGTATCAGGCTTATTTTTTGCAGGCCAAATAAATGGAACAACCGGATATGAAGAAGCGGCAGCTCAAGGTTTAATTGCCGGGATAAATGCTCATAGATATTCGCTTAAATTGGATGAATGGGTTCCTACAAGACAAAATTCGTATATGGGTGTCTTGGTTGATGATTTAACTTCAAGGGGCGTAAGTGAACCATATAGGATGTTTACGAGCAGAGCAGAATATCGGCTTTTGTTAAGAGAGGATAACGCCGACCAAAGAATGACTCCAATAGGCCGCGAACTGGGGCTGATTGATGACCAAAGATGGGAAACATTCAGCAACAAAATGGATGTTGTTCATAAGGAGCAATTACGTCTAGAATCAATATTTTTATCAAAAGAAAAACTAACTTCTGATGATAAAAAAATATTAGGCCGTGAATATAAAAAAGAAACCGATGCAGCAACTCTGTTAAAAAGACCCGAATACTCTCATGATATAGTTACTTCGCTCTCAACTGTTGGCCCAATAGATTGGAACACATATGATTTTAGTGATGAACAAAGAGAGCAAATCAAGTCACAACTAGAAACCAGAGCAAAATACTCCGGTTACATAAAGCGACAAGAAAAAGAAATACTTAAACTGGAAAAAAATGAATCCCTCATGTTACCCCGAGATATTGATTATTCTCGTGTACATGGACTATCGAACGAAGCCATTCAAAAATTACAGGAGACTCTCCCACAATCACTTGGCCAAGCATCTAGAATAGAGGGAATAACGCCAGCGACTCTCTCATTGTTGCTGCTTTATCTCAAAAAAAACAATAAAAAAATTGCCTGATCTTTGATTATGTCTAAACAAAATATAATCAATGATAACGGCATAATTACCGTCGACACAAATTTCGTAAGACCGCAATACAATGCCAGTCATCTGATTCTACAAAATGGTGAAGCAGCGTTTATTGATGTTGGCACATCGAACAACGTTAACATCCTTGAAAATTCTTTAAGAGAAAATAATCTTGATAATGCCGATGTAAAGTATATTTTCTTGACACACGTTCATTTGGATCATGCTGGAGGAGCGGGCAAGCTAATTAAACTCCTTCCTAATGCAAAGCTTGTTGTCCACCCTAAGGGTGCGGAACATATGATCAATCCATCAAAACTTATAGAGAGCTCGGTTAGAGTCTATGGAAAAAATCTATTTGATCATTTGTTCGGAGAAATTATTCCCATAGATGAGAAAAGAATATTCGTTCCGTCTGATAAAGATGAAATCTACCTATCAGATAGAAGATTCGAGCTTTTTTTTACAGAAGGTCACGCTAAGCATCATTATTGTATCTTTGATGAAATATCAAACTCAGTATTCTCTGGGGATAATTTTGGAATGTCATTTAGAGAATTTGATTCTATTAATGGAAAGATAAGTATACCAATCACATCACCAAATCAATTTGATCCTGATGAAGCACATAATTCAATTGATTCCATTATAGGATATCGACCCAAATATATTTACGCGGCTCACTTTGGCCAGTTAGATGAGATAGAAAAGATTGGGGCAGTATTGCATAAATTTATTGATGAGTTTGTAGATATTGCTGAAAAAAATGCAAATGAGGAAGATACACTTCAATCTATTCACTCCTCGCTTCAAGAGCATATAAAAAATAAATTATTCGAACACGGTTGCAGTAACATTGAGGAAAAGTTAAACAATTTTATACAAACAGACTTATACGTAAACGCTGCAGGATTGAATTACTGGCTTTCAAAAAATCACTAAACTTAGAGGATAAAATGAAAAAATTTCGTGCCTTTCAAATTGATAATAAACAAGAAAAAATTTCTACTAGATTTTGCGATCTTGAATTGGATGACCTGTCAGAAGGCGATACGATTATAAAAGTTACACATTCCACAATAAATTACAAAGATGCATTAGCTGCTACAGGTAAAGGAAAAATTCTCAGAAAATTTCCTTTAATTGGAGGAATTGACCTATCTGGAGTAATTGTAAACACTTCTTCAACATCACTTAAGAAAGGGGATACAGTAGTAGTAAATGGCTGTGGTTTGAGCGAAGTTCGTGATGGTGGATACACAGAATATGCCAGAATGCCCGCAGAGCTAATTGTGAAACTGCCAGAAAATATTGATTGTCATAAAGCCATGCAAATTGGAACTGCTGGTTACACTGCTGCATTAGCTATTCACCAAATGGAACTCAATGGGCAACATCCTGAAAAAGGGCCAATTCTCGTTTCAGGGGCAACTGGTGGTGTAGGAAGCATCGCAATTGATATGCTTGCCAAGAAGGGTTATGAAGTTATTGCGCTGACAGGAAAAAAAGATCAAGCTGATTTTTTGCATTCCATTGGAGCTAATGAAATTCTCATTAGACAGGATCTTGATTGTGGGAAAAGACCACTAGAAAAAGCCAAATGGGGCGGCGCTATTGATAATTTAGGTGGAGACGTTTTGTCTTGGCTAATGAAAACAACTCGTTACGGAGGAAATATTGCTTCAATTGGATTAGCAGCAAGTCATAAGCTTGAAACGACAGTTATGCCGCTCATTTTGAGGGCTGTAAATTTGTTAGGAATAAATTCGGTCGATACCCCAAAGGAGTTAAGAAAAATTGTTTGGCAAAGAATTGGGACAGATTTGTTACCAAAAAACCTGGAAACAATCGCACCAAACCATATTGAATTCGATGAGCTGCCAGATCAATTCAATAATTTTATTGAAGGTAATATAAGAGGTAGGCTTGTAGTTAAAATTCAATAATATTTAAAAAAAAAAGAAAAGGATAAGAAGTGAACAAAATGCTACAACAAGCTATGAGGGATGAACAGCCACTTCAGATGGTTGGAACAATTAATGCTTATAGCGCTTTGTTAGCAAAAAATGCTGGTTTTAAAGCAATATATCTTTCAGGAGCAGGTGTTGCCAACCACTCACTTGGTCTGCCTGATTTGGCGATGACTACTTTAAACGATGTTTGTGAAGACATTAGACGAATTTCATATTCATGTGATTTGCCTCTAATAGCGGATGCAGATACAGGATGGGGCAATGCATTCATGGTGGCAAGAACTGTGAAAGAAATGAAAAAAGCTGGGGCAAGTGGTTGCCACATTGAAGATCAAATTGCTTCAAAAAGATGCGGCCATAGACCTGGCAAAGAGATTGTTTCTGTAAATGAAATGAACGACAGAATCAAAGCGGCAGTTGACGCCAGAGATGATGACTTCACAATCATTGTTAGGACAGACGCTCTTGCAGCGGAAGGACTGGAAAAATCAATCGATAGAGCAAGAACATATATTAATTCTGGCGCCGATATTATATTTGCTGAAGCGCTAACAGACCTGGATCAATATAAAACTTTTACTGATTCAATTAATGTGCCTGTTCTAGCCAATTTAACTGAATTTGGTATGACGCCATTATATTCAGTTGAAGAGATGAGAGGTGCGGGTGTAAAAATTATTTTATATCCTCTATCCGCTGCACGTTCAATGGCAAATGCTGCAATGAAAACTTACGAGGCAATAAAGCAAGAAGGGACACAAAAAAATCAAATAGAAAACATGCAAACAAGGACAGCTCTTTATAAAACACTGAACTATGAAGTTTATGAAGAAAAGGTAGATAAAATTCTTAGTAAAAAAAAACAAAGAGATAAATAGAGGAAGATATGGACAACACTAAAACCGGTGGATTAGCAGGCATAAATGCTGGTGAAACGTCACTATGCACAGTAGGAAAAGAGGGCGCAGGATTAACATATCGTGGTTATGACATATACGATCTAGTGGATAATGCTAGTTTTGAAGAAGTTGCATACTTGTTATTGAGAGGCAAACCTCCCAATAAGAATGAACTAGATGATTACATTAAGCGAATAAAATTAATGAGGGATCTTCCGAGTGAATTAAAAACGGTACTGGAGATGATTCCAAGAAATACACACCCTATGGATGTTCTAAGAACAGGCGTATCTTTTCTTGGTAACTTTGAGCCAGAAGAGAGGGATTTTTCAAATCAAGAAGAGGCTGCAGACAGACTTCTGTCTTGCTTGCCATCAATTCTCTTATACTGGCACCGTTTTCATGTTGATGGAGTACGAATAAATCTAGCAACAAATGAGGACAGCATATCCGGACATTTTCTTCATTTATTGCATGATAGAGCGCCCTCGGAATTACACAGAAAGACACTAGATACGACCCTGATACTCTACGCTGAACACGAATTTAATGCTTCAACATTTACTGGCAGAGTAATTACAGCCACACTTTCTGATATGCATTCAGCAATAACGGGAGCAATTGGGGCCCTCCGTGGCAACTTACATGGTGGTGCGAATGAAGCTGCAATGGAATTAATCGAAAGTTTTGATACCCCAGAAGAGGCTATTGATGGAATAGCACGAATGCTAGCAAAAAAAGAAAAAATCATGGGATTTGGTCATCGTGTTTATACAACTTCTGATCCACGCAATAGTGTTAATAAAAAAATGTCGAAAATTCTCGCTCAAGAATATGGTGATAGCCAACTTTATGACATATCTGAAGCGATCGAAAAAACAATGTGGGAAAAGAAAAAATTATTTGCCAATGCCGACTTTTATGCGGCGAGCGTTTATCATTTTATGGGTGTTCCAACTTATTTATTTACACCAATATTTGTTTGTTCTCGCATTACAGGTTGGGCCGCACATGCAATGGAGCAGAGAAAAAATAATAAACTTATAAGGCCTGCAGCAGAGTACGTTGGCCCGAGCTTGAAGAAATGGAATTCATAAATCTAAATAATCTAAATAATTTAATAATGATTGAAACGGAGAAATCATGACAACTGATGATATTCGCTCCGCTGTGAGAAGAGAACCAGATGATCTGCTCATAAGGATTGCAGATTACGTGCTCTCAAATGATGAGCACTCTGATTTAGCATATGAAACAGCGCACTATTGTTTGATGGATACACTTGCTTGCGGGTTTCAAGCGCTAGATTATTCTGCTTGTACAAAGCTGCTTGGCCCAGTAGTGCCAGGAGCAACATTGCGAGGTGGCGCGAGAATTCCTGGAACCTCCTTCGAATTAGACCCGGTAATGGCTGCTTTTAATATTGGTGCTATGGTTAGGTGGCTCGATTTTAATGATACTTGGTTAGCTGCAGAATGGGGCCACCCCTCAGACAATTTGGGAGGCATCTTAGCTCTATCAGACTACTTGAGCCGTCAAGCAAGAATGACAGGAAAAACGCCTCTTAAAGTAAAAGACATATTGTCAGCCATGATAAGAGCGCATGAAATACAGGGCGTCTTGGCGATAGAAAACAGCTTTAATCGAGTTGGGCTTGATCATGTTCTTCTCGTGAGAGTTGCTTCTACAGCAGTTTTAACTGGCATGTTAGGAGGGACCAAAGAGCAAATAATTAATGCTGTTTCTAATGCATTCATTGATGGTGGTGCACTGAGAACATACAGACATGCACCTAACACAGGCTCAAGGAAAAGCTGGGCAGCTGGCGATGCTACAAGCCGTGCAATGCGCCTTGCATATATTTCCATGAAAAATGAAATGGGCTATCCAACTGCATTGACTGCAAAGACCTGGGGGTTCCATGATGTCCTATTTAAGGGAAACCGCGTAAATATCAATCAAGAGTTTGGTTCGTATGTGATGGAAAATATTTTGTTTAAAATATCATATCCAGCCGAATTTCATGCCCAAACGGCAGTAGAAGCAGCAATGCAATTACATGGTTCAGTGAAACACAGGCTTAATACTATTAAGTCAGTACAAATCGAAACTCAAGAAGCTGGAGTAAGAATTATCGACAAAACTGGCCCCTTAGATAATCCAGCTGACCGTGATCATTGTCTACAATATATGGTTGCTATTCCATTGATTTTCGGGCGCCTGACAGCCTCTGACTACGAGGATAAAATTGCTGATGATCCAAGAATTGATGTGCTGAGGGCTAAAATGCATGTAAAAGAAAATTATACATTTACGAAAGATTATTTCGACCCGAGTAAAAGGTACATTGGAAACTCTATACAAATAGAATTTAATGATGGAACAAAAACCGATAAAGTTTCAATTGATTATCCGGTTGGCCATAAAGAGAGAAGAAAGGAAGGCATTCCAATCCTCAAGAAAAAATTTGAGACGAGTATCCAGGACAAATTACATGAAAGTCAGTGGGACAAATTGAGCAGCTTATGCCCAAATAGAGAACAATTAAATTCAACCGATGTCGATGAGTTTATGTCTTTGCTAGTCCTCTAAATGACAAGTGAACAATTAAAAATGGGTTTTTTTATCTATTCTTCGTTAAATTTTAGATGTGATGAGTAAAGATTATCTTAAATCTAAGATTATAAATATAGCAGGCAATGTTTCCGAAAGTATTTCTAATAAAAATATAGATCAATTTATTGTTTTACTTAACGAGTTGCATAAGTGGAACCAAAAGTTCAATTTAACTTCAATTCGAAACGTTGATGATATGATATCCGGCCATCTCATGGACAGTTTGTCTGCTCACCCATATATTAAAGGAGACTCAGTTGTTGACATTGGTACAGGCGCAGGCTTTCCTGGCCTTCCTTTAGCGATAATAAATCAGAATGTTAATTATTTATTGGTGGATAGCAATGGGAAAAAAATTGGATTTATCAATCATATAATTAATCTTTTAGAAATTAAGAATGTAAAAACAAAAAAAATTCGAATAGAAAACTTTTTTCCACATCAAGTGTTTGATACTGTAATTGCAAGGGCATTATCAAGTCTCCCTAACTTGATAAAATTATCTCAACATTTACTGAAAGAGGAAGGGGTCTTAATCTCGATGAAAGGAAAACATCCAAGTGATGAACTGAAGCTACTAAATGATTCGTGGATAACAGATGTGAGAGAGGTTTCTGTAGAAAGCATGTCTGACAAACAACGCCATATTATACTGTTACATAAAAAAGAAGGCTCAAAATTGTGATCAAGGTTATATCAATAGCAAATCAGAAAGGTGGCGTGGGAAAAACAACTACGTGCGTCAATTTGGCCGCTTCTCTCGCTGCGACAAAGAGAAAAGTTTTACTAATTGACATGGATCCTCAGGGTAATGCAACCATGGGTTGTGGTATTGAAAAAAATTCACTTGATATAACTGCATGCGATGTTTTATTGGGAAAAAAGACGCCCGCTGAAGTGATATTGCCTGTACCAGAGTGTCACTTTGATATTTTACCTGGTAATGAGGAGCTCACTCTTTCAGAAGTAAAGCTGATGCAGGAAATTGGAAGAGAGATGAAGCTTCGAAACGCCCTGCAAGATATTAAAACTAATTACGATTATATTCTTATTGATTGTCCTCCTTCTATCAACATGCTCACTGTAAATGCACTTACAGCATCGGATGGTGTGCTTATTCCCATGCAGTGTGAATATTATGCATTGGAAGGATTGAGTTCTTTGATTAACACAATTGAGCAAATTAAAATGACCGTAAATCCAAATTTAGAAATATTTGGCCTGCTTAGGACAATGGTTGATCAGAGGGTGAACCTATCCGATGAGGTATCAGAGCAACTGATAAAACATTTTGGCGATAAAGTATTTCGGACCATGGTTCCAAGAAATGTAACATTGGCTGAAGCACCAAGCTTTGGTAAACCAGTTCTCATTCACGACAGAAAGTCTAGAGGCGCAGTTGCTTATCTGGCTTTAGCTGGAGAAATGCTCAGAAGGGGGGATGAGGCAGCTCAATCAATTGCATGAGTCTCTATATTTTCAATAGACAGATGAGTAAGGAAAAATGACCACGAAAAAAAGATTAGGCAGAGGGTTGGATGCATTGCTTTCAAGCAGCAGAGAAGACAACCAAATATCTGCATCTGAAAAATCAAATGATACGCTCAACGAAGTTCCGCTAGAAAGCCTCCAGAGGGGCCGATACCAACCAAGAATTGATATGCGACAGGAGTCACTTGAAGAGCTTGCTAGCTCAATAAAATCAAAGGGTATCATTCAGCCATTGGCTGTCAGACCGGTTGCATCAAATAGCGATACAGAAGGGCGATATGAAATTATTGCAGGTGAGCGAAGGTGGAGAGCAGCTCAAATTGCAGGTCTGAAAAGTGTTCCGGTTGTTATAAAAAACATACCTGATTCTGACGCTATTGCGATGGCACTTATTGAGAATATACAAAGAGAAAATCTTAATCCATTTGAAGAGGCGCTCGCATTAAACAGATTAATTAAAGAATTTGATATTACACATCAAGAAGCTGCAGATGCAGTAGGAAGATCACGCTCCTCTGTCTCTAATATTCTGAGATTATTAGAGTTACCTGAGACAATAGCAGATCTTGTGAAATCAAGAAAAATTGAAATGGGACATGCACGGGCACTACTCTCAATTAACGACAGAACATTGCAAATAGAAATTGCTAAAATGATTATAAAAAAAGGCCTTTCTGTGAGAGAGGTTGAGAGGCTTGCAAAACAATCAAATAATCAAACCACTACCAATAAAGCAAAAGCAAAAAAAAATTCATTGATTAATCCCGATATACAAAGACTTGAAATTTCAATATCAGAAAAGCTTGGTGCAAAACTTAAAATCGATCATAAAAACAATGGAAATGGCAAAATAATAATAAATTATAATTCTTTAGATGAATTAGAAGGAATAATTGATCATATAAAATAACAATAATTTGAATATTTTTTACCCATTTAATAGAAGATCATTGCCATGTTGTTTTCACATAACTATAATGCAATTGCTGTTTGATAAAAGAAAAAACATATTCGTTTTTTCTTACAATAAATGAGTGTGTGTATTGGCTTTAAACGGCAAAATTGATGAATCAGAAAACTGACGAAAACGAAGAAAAGCATAGTAATTTTGGCATAATTAGAGTTTTAATATACCAGCTGTTTGCGACGGTTTTTTTGGCTTCAATAATTTGGTTTTTTGCAGGTAAAGTTGCGGGATATTCATCAGTTTTAGGAGGATTAATATGCCTTGTGCCAAACATTTTTTTGGGCACAAGATTGATGCTTTCAAATAGAAATGTAAGAGGTATTCTGAGAGCAGCTTATTTAGGTGAGCTTGGCAAAGTCATATTAACCGCTCTTTTGTTTGGCCTAGTTTTTTATAAGGTCAAGCCTTTGAACGCTATGTATCTTTTTTTAAGCTTCATGATCGTTCAGTTTGCAGTTAGCATAGAGCTACTTAATAAAGAGAAATAACTTACAAAGTATAAAAATAGAATAAAATAATATGGCAACTGAAGGCGGACACGGACCTCAAACTTCTGGGGATTACATTCAGCACCATCTACAAAATCTCCAAATTTGTAAATTAGAGAATGGAGAGTGGGCTTGGAATCAATGTGCTGGAAATCCAATGGCAATAAATGTAGATTCAATGTTTTGGTCTGTTCTCCTTGGCTTAATTTTTATTGTTCTGTTCGGAAATGCAGCTAAGAAAGCATCACCAAAAAAACCCACCAAATTCCAAGCGCTTGTTGAAATAATTGTTGATTTCATCGATAGTAGCGTAAAGGATACCTTCCACGGCAAGAGCAAATTAATTGCTCCACTAGCACTGACAATATTTATGTGGGTATTCTTCATGAATCTAATGGATCTAATCCCTGTTGATTGGATTCCTGAATTATCAAAAATGTTGGGTATGGCTACAGGCTATGAACAACTCTATTACATGAAAGTAGTCCCAACTACTGATGTTAATATCACCTTTGGTATGTCAATTTCCGTTTTCTTTTTAATTATATTCTATTCAATCAAAAACAAAGGGTTAAGTGGGTTCCTAGCAGAACTGACGCTGCATCCTATAGCACCGACTTTTAAGGGTCCAGGAATACTTGTAGCACCCATTATTATTGCTTTTAACTTTATTTTAGAGTCAGTTGCACTGCTCGCAAAACCACTATCTCTCTCTTTAAGGTTATTTGGGAATATGTTTGCTGGCGAATTAATTTTTATACTGATTGCATTACTGGGATATTTGCAACTACCTCTCCACTTCGGATGGGCAGTTTTTCATATCCTAATTGTAACGCTTCAGGCATTTATTTTCATGATGTTGACTGTCGTTTATTTAACATTAGCATCAGAAGAGCATTAAGAGGTTTTATTTATATTTTTTATTTTTTACTGGAGAAAATGATGGAAACTGTTATTGGTTACACTGCGATATCTGTCGCACTACTTATTGGGCTTGGCGCTTTGGGCGTCGGAATTGGAATGGGCTTGTTGGGCGGTCGTTTCCTGGAAGGAGCTGCACGTCAACCCGAATTGGCACCGATGTTACAAACTAAGATGTTCTTAGTAGTTGCACTTCTTGATGCGGTTGCAATGATTGGTGTAGGGATAGCATTATTCTTCGCATTTGCTAACCCATTCATTGCACAATACCAAAGTGCTGTTGGCGGGTAATAAAAAGAACAACCTATTTGAATTTACTAAATAAATAGACAGGAGCACCAAGTGGATATTAATGCGACAATAATTGGTCAATCAATTGCAATGATTATTTTTGTTTGGTTTTGCATGAAATATATATGGCCCCCATTAATGGAAGCAATAGAAGAGCGACAGACACAAATTGCTGACGGTATTGCCGCAGGTGAACAAGGAAGAAAAAAACTCGATAATGCCAATATAGAGTCAAAGAAGATTCTTGATGAT
This sequence comes from uncultured Woeseiaceae bacterium, assembly GCA_902517795.1. Classification (GTDB taxonomy): domain Bacteria; phylum Pseudomonadota; class Gammaproteobacteria; order Steroidobacterales; family Woeseiaceae; genus SP4260. The sequence goes on along the minus strand of CABYDR010000012.1, from coordinate 15,428 downwards.
GCTCGTAAGCAAGCCACTAATATTTTAGATCAAGCAAACGCAAGAGCTACAGAAATCGTCTCTGATGGTAAACAAGACGGTTTAAAAGAGAGAGAGCATCAACTGTCACTGGCCAAAAATGATATTGAGCAAGAAACAAATAAAGCCAGGGACGAGCTAAAAGAGCAAGTTTCTGCGCTTGCGATAGCATCGGCAGAGAAAATTTTAGGACGCGAAGTCAATGAGGAGTCTCATGCAGACATACTTGATGAATTAGCGAGAAAGTTATAAACAGAACTGGTATTTACGGAAAATGGCTGACAATAACACAATCGCAAGACCTTATGCTCAAGCCATATTTGATATTGCCCAGGAATCAGGCGAGATAGATAAATGGGCCAATAGCCTTGAGCATGGGAGGTCTATTTTAGCAGATGATCAGCTATTGGAGTTTCTGTCTAAACCATCGTTATCTTCAGAGCAGAAATTTACATTTATTACATCAATATTTTCTGAAATAACTGACGAGAAAATGATATTTTCTAGCAATCATAATGAAGGTTCAAACTTTATAAAGCTGCTGATTGAAAACTCCAGAATCTCAGTATTTCCTGAGATTGCACAGCATTTTACTACCTTGAAATCTAATATCGAAAACTCTGTAAATGTGACGGTCACCTCAGCAAGTCCTTTAAGCGATGAACAGAAGTCTCAAATAAGAGAAGCATTAAAAAAACGCTTTGATAGTGAGATTTTCATACAAACAGAAATTGATGAGTCACTTGTTGGTGGAGCGATAATTCGTGCTGGTGATGTTGTCATAGATGGATCACTAAAAGCGAGCCTAAAAGGTCTCACTAACGCAATTAATTCTTAAAGAAAGGAAAAAGATATGTCATTAAAAGCTTCAGAAATCAGTAAATTGATCAAAGAGCGAATTGAGAATTTCGAAATAACAGCAGAGGCGCGCGATGTAGGTACAGTCATCGGGGTTACTGATGGAATCGTAAGAATTCATGGTCTTACAGATGCTCGTTACGGTGAGATGCTCGAGTTTCCAAAAAACACTTTTGGTATGGCCCTGAATCTGGAGCAAGACTCAGTTGGTGCGGTTGTATTGGGTGAATACAAACATCTATCTGAAGGCGATACGGTTAAGACAACTGGAAAAATTTTAGAAGTGCCAATCGGCCCTGAATTGCTAGGAAGAGTAGTAGACGCATTAGGAAATCCAATTGATGGCAAGGGCGCAATTGAAACAAACTTGTCCGCACCTATTGAAAAGGTTGCTCCTGGGGTAATTTCCAGAAAATCGGTAGATCAGCCTGTTCAAACTGGACTCAAATCAATTGATTCAATGGTTCCAATAGGAAGAGGTCAAAGAGAGTTGATTATTGGGGACAGGCAGACAGGAAAAACTGCAGTCGCTATTGACGCAATCATTAACCAGAAAGGAACTGGGATTAAATGTATATATGTGGCGATTGGTCAAAAAGCATCTTCAATTGCAGGAGTAGTAAGAAAGCTTGAAGAAGAAGGCGCCATGGAGCATACCATAGTTGTCGCAGCAGCAGCAGCTGATTCGCCTGCAATGCAATACATAGCACCATACTCAGGCACATCAATGGGCGAATATTTCTTGGATTCTGGTGAAGACGCATTAATAATTTTTGATGATTTAACTAAGCAGGCTTGGGCATATCGTCAGGTCTCACTACTATTGAGAAGACCCCCAGGAAGAGAAGCATATCCAGGGGATGTTTTTTACTTACATTCGCGTTTGCTTGAGAGAGCATCAAGAGTGAGCGAGGAGCATGTAGAGTCTGTTTCGGGCGGAAAAATAAAAGGCAAAACGGGGTCATTGACAGCGTTGCCGATTATTGAAACTCAAGCAGGAGACGTTTCTGCTTTTGTACCGACAAATGTTATTTCAATTACAGACGGACAAATTTTCTTAGAGACTGATCTATTTAATGCTGGCATAAGGCCTGCCATAAACGCAGGGCTATCAGTATCTCGTGTTGGCGGCTCAGCTCAGACTAAGATAATAAAAAAATTAGGCGGTGGTATTCGTCTGGCTTTAGCACAATACCGAGAACTGGCGGCATTTGCACAATTCGCATCTGACTTAGATGAGGCTACAAGAAAACAGCTTGAAAGAGGTCAACGCGCAACTGAACTGATGAAACAAAAACAATACTCACCTCTTTCGGTATCAGAAATGGCCTTATCATTATTCGCAGTCAATGAGGGCTATCTTGATGATGTTGAAGTAGCCAAAATCAGTGATTACGAAAGCGCTTTACATGATTATGCTAAATCAAATGAGAGTGAATTGTTAGAAAACATTAACAAGACTGGCGACTATAACGATGATATAGAAGCTTCAATGAAAAAAATCTGCGATGATTTTGCAAAAAATGGATCTTACTAAAAATCCAATAAAAAAATTAAATGGTAATTACGAGAGGCTAGTAAATTGGCAGGCGATAAAGAAATATTAAATAAGATCAGAAGCGTAAAAAATATGCAGAAGATTACTAGTGCTATGGAGATGGTAGCTGCCAGCAAAATAAAAAAAGCACAAGATCAAATGAATGCCTCAGTGCCCTATGCTGAAAGAATAAGAAGAGTCATTAGCCATCTTGGTGCAGCCAACCCTGACTATAAGCATCCATTTTTGAATGAGAGAGAAATAAACCGTGTTGGAATCATCGTTATCGCAACAGATAGAGGTTTGTGTGGCGGATTAAATGTGAATTTATTCAAAAAGGTAATTTCAGAAATCGCGACATATCAAAAGGAAAACATTGATGTTGATCTGGTGTTGATTGGAGCAAAAGCTGTACAGTTTTTTAAGCGCCTCGGAGGCAATGTTTTGGCAACAGCTACTCATTTTGGTGATCAGCCAAAGGTCAATGATTTGATTGGTGCAATTAAAATTATGCTGGATTCATACAATGATGAAAAAATAGATAAATTACTTATTGCGCACAATGAATTTGTTAGCACCATGAGCCAAAAACCTGAAATAAAAACACTTCTACCAGTGGGCATATTAGATGAGAATGGCGATTCATTGCAGTCCCATTGGGATTATATTTATGAACCAGACGCAATTGATCTTCTCGATGGCGTTTTAATGAGATACATTGAGTCTCAAGTATATAGAGGCGCTACAGAAAATTTCGCATGTGAAATGGCCGCAAAAATGGTTGCAATGAAATCGGCAACAGACAATGCTGGCGATATAATTGATAAATTACAACTTGTATACAATAAAGCAAGACAAGCATCAATTACCCAAGAGATTTCAGAAATTGTGGGCGGAGCTGCAGCTGTTTCAGAATAATTTAAATTAAATAATGATAACTATAAGTTACATAACAGGAAAAGAGGAAAAAATATGAGTGCTGGAACTACTGTGCAAGTGATTGGAGCTGTTGTAGATGTCGAATTTCCAAGTGATGCCATACCAAATATTTATGACGCATTAACAATCGAAGATGCAGATTTAACGCTTGAAGTGCAGCAACAATTGGGTGACGGTGTAGTTAGGACAATTGCAATGGGTTCTAGTGAAGGCTTAAAAAGAGGTATGAGTGTAAACAACACAGGTCAACCAATTTCAGTTCCAGTTGGAGAGAAAACACTAGGAAGAATTATGGATGTGTTAGGTACTCCAATTGACAATAAAGGAGATATTGGTGCTGAAACGAACATGCCAATTCACAGAACTCCTCCGACTTATGAAGAGCAAGCTTCATCAACTGAAGTGCTGGAAACAGGCATTAAAGTAATTGATCTCATCATGCCTATTGCAAAAGGAGGAAAAGTAGGTTTATTCGGCGGTGCGGGTGTTGGCAAAACAGTGACCCTAATGGAATTGATTCGTAACATCGCTGCAGAGCATTCCGGATATTCAGTTTTCGCTGGTGTTGGTGAAAGAACACGAGAGGGAAATGATTTCTATCATGAAATGACAGAATCCAATGTAATTGACAAGGTCTCTTTAGTTTACGGGCAAATGAATGAGCCTCCAGGAAACAGGCTTAGGGTTGCCCTAACAGGCCTTACGATGGCGGAAGCATTTCGTGATGAGGGAAGAGATGTATTGATGTTTATCGATAATATTTATCGATATACTCTGGCCGGTACAGAGGTGTCTGCATTATTGGGCAGAATGCCATCTGCTGTTGGATATCAGCCAACACTGGCTGAGGAAATGGGTGTGCTTCAAGAGCGAATTACATCAACAAAAACAGGCTCAATCACATCTTTTCAAGCAGTTTACGTTCCTGCCGATGACTTAACAGATCCATCACCCGCAACGACATTTGCTCACCTCGATGCAACCTTGGTCCTCTCTCGTCAGATTGCAGAACTTGGAATTTATCCTGCTGTTGATCCGTTGGATTCAACAAGTAGACTTTTAGATCCCAATGTTATTGGACAGGAACACTATGACTGTGCCCGCCGTGTTCAAGGCGTGCTTCAACGATACAAAGAACTACAAGATATAATAGCTATTCTTGGAATGGATGAATTATCTGAAGACGACAAACTCAGTGTCACAAGAGCAAGAAAGATTATCAGATTTTTTTCTCAGCCTTTCTTCGTGGCAGAGACATTTACTGGCGCTCCGGGCAAATATGTTCAGCTTTCTGAAACAATAAAAGGCTTCAACGGCATTGTGAATGGTGATTATGATGATCTTCCTGAGCAGGCATTTTACATGGTTGGCTCAATTGAAGAAGCAGTAGAAAAAGCAAAAACCACATAGTAATTAGAGACTAACAAGAATGGCAACAATAAAAATTGATATTGTTTCAGCAGAAGGAGAGATCCATTCTGGTAATGCAAGCATGATATATGCACCTGCTCAGATGGGTGAAGTTGGCATCGCGCCTAGACATGCTCCACTATTAACTTCGCTAAAACCTGGTGAAGTAAGGGTTGAAGACGAGGAGGGAAAAGAGCATTTTTTTTATATCACGGGCGGCATGCTTGAAGTTCAGCCTCATATAGTAACTGTTCTTGCCGATACAGCAGTCAGAGGGGATGAGCTCGACGAAGCAGCTGCTGAGAGCGCGAAAAAACAAGCAGAAGAAGCATTAGAAGGAGCCTCTGATGAAACAGATATAAAAAGAGCGCAAGCTGAACTCGCTGAAGCAAATGCAAGATACCATGCCGCACAAAAACTCAAAGGCATTAAACAGTAAATAAAATTAATAAAAAATAGCAGTTTTTCGAGCCATATAATTATTTACTGTTCTAATAGAGACTGTTATAAGATATAAACTTGATGTCTCAAGTGATGAAATAAAATGCCGTTAGTTGCTCATAATGAACTTCCAACTTTCTCTCGTCTTGCAAGCGAAGGGCACACTGTTTTGAGTAAATCTAGAGCTACAAAACAGGACATAAGGGAGTTACATATTGGTTTGCTCAATATGATGCCTGATGCAGCTCTTTCTGCTACTGAAAATCAATTTATCAGGCTAGTTGGTAATTGCAACCAAATTGCTCAATTTTATGTCTATCCGTTCACTCTGCCCGAGTTAGTAAGAGGAGATAAAGCCAAAAAGCACATAAGTGAGCATTACTTTACATTTGAACAATTGAAGAAATTGGGACTTGACGCACTGATCGTAACTGGTGCAAATATTCAACAGCCGTACTTAACTGAAGAGCCATTTTGGCATCCATTAACAGTAGTAATGGAATGGGCCCAAAATAATGTGGCTTCAACATTATGTTCCTGCCTAGCAACACACGCCATTGTCAAACAAATATACAATATTGATCGTATTCCACTTAACCAAAAACGCTGGGGCGTCTACAGTCATCGAATTATTCAGCCAAAGCACCCAATAATGCGCAATATTAATACTCGATTTGATGTCCCACATTCTAGATACAATGAAATAAACAGAGATCAGCTTGAAAAAGCTGGTCTAACTGTCTTGGCAGAAAGTGATGATGCTGGTGTTCATATGGCAGTTAGCCCTGATCAAATTCGAGCAGTTTATTTTCAGGGCCACCCAGAATACGATTTCAATAGTTTGTTAAAAGAATACAAAAGAGAGGTAATACGCTTTCAACTCGATGAAATATCAGAGCCACCTCTATTTCCTGATAATTATTTTCCTGAAGAAGCAAAGAAAATTGCAGATACTTATATCAATGAAATTATTCGCTCTAAAAATACTAAAAATAGTGATGCAATATTTCCTGAAGACCAGCTTAATTCATTCGTTGATAATACTTGGGGAGACACAGGCAAAGCGATATTTAATAATTGGCTTGGATTGGTTTATAGCTTAACCAGTCATGATCGCCTCAAACAGTATATGGAGGGTATTGATAAAGAAAATCCACTTGGTATTTTAAAGTAGCGAATTTATAGAGTGTGATTTATTATATTCGTTGGTTTTATAGATACTTCAAGCAAAGATATTAATATTTATGGCTGATTTTCTCTCATTCGACACACTGAGTCTTCACGCGGGGCAAACACTTGATAAAGAGTTTGGTTCCAGGGCACAACCAATTCATCAGACAACATCGTATGTCTTTCCTGACACAGATACTGCTTCATCTTTATTTAATCTAGAGAGAGGCGGACATGTATACAATAGAATTTCTAATCCAACAATTGGTGTGCTTGAGCAGAGGGTTGCTGCGCTTGAGGGTGGCTCCGCTTCTGTGTGTGTCTCATCAGGAATGAGTGCTGTCTTCTGTGCTCTCACTGCTATTGTAAGTCAGGGTGATCATATCGTTGCCTCTGCGAATATGTACGGGGGCAATATCAGTCTCTTAAAAAATACCTTGCCCAGATTTGGAATTACAACGACTTTTATTGATCCCACAGATCTCAAATCTCTTGAATCCGCCATTCAAGAAAATACAAAAATTGTATTTGGTGAGCTCATCGGTAATCCTGGTCTATCAATTATGGATATTGAAGGTGTTGCTAAAATTTGTAAAAAAAACCATCTACCTTTAATGATTGATGGGACATTTAACACGCCGTATCTTTGTCGATGTTTTGAGCATGGGGCGAATATAATAGTCCACTCTTTGACTAAGTGGATGGGCGGTCACGGCACTTCCATTGGAGGAGCGGTTGTAGATGGCGGAAATTTTGATTGGGGATTGAACAATAATTTTCCAACGCTTACCGAAGCATATGCACCATTCACAGGCATAAATTTTTGGGAGGAATTCGGACCAAGCGCATTCGCTACAAGGATCAGAGCCGAAGCTATGCGTGACATTGGCCCATCAATGAGCCCAATGAATGCATTTTTATTGTTACAGGGAATAGAAACACTCTCATTGAGAATGGACAAGCATTTATCAAATACAAAAGCCCTCCTTGAGTATTTGAGTAACCATGACCAAGTCTCATGGGTTAATCATCCAGATTTGCCTGGCCATGATAGCCATAAAATGGCAAAAAAATATATGCCTAAGGGCGCTGGTTCAATCATAACGTTTGGTGTAAAAGGGGGAAGAGATGCTGGAAAAGCATTTATTGAAAATGTCAAACTTGCTTCACATCTTGCCAATGTTGGGGATGCCAAAACGTTGATTATTCATCCTGCAACTACCACTCATTCACGAATTGATGCAGAGGCACTCATTGCCGCAGGTATTACAGAAGACATGGTGAGAATTTCTGTGGGCATAGAGGATGTTTCCGATATTCAGGATGACTTTAATAAAGGCTTTCGCGCTGCGAAGAAGTTTTGTTAATGTACATTGAAATAAACAAAAAAAAAGTTTTTGCATCAACTGGCGGAAAACCTTTCGCAAAAGATCAGCCATTAGTTTTATTTATTCACGGTAGTGGCTTAGACCATACATTTTGGGGATTGCATTCAAGATTCTTTGCTTTTAGAAAGTATTCTGTACTTTGTCTGGATACACCAGGGCACACAAACTCCGATGGTCCTGCGCTTCATAGTATTGAGGAAATGGGCGACTGGGTGAATGATGTGATAACTCATTTAAACGCAAAACAAATATCAATTGTTGGGCATTCCCAAGGGTGTCTGGTAGGAATGGAATATGCATCACGCTATCCAGAAAAAATTATGAGTGTTTCACTCATCACAAGTGGATATGAAACGCCCGTTAATTCATTTTTATTGGATGCCGCAGAAAATAACCCTGAAACAGCGGTTAATAAGATGATCTCATGGGGTTTTGGTGAAGCGGGGCATATGTTTCAAGGAACAATACCAGGCAGCTCTATGTTGATTGGTGGCTATAAAACCATGTTCAAGAATCCGCTCCATATAGATCTGCATGCGTGCAATAATTACAAAGGTGGAAAAAAGGCAGCATCGTCAATAAAGGCGCCTTGTCAATTAATATTGGCTGGAAGAGATTTAATGGCTCCAAGAAAATCAGGGATGGCTTTGGCGGACGCATTGCCACAAACAAGAGAATTGCATGTCATTGATGACTGTGGGCATATGCTGCCACTTGAGTCGCCTAATGAATGTCGCAACTTATTGAAAAATTTCATTTTTTCAAATAATCCAACAGGATAACTAGATGTATCAAATAAAAAAAGCGTCTGTCATAGGCGCAGGAACAATGGGTCTTGGGATTGCAGGACAACTAGCGAATGCTGGGATTGATGTGCTCTTATTGGATTTACCCAGCAATGAGGGTAACAGAAATGCTATCTGCGAGAGAGCCATTGAAAGACTACTTGATGAGCAGCAGCCTGGACTTCTTCACAAGGATATTCTCAATAGAATTTCCATTGGGAATATTGAAGATGACATAGAGAAAATATCTGAATCTGACTGGATAGCTGAAGCGGTCGTGGAGCGCTTAGATATTAAAAAGGACTTATACAGAACAATTGATCGGATCAGAAAAAAAGGCTCCATGGTTTCATCCAATACTTCAACTATTCCAATTTCATTATTGGTTGAAGGCATGACAGAAAGTTTCAAAGAAGAGTTCGCTATAACGCATTATTTTAATCCAGTGCGATATATGCAATTACTTGAAGTTGTAAAAGGAGAATCAACCAAACCAGAAGTTATCAAATGTTTATCAAAATTTAATGAGAAAGAGATGGGCAAAGGAATTGTTCTTTGTAATGATACACCGGGTTTTTTGGGTAACCGTGTCGGCGTATTTGCCATACAAACGGCATTGCATAAAGCCTTCGAAATGAATTTGGAACCAGAAGAAGCCGATGCAATATTTGGGAGGCCGATGGGCATTCCAAAAACAGGTGTTTTTGGTTTATACGATCTAATTGGCATAGATTTGATGAGCGATGTGGCAAAGAGCTTGATAAATATCCTTCCAAAGAACGATGTATTTCATGAGGTTTCAGATGAAATACCCTCCATGAGAAAAATGATGGATGAGGGATTGCTAGGAAATAAGTCTACAAAAGGCGGATTCTATCGATTTAAAGATCCAGAGGATAGCACTACAAGAGAAACCCTTGATTTTAATAAATTCGTTTATCGTAAATACAATTATTCAAAACCTGAAATTGCTGTTCAAGCTGAAATGGAAAATGATTTTACACTTCTGCTTGAGAGTGACGATAAGTATGGTCGTTATGCATGGGAAGTTTTATCAAATTCACTGTGCTATGCCGCTGTTTTGGTTCCAGAGGTTAATGAGTCATTGGTAGCCATTGATGATGCCATGAAACTGGGATACAACTGGATACAGGGACCGTTCGAGATGATTGACTCCATCGGCGTAAATAATTTTATTAAAAGATTGGAAAAAGAAAACAGAAGTATTCCAAAAATTTTACATGTTGCTAGAAACAAATCATTTTATAGAATCGAAGATAATAAACTTCAGTATTTATTGGCAACAGGTGAATATAAAAATCTAAAAAGAGAGGAGGGAACCAGAAGGTTCTCTGAAGAAAGACGAACAAAAAAACCTCTTTTCTCAAATAAAGTTGCCAGTTTCTTCGAAATCAATGACGACATAGGCATGGTTGAATTTCATAGCAAAGCCAATGCACTAGATGATGAATCCATGAGGCTGCTGAGTGATGCAATCGATCACAGTGAAACCAATCATCGAGGCATGGTTATTCACAATGATGCCAGTCATTTTTCATGTGGCGTTAACTTAGAACGCATCGCGGATTATATTGAGGTATGTGATTGGGATGGACTGGATGCTTTTCTAGAGCATTTTCAAAAAACCGTTAAAAAAATGAAGTATTCAAGCATACCTGTTGTTTCAGCTCCTTCTGGCCTCTCTATTGGCGGAGGATTTGAGGTTGTATTGCATACCGATGCATCGATTTATCACGCTAACTCTGTAACGGGTCTTGTCGAATCCTTAGTGGGGGTTGTTCCTGGTGGTGGCGGAGTGAAGGAAATATTGTATAGATGGTTTGATATTAAAAAGAATGAAAGCGAAGCCGCATGGAAAACCTTCATGAATATTGGTTATGGAAAAACCGCTCAATCTCCACTTCAAGGCCAAGAACTTGCAATGTTTATTGAGGGCAGAGATGAATTTGTAATGAATAGAGACAGGCTCTTAGACAAGGCCATAATAAAAGTAGACCATTTAAAAGATAATTACAGTCCTACATATAGGGGCGACTTGTCAATGCCAGGCAGAGATATTTGGGAAAAAATGAAGAAGTGGTTAATGGATACTCATAAAAAAGGATTCCTGACGCCTCATGATGTTACTACAGGAACACAAATTGCTATGATTGTAACTGGAGGTGACATAGACGATGGCACCATCATGAATGAAGATGATATCTTTGGACTTGAGAGAAAAGCATTTCTCTCGCTAGCAAAAACAAAAGAAACAAAAGAGCGTATCAAGCATATGTTGGCTTATGGAAAGCCGCTTCGAAATTAAGATTTTTTATTAATCTAATGAGATTTTAATTTCTGCTGGGAACCACGAATTTTCACAAACGGTTGCATTCAGAACTCCTTGAGGTGAATCGATCTTTAACTGAGTGCCTATTTGAGAATTTTCAGCAGGTACATTTGCAAATCCAATATTTCTTTCAAGCCTGGGAGAATGAATACATCTGGTGACATGTCCAACTGGAACATCCCCATCCATTACTGTCCACAAATGCTCTGGAGGTGAATTAATTTGATCGCCATCAAGAAAAATTCCAACCAGTTTTCGTTTTGTGCCCTCTGCCTTAATTTTCTTCAATGCTTCTTTACCGATAAAGTCATCCTCACTATCAAGATTAACTAATCTATCCAAACCTATCGTAAAAGGATTATCTTGTCTGCTTATATCAGAGGCATAGGACAATATACCCCCCTCAATGCTCCTAATTAATTGTGGGGCAGCTGGCTTGATGTTGTATTTTTCTCCCGCGCTTTCAATCAGCTCCCAGAGCTCATTACCTCTTGTTCCATCTTGTAAATAAAGCTCATAGCTGATTTCACCGCTCCAACCAGTTCTGCCTAATACAAGTGGTATGCCGTTGACTTCAGTTTGCTCAGCGCGATAGTACCCTAGATCAATAGCAAGATCCCCAAATAATTCTCGCATTACGTGTGGTGATTTAGGACCCCCCATCTGCAGTGGTGATACGTCTGGCTCGAAAATCTCAACATCCATTCCTGAATTTATAGCTATGCCCTGAATCCAGAGCAGAACATCACCGTCTCCCGGAGAAACCCAGAATTGATCTTCGCTTAATCTCAGCAATACAGCATCATTGACGATGCCGCCGTCCTCACCCGTCAATAAAATGTAATAACATTTTCCTAAATCACAAGTGGATACATCTCTCGGGGTAATAAATTGAACTAACTTGTGTGCATCGGCCCCTTTGATTTCAATTTGCCTTTCAACACCAACATCAATCATGACCACATCATTTACCATGCTCCAATACTCATCAACCACACTGGTGTATAAAGTTGGCATATACATATGATTATAGATTGAAAAGGCTTTTGCACCACATCTCTTGGTTGATTCAAAGTACGGAGATTTCCTAACGCGGGAGCCAATGCTTATATAAGGAGTAAATTTTTTCATTTTTTGTAATTTATTCTATGAATTTAATGCGATAAAAAAATTAGAATGCCGATAGTTTGTTTTTGAGTCAATACAATAATGTGAAAAAGAAGAAATTTTTTTTCAATGCTATAGTAGCAAATAAAACTTCCTAAAAATTGAGGGCCTCAGACATGAAAATTATGCGTCTCATAACAGTATTTACAACGTCTTTGTTATTTCTAATTGCTTGTGTCGAAGACCCGCATAGGGATGTTATTGCCATAACAAATGTAACAGTGATTAATGCTGATAGAGATAATCTTGAGAAGCAGACAGTTGTATTTGCAGAGGATCAAATTATTTCCGTTGAACCGACCGATAAAGAAATTTCTGATGTTTCAAGAGTGATTGATGGGACAGGAAAATATTTAATACCTGGATTATGGGATATGCATGTGCACCTCACTTATGATGACGCCTTCACTGAAGACATGCCATCTCTCTTTTTGGCGTACGGGGTAACCAGTGTTCGTGACACCGGGGGCCTGATACACAAAATCAAGCCTGTTGTAGAAAGAATGAGAGCAGTAGATGCAAATTCTCCCAGAGTGTATTTTAGCGGGCCTTTATTAGACGGGGAGCTTGTAGTTTATGACGGTGGTTTAGTGCCCGAGATTGGTTCCAAAAATTCTGATATCGAAATGGCCGAGAAAACTGTGTCCATGCTGAATAGAGAGGGCGTTGATTTCATAAAGATATATGAAATGGTTTCACCAGAAGTATTTACCGCATTGTCAGAGGCTGCTTCAAAATATAATCTGCCTATCGCAGCTCACGTGCCACTCTCTATGACTGCAAGTATTGCTGGTCCAGAAGTTGATTCAATGGAACATCTTAGGAATGTTGAATTAGATTGTGCGTTTAACTCTGCTGAATTGCATGAAGAGAGGCTCGGCGTGCTTAATTCTCATGAAGAAGTTGCGGGCCTTACGCTTCGGAGCTCTCTGCATACTATGCAGCGACTGCCAGCAATTAAGAATTATGATGAAGAGAAATGCAATAGAACTATGGACAACCTTAAGTCAACAATTCAAGTTCCTACTCTTCGATTGAATTCATTTTCAATGTACCCTGGTTATGAAAGAGAAGATTGGCAGAGTGTTCTCGATAATGTTCCAGAAGGAGCCAAGGAAAAATGGATTTTGGCAACAAATGATTGGTTTGAACAAAAAAAAGATCAAGATTGGTACGGTTCAGAGTTTGCTAAATGGAGCTTGGAGCTTACAGGAAGAATGAACAAAAGAGGTGTCCCAATTGGTGCTGGTACAGATACACCGATCGGTTATGCATTACCAGGATACAGTTTGCATACTGAGCTTGAATTTTTAGTTGAGGCTGGCCTCTCACCAATTGAAGCACTTTATGCTGCTACTATAAGACCAGCTGAGTTTTTTTCTTTGCAAGATAAGATGGGCACCATAGAGCCCAACAAAGTGGCCGATATGGTTTTGCTGGATGCGAATCCAACAGAAGATATAAGAAATACCCGTCAAATCAATCTCGTGATCTCCAAGGGCAAAGTTCTATTTCCTAAAGATCTTATCGATAAAGATTAATTTACCTTGGCGGATTAAAAAGCAAGGAAAAGAATAAACTGTTTAAAAATAGCTTATTGGTTCCATACCATGTTGCTCTAAAATTTGGATCATCAGCAAACAAAATTATACTGCCTTCCCCCTTCCTCTCTGCGATTAGAGCAGCAGTATTAGCTAATTTTTTCTTGTTTTCTTCTGAAGCATAGCCTGATATGACAGGTTTATTCTGATACTCAATTACAGTCGCATAAGGGTTATTTGGTCTTGGCAAAATAGATGTTGTATTTTTATGTAGAGCAACATTCTCATTCTTGTAACCAAATCCAATTGGGTGAGTGATATCCAGATTGCCAGAAAAAATCGTACCACCAATGACATTTAGAGGGTCTCGTGATTCTTTTTCGGCATACTTATATCTCTGAATTTCCTTATCTTTTGGGTCTTTTTCTTTATTTTCTTTCGGTTTTTTATCCCATTTAGCCTGTCTTTTTTTCTTCTTGTCGTCTTTGCCATTTAAAATATTCTTACCGATCCAATCAGCACCTTGTCTTATTCCGATTAGCGTGCCACCATTATCAACCCATTGATTGAGGCCCCGCATGTATTTTGGGGAATAATCAGAATATTTTCCTCCTGCATAAATAATGTGTGTGTATTTATTAAGATTGACATCACTCATTAGGTTTCTATCTACGAGAGTTACTGGTATTTGCATTCTTTTATCAAGCAGATGCCAGATTTCTCCAACGTTGTACCAATCCATGTCTCTGCCAGCAACAACAAGAATTATAGGTTTTTCTACTGCTGCAATAAATTGACTGCCAATGTCCGGATTGTCCATGCCAGTTGCACTTTTTCCAGATATTAATGAATGAACAAAAATACCTTCATCTTCAGCTATTTCTTGCATAATCTGAAAAATCTCTTGTTCAGACTTATTCTGACGATCAAACGAGATGACTATGCTTCCCCTAGAAAATTCATGTTTTCCTCTTGTGGTGGATCCCACGAAAGGGCTCATCGCAACTCTAGCAAGTAAACCCCTATCCAGTAATTTATATAACGCTTTTGGCGAATAGTAATTGTCCCACTCCATTACGAACGCATAATCAGCGCCGTCCGGGGAAGATGCCGTAGGTTTTGAGTTTTCATACAACGCCCCTGTTAATCTTTTTTTGAGATTGTCGTTCTCAATGGGTTCAAACTCCATTCCATAAGCCAGAGGAAGGGTCCAAGTTGATACATCATAAAATTTACTGTCTTCGAATTCCAACGCCAAATCAAATAATCCTCTTACCAGGGTATGCTGTGATTGATCGAGGTCAATAACAATAGAGTTGGTCTTATTAAAATTCGTGTCATTAATTTTTGTAGACTCAGAGAGATCATGTACCTCAATTCGATGATAGTTTAATAAATCAACAAAATGATAGAGTCTTGCAAGATCGTTTCCTGCAGAGACAACGTAAGCTTTGATCGGATGATTTTTTGCTTTGTTACCTGATTCTCGGTAAAAATCCTTTTGGTATTGCAAAAGAGCCATTCTGTTGTTCAAGGCGCCTGTAGCATTTGCTATGCTCGTTCTGAAGTGTTTGATTATGTTTTCTCTGTATGTTCGGATGCCATTTCGTGTTTCAACCATAATGCCTCTAGAGGAACTGGCCTCATGTAACATGCCAACACCTCCATTAACCAATGGAAATGATGATCCTTTTCCTAAAAAAAAGTGGTCGTATCTGTCTCCATGGAAATAAAGTCTTTTTTGGCTGTCCAAAAATGCTTCTGCAGGCTCAACGATTTTTTCCATCAGTCTTATGCCTTGTTTGGGTATTAAAGGATGATTTC
>CABYDR010000011.1 GCA_902517795.1 uncultured Woeseiaceae bacterium | reverse complement strand
GAAACACATTAGATTTGTATTTATGATTTCAATGCTCGCACTGATTTCTGGATGCGATACACAGACGAATACTGCACAGGCTCAAGGAAAACAGGCGCCTACGTTTGAAGTTGACCCATTCTGGCCAAAACCACTTCCAAATCATTGGATTCTTGGTTCAACAATTGGGTTGGCTGTTGACTCACGAGATCATGTTTTTATCATCCACAGAAGAGACAGCTTCAATGAACGAACGGAGATCGGTGCTGCCGCTGATCCAAAAATAGCGGATTGCTGTATCCCAGCCCCAAATGTCCTAGAGTTTGATCCTGACGGAAATCTGGTGAATCACTGGGGTGGCCCCGGAGAGGGATACGATTGGCCATCATCAAATCACGGTATCAGTGTAGATCATAAAGACAATATTTGGATTGGTGGAAACGGAAGAGGCGATTCACATATATTGAAGTTCACACGAAATGGAGAGTTTCTTGCACAATACGGTAAGGCTGGCTCACCAATTGACAGCCATAGCAAAGAAAACTTCGGGCGTGTAGCTGAAATTGCGTTTCACGCTGCGTCTAATGAAGCTTTTGTCGCAGACGGTTATACCAATAAGCGTGTTGCCGTATTGGATACAGATACGGGTGAACTTAAGAGATACTGGGGTGCTTATGGAAATGTGCCTGATGACAGTAATTTAGGTCCATTTAAGCCAGGTGAAACTCCCGCTCAACAGTTCAGAAACCCGGTTCACTGCGCAGAGCCATCATTGGATGGAATGGTTTATGTATGCGATAGACCGAATAATCGACTGCAGGTCTTTAACCAAGATGGTACATTTGTTAAGGAGTTATTTGTAAAACCAAACAGCCTGGGAGATGGTTCTGTTTGGGATATATCTTTTTCAGCTGACCCGGAGCAAAAATTTATCTATCTTGCGGACGGCACCAATAGAAAAATTTTCATTATAGAGCGTTCAACCATGGAAATTCTGACTAACTTTGGAGATGGCGGAAGGAATCCAGGTCAATTCTTTGCGGTGCACAATATTGCAACTGATTCAAAAGGCAATATATACACTACAGAAACTTATGAAGGAAAACGCGTTCAGAAATTCAAATATATGGGTATGGGACCTGTCACAGTAATGGACCAAGGAACACTATGGCCAGCAGACAGAAGGCTCAATACACCGGAGCCAATCGCTAATAATATCGATGCACCTACACAAAGATCATCAGATTCATTCGATCAAGAACTGGTATCTGAAGAATTTGCATACTAAAACACAGAGAGAGAATACAATGAAAAGATTAACACTGAGTTTATTTCTAACATTTTTAACCACAAGTTTATTTGCGGATGTGATAAGACACCCTCTGCCAAATAACTCTACATTCCCTATATCAAGAGCAGTAGAGGTTTCACCTGATACCACAATCATTTATCACAGCGGTCAACTTCCTTCACCAGTAAATCCTGATGCCGAGAGAGGCACGAGAGAATGGGCAGGTGACACTGAAGCTCAAACTATGAGTGTTCTTAAGAAATTCGAAAACTCATTCAAATCCCTCGGTGTCGATTTTGGTGATGCTGTTAAATTGACGGTATTTCTTGTTGGAGACCCTGAACTTGACGGACGGATGGATTTCTCAGGTTTCATGAGAGCCTACAGCAGATATTTTGGAACAGAAGAGCAACCCAATAAACCAGCACGTTCAGCGTTTCAAATAGAAGCACTCGCAGGCGGATGGCTAGTCGAAATTGAGATGGTGCTTGCTAAGCCAAAATAGTTCTTAACTCTCAATTTACATAGATCGAGTAAACGTTATTCCAAGATAACTGTTCCTTCCAGGAGCGGGTTCGTAATACCTGCTACCGAATGCGTTTATTCTGATATTGCTGTTGAATTCAGTATCAAAGATATTGTTCATGCCCATATAAGGGAGAATAGACCAATTGCCCTTATTTACCTGATAGCTCAATCTAAAATTAGAAACTGAATAAGAATTAACTTTGACAGAATTAGCATTATTGGCATACAAATCACCAGAGTAATTGAAATTGTATGTCGCATTCAGACCATTCTCATTGATATAGCGAAAAGCAAAATGAGCAAATGATTGCGGCAATCCGGGTAACTTTGATCCTGAAAAATCTTCATTATTTTTATCGATGAAATTATCAAAACTGAAATCTGACCATGTATAGGAAGCATCGAATACAAAGTTTGGCTTAAGAGTCCAGGACATGAGAGATTCCATACCGGTTCTAGAAGACTTACCAACATTTGAGTAGAAGGTTCTTCCTGTTAAGTTTTCTAGCTCAAAGGGAACCAGTTCATCTTGCAAATCTATATCAAAGATCGCAACTTCATAGTAAAGCCGATCCATTGCATATTTATACCCTAATTCTATGTTATTGGCTTTTTGTGGTTTAAGGGATGCATTAAAGCCACCTGAATTATCTGGATTAGCTAATTCAGTTGTAGTAGGTGTTTCAAAAGAACTATTCATGGTTAAGAAAACCGACCCATGTTCTAGATTATAATTCAGTCCTAATGAGGGGCTCACTGCATCGAATTTAATTTCTCCTGAATCGTCTCCATTGGACAGAAAATGATCTGAGATATCAAACTTCACCTCATCATACCTGAGTCCTGATGAAATTGACCAACTGCCTAATTCATATCTCGATTGTAAAAAGAGGCCATTGCTGTTCACTTTTTCATTCTGATCAAATGTCAAAGAGCCAATTTTGCCGAGATCATTGTTGAATCTTTTTCTGTCGTCGTCTTGACGGTCAAAATCAAACCCCATAACAAGTGACAAACGATCTGATAATGATTCACCAAACTCATACTGTGCGCCAAATCCATAGAACTCTCTATCTATATTGACCGACCCACCATTTTTGAATGGCAGTTTGTTAGAAAAATCTCGATTTACATAATAATTTCTTACCGTAAGTTTACCTTCGGGGTTATTTCGTTCATAAACAAGTCCAATTCTCTTTTGACTCAGGGCTTCTCCAGAATCATAAGATAAATTTCTGTCGCGAGGAGATTTCCTGTCAGTCGTTACTTGGCCAATGTTAATTCCGCCAGGATCTTGGGATTCTGGTTGATCCGTGTAATTTAGTGTAAATTTCAAGTTATCTGAATCATTGAGCCTGATATCAAACTTCCCGTTGAATAAAGCACCTTCAGATTTGGAGTGCTGTCTATAACCATCTAAGGTTTGTTTGGAGGTATTCACTAAATAATTCAATCGCCCATTTTGGCCACCTGTTTTCAATTGGAATTTTCCATAACCAAGATCACCACCAGCAAATGTGGTCTCAATAAATCCTGGTTCTGAGCCACTCTCAGTTTCAATAAAAATTACTCCACCCGCAGCATTACCATAATGCGATGAGGATGGACCTCTCAGTACTTCAATACGATTCACAGAGCCCAGGTCGATACTGTCAACTCCTGCCTGTCCATCTGGCATGGTTTCTGGAATACCGTCAACAATTACTTTGATTCCTCTAATTCCAAATGCTGACCGCGCGCCAAATCCTCTTATTGATACCCTAAGATCTTGAGCAAAATTGTAACGATTTTGCATATAAAGACCGGGCACCCCTGCAAGAACCTCATCCATTGCTAATAACTGGGTAGCATTTTGAATTCTTGCTTTCTCAATCAATGAAACTGATCTGCTGCTGTTCAACAGCGATGAATTTAATCTTGTTGCAGTGACTTCAATTTCATCAAATTCGGTATATACATCCTGAGCATTCAGTTGATGAGTAAACAGTATTGCGCTTATGAATAACAATAAGTGAAAATTCCTTTTTGGAGCTAGCATATAAATTCCTTTTTCCTATCTTTGTAATGAAGTGAAGGTATTATCTAAGTCGAATTTTATTTTAGGTATCTTATATAAATATAAAAAATTATCATACTTCTATGTATGGGAAGGATTGCATAATTTCAAGTTGCTGACGCTCTGATATTCCTCGTCCAAGCCAATTAAGATGTGGATTAAAGGCTTTTCTGGCTGAGACAGTGGGTATTTTTTCTTGTGCGAGATCGTCCCTCAAGAAGAAGGCATTTGTTCCCGTGGAATCACAGCCGACTAATCGATATCCTTTTTTTATACCAAGTGACTCTAGTGCACATATTGAGGCGCCTGCGAAAAAACCGCTTGGGTGTGCAACAAATCTCTCAAAGTTATCGGAATAAGGACTGGACCATGATTTTTCTGGCCCTATACCTGCATTGTATTCAATACAGACCACTCTGGGTTTAACGCAATTCAGACATTCCCATAACCAAAAGTCATTCCCATCAACATCAATAGATAGAAAATCAATTTCTGAAGGAATATTATTTTGTTTGATAATGGATTCTAAGTTGTCCTTGTTTAAGAAAGCATTAATTGCTCTTACCTCATCAATTCCGCTCTTTTTACATGTGAGATTGAATAGCCTACATTGTTGCATCGAACCATCCATCAATAAACCTTTGAAGTTCTCATGCAAAATCAATCTTAATGAGTTACATTGATGGGCTCCAAAGCCAAATTCGACTAAATATTTATTTGAAAACCCGATTTCATAAAATATTTTCCGAATAATCCCATCCTCCCCATTTTGTGAGAAGAGTCTGGCTTCATGACAGAAAATCTCATTATTTTGTGAATTGATTGGAGATAAATCTTTTTTATCCCACTTTCTGGCCAAGAGATAGACTTGAAGAGCTTCACTAAAAATTATTCTCTTAATTTTCTTACTGAATTTTCTCAGTCGATAATTTTTTACTGGTGCTTTTATTGTCATAAGGTTTTTAGGTTCTAGTTAACATCTTTTATAACCTCTCCGCCCTTCATAACAAAATCAATATTCTCCAAAACAAATATATTTTCGAGAGGATTTTTTTTTGTCGCAATAATATCAGCATAGTAACCTTTTCTGACTGAACCAATCTCGTCTCCCCAGCCCATATATTTAGCGGCTACTGATGTAGCCGACTTAATGGCTTGCATTGGTGTCATGCCAAACTCAATCATAATAGAAAATTGTTTTGCATTCTCACCATGAGGATAAACTGCTGCGTCTGTACCAAAAGTAATTGGGACACCTGCCTTGACTGCTTTTCTGAAAACTTGTCGCTGCGCATCTGTTGTCTCATTCATTTTTCTCATGAACTCTTCTGGCCAGCCCTGCTCTTCTCCAACCGCTTTAGCATGGCTGCCATTGTATACATCCATTGAAAAGACAACACCTCGCTCTGCAGCCAGATCAATTGCCTCCTGATCGGCCAAGGAAGCATGCTCAATTGAGTCTACCCCAGCCAGTATTGAATCCTTAATTGATTGTGCGCCATGGGCATGTGAAGTGACTTTTACTCCAGCTTCTTTGGCAACAGAGACCACTGCGGCTATTTCCTCTGGTGTCATCTCAGGCGCGCCTGGAATTCCATCGAAAGCGAGTACCGCACCCGATGCCAATATCTTTAAGAAATCTGCTCCGCCATCAATGGCTTTTTTTGCGTTATTTTTAAACTCTTCGGCATTATTAGAAACACCCAGTCTTACGTGTAGTGGAATATCCTCCTCAGGAAAATCAGGAATCAAAAGGTCGCCTCCACCTCCAGGAACCGTGAGATAAAAACCTGCTTGCTGAATCCTTGGTCCAATCACTTCACCATTATTTATTCGATTACGGAGATTCAATGCAGACCAAGCTATGTATGATCCCACATTCCTCACGGCAGTAAATCCGGCGTTCAAGGTGGTCTCCGCGTTCTTATTTGATATTTCTATGACTTCTTCTTCAGTCATTGTGAAATAGACGCTTAAATCTGCTGTATCTCCGGCTTTTTCTGTGATGTGTGTATGAGTATCAATTAAACCGGGTAAGCAATGATAGTCAGATAAATCCAATATTTGGCTATTATCTTGTAAGTTTACTTTTTGAAAATGCCCAACACTCTCAATTTTGTCATTAATGATGGCGATTAACTGATTCTTCTTTATATCATTATCAGTACCGTCTATTAAACTTCCACAGAAAACAGCTTTTTTTTGAGTGGTAAAATTTGTCTCTTCAAGAGCTTCCCCATTCGCTCTAGAAGCAAATAACAGGATCAACAACAAATGAATTATTAGAGAGAAGCTTCTCATAATTGGGAGATATCTCCATGCACAACATTTCCATCAAAAAGGGTCAATAGTACATTGGTTTCAGAGATTTCAGCACTTTCAATTTCAAAGAGATTTTGATCAAGTACAGCCAAATCAGCATATTTACCAACCTCAATGGACCCTGTTAGATTCTCTGATTTATTAACAAATGCAGCATTTATCGTAAAAGCATCGATGGCAGTTATAAGGTCAATGCTCTCTTCAATATTCAATGGAACGTCTTGTTCAGGATCTACTGGCGCATTTTCCAATGCAGTGATTTCAGTTGCACTCTGGCGAGTTATTGCCGTCTCAATTTGATAAAAAGGGTTTGCCGATGATACGCTCCAATCACTGCCAAAGGCGATTAAAGCTCCTGCATTTTGCAAACTCTTTATAGCATAAGACCAACGAAGTCTCTCTGCACCAATAAATGGCGCGGCAAGTTCTGTAAGATAATCTCCTGTATATGCCCAAAGTGGCTGGAAGTTTGCAACGACCTCTAACTCTGCAAAGCGATCGAAATCATCTGGATGAATCAATTGTAAATGTGAGACGTGATGTCTATTTCCAAGCTGGCCATTCTCATATACGGATTCCTCAACAGCATCTAAACTCTGTCTTGCAGCCCCATCTCCAAGCGCATGAAAATGCAACTGAAAGCCTAATGCATCGAGAGCGGTAACTACTTCCTTTAGAAACTCAGGCTCAATCATCGGAATACCTTTAGTAGGTCCTGGCACATTATGATAGTGATCAACCAGAACTGCCGTATAGTTTTCTACCAATCCATCTTGCATAATTTTCACGGTTGTGGGGCTAACTAGCTCACTTCTGTAGTTTTCTCTTAATTCGATTAAGTGTGGAATTTGCTCTAAACCCTGATCACGCTCCCACCATAATGAAGCAACAACCCGGAGACTTAACTGTTTAGTTTTTTCTAGATTTTGATATGTTTTTAAATCATTTTCCCTAACGATAGCGTCCTGTATAGAGGTAATACCGTAACCATTTAGCATCTTGATACTGTACTTCAAACCGGCGATTTTAGATTCAATTGTAGTTGGAGGAATAACACGTTGGACCAGATTCATAGCGCCTTCCTGAAGACTTCCAATGAGTTCGCCTGTCTCTGGATCCCTATCTATGATTCCATCTATGGGATCCGGAGTGTCTTTTGTTAAGCCTGCCATCTCTAGAGCAATTGAATTGGCCCATCCAGAGTGGCCATCGGTTGACGTCAGATAAACAGGTCGATCTGGTATCAATTCGTCGATAATCTTTCGGCTGGGTTTTCCTCCTGCTCCAAAGACGGACATTGCCCAACCTCCGCCCAAAATCCACTCAACGTCGGGATTTGCATTGGCATAATTTGAGATTGCGCTTCGATATTGTGCGATTGTCGATAGTCCATTCAAATCACAGCTGGCTGATAGTACGCCTCCCGATATAGGATGAATATGAACATCATGCATACCAGGTAGCACCATTCTCTGTTTTAGATTAGCTGTGGTTGTATCTGGCCCTATAAAATCCTTAGCATCAGCATTATTTCCGACAAATGTAATTATTCCATCCTTTATGGCCATTGCTTCCGCCCAAGAGCGACTTTCATCAACTGTGTAGATTAAACCATTTTGAAAAACAAGATCAGCATAGCTACTTTTTTTTAATTCATTATTTTTTTGAGAGCAGGATGTGATCAGAGTGACGATCATTATGAAAATCAAAAAACCTTTTGCTCTTCTTATTTTATCCATCTTCTCCCTATAACCTCTAAATGTTGTCATTATATTTTTTATAATCAATTATAATAAATAACATTATTAATAAATCATTTTTAGCCTATTGTATCCAAATGACATTCAAGTTACCTAAATTAATTGCCACTTCAGTTGTGAGAGGAAGCGTCCAAGGCGAGAGTCATGGTGGCATTTACACAGTGGACTTTGACAAAAAAGAAGCTGAACAGCACGTGGATTGGAATACCAGTGATATTGACTTTGAGGGAAGAGGCGCAGATCGGGGATTACGAGGGATTTGCTTTCATGATGAAGATATGTACATTGCGGCAAGTGATGAATTATTCTGCTACAACAAAAATTTTGAATCTAATAATTCATTCAAAAATCGATACTTAAAACACGCTCATGAAATCTGCAGAATTGAAAAAAGAATTTTCCTCACATCTACTGGCTTTGATAGCCTGCTGTCTTTCAATTTGGAAACAAAAAGATTCGACTGGGGTTTTCAATTAAGAAAAGAATATGATCAATGGACAGGAGGCCTCTTTGATCCAAGAAAATCAGTAGGTCCTCGCCCTGTAAATGATTTTCACATTAATATGGTTGATGTAAATGAAAACGGTATTTTCTTGAGCGGTCTAAAGACTGAAGGCCTATTGCACATAGGGGCAGATAATACCGTCAGAAAAGTTTGTGAATTGCCATTAGGCACGCACAATCCTAAATTCTGGAAAAATGGAATTATATTTAACGATACAGCTTCTGACTGTTTGCGTTATGTACCGAGAGATGGAGAGGAAATTGCCTTCAAAGTTATCACTTACAAAGAGAGTGATATTGAGTTTGCTGGAATTGATGACTCAAAGATAGCTCGCCAAGGATTTGCGAGAGGTTTATGCACAATAGATGATCGATTTGCAGTTGTGGGCTCATCACCATCAACAATTTCTCTTTACGATATTGATTCAAAGCAAATGGTCGGATCGGTCAACTTATCTATGGATATAAGAAACGCCATCCATGGTCTTGAAATCTGGCCATTTCATTAAAATATAAAAAAACCGGGCAATGCCCGGTTTCTTTATATTGCTTCGAGACAGTTTCTTTACTACTCACCCCATCTCTTCATGTAACGAATACCAATTTCGCGAGGTCTATTGGTGTATACATCAACGGTGTGTGCTCTACCGCCCGGCTTAGAAGAGGCTTGCGCCCAACCAAAGTCACCTGTGCCCCATGTGTACTGAGCTCGCTCGTCAGTTAAGTTGTTAATGTATGCTGCAATTTCCCAGTTCTCACCTTGAAGCCCAGCTCTAATATCCATGACTTTATAGCCTGGTACTCTGTGCTGAGGGTTCGCACTACCATTAAGTGAATCTGGCTCTAACTTATTGATGATGCCACCTTGAGTAGATGCTTGGAAACGAATGTACTTATACTCAGCTCCAGCCATATTTGCAGGCGTGCTCCATGTTAACCAGAATGAACCTTTATTTTCTGGAACAAGTGGTAAGCGCATATCCTTTACAATCTCGAATGTATCTGGTGTACCGTTCAAGTCGTGATTACTGTCTGTCATGGCTTCCATGTTTTCATAGTTCAAACCAAACGTGATGTCCTCTGTTAATGCGTACTCAACATCAATGTTTACACCTGTAATATGTGCTTGCCCTGTGTTAGCAACCAAGTTTTGCCAAGGTTGTCCACAGACACCTGCCGTTGAGACTGTTGAAGCTGGTGGCAAACCAGTCACTTTAGCAATAGCTCCGTTGACATCACACGGTGTATTCGATGGATCAACCTGCTCTAACTGATATTCATCCCATTTCATGTGATAGGCAGTCAAATTAAATCGACCTCTTCCGTCACCAAATGTTGAACGAATTCCGGCTTCGTGGTTATCCATAATGTCAGGTCCGTATGCATTCGGGAAGTATGGGTTACCTCGACTTCGGTTTACACCTCCGGGACGCTTACCACGAGTGAAAAGTGCGTAAGCCATCGTGTCATCATTAAGATTATACTTTAAGCTAATCTTAGGAATTGTCACACTATCTGAACCTGCTCTCGCCGGAGGAAGTCCATTGTTTGCAAGACGATATTCTCTATCTGATGTTGAAGGGTAGCCTTTAACATAATCACCTTGAGAGTAATTAGAACCTGGGTGATCAACGTAATAAGCACTGCTGTTGTCACGCTTATAATTTCTCAATCCCACTGTAAGTGTTAAAGCGTCAGTGAATCTGAATGCGAGTTCACCGAATAATGCCGTTTGATCCCATAGAGTTCTCTGATCTGAGTACCAGCTTACAACCGCTTGTGTTGGGAAGTTGGCTCCCTGAACAAAACTATAGTACTTAGCCGAGAAGGAATCTTGAAATAAACTCTTAGGACTAATACCATCCACTGGCACAGCAAAAGGAGCCGTCCACATATCCACAGTATCTTCAAGATACAATCCAACAATCCAATCTAATCGGTCACCTTGACTCTGCAAACGAATCTCTTGAGATACTTTTTTGACACCCGAAGTACCTTGGTAACTTGAATAGAAATCTGAGTCTTGATTCACGCCCTGACAGTATCTAGGGTAAAGCGTAAGATATCCTGTCGCTGGGTTTGTGAAGTAATATGGCATAGCTGACGAATAAGTTGCCGCATCGTAATAAGAATCAAAACAGTAATTATGTGACCAGTAATGAGCGTAGTCCGTAATATCGCTGAAGTCTTTTGATCTGTATTTATAGTAGTTTGTTGAAGCTACTAAGTCAGCAAACCCAAGATCACCCTCTATGAGTATGTCGTATGCATTAAATTTCTGCTTGTATTCACCATCAATAAACTTAACAGTTTGTAGGTCACCCACATATGGGTTATATGCATTCCCAGCTCCAGTTGTTTTAACGTGCTGCATCATGCCTGTGAAGGTCATGCTCCAGCTGTCGTTCATATCCCATCTGAGTTTCGCGCGCCATCCATTGGTTGCATCATCATTCCAATTTTCCTCAACAGCATGCGCATTATCTAACGTACCGTGCTGTTGAACGTATTTTGTTCCATCAAAGGCGTCCATATCTGCAGTGTAACCGTGGACATTATCGATATATCCACCTTCATTGTCACTGTACATAGCCACTCTTAATGCCATTTTGTCTTCTATAACTGGCACGTTAAACACCAGAGAACCACGGTAGCTGGCATCACTGTCGCCTCCACCTTCGAGTTCACCATCAAATATAGCCTCGAATTCATTCATCTTAGGCTTGTTAGTGACTATTCTCAAAGTACCTGCCTGAGCGTCTGAACCGTAAAGTGTTCCTTGAGGTCCTGCTAATGCTTCCACACGCTCAACATCAACCATTCTAATTGTTGGCTGAGAACCTGTTGTAGTCAGTGCCAACTCATCGAGGTAAACCGATGATGTTGAAGCCGCAATATATCCAGAACCAGTAATTGCACCTCTAAATACAACCGTACTTCCTGTTGCGCCATATGAAACAACATTAATTCCAGGCATGAATCTTGCGAAATCTTCTTGTGTTGCTGCACCCATGTTTGCAAGTGCTTCTTGCCCTATCGCTTGAACTGATGCAGGAATATCCTGAACACTAAGTTGTCGCTTAGTAGCTGTTACAATGATTTCTTCTAGTGCAAAGTCTTGGGCCAATGCTTGATGTGACGGTGCTAATACTGCAGCAATTGCACCAGCAACTGGCGTTAGAGCTTTATTGAGTTTCTTTACTTCCATTCTTTAACCCCCGGGTTTCAGTGAAGATTTGTATTTATGTTATTGCATTATTGCCATAACGTTAAATTTTTATGACTTAAATGTAAATTAGTTGAACCAATACTACAACTATTTGTTTCACATTTTGAGGAAATATTTAATTTTTTTTAAATTTTGTTGTTTTTAAACAACATTAGTATTTTTATCGTTTTTATCTTGATTTGTTCAGATCAATTTTTCAGTTATATATTTTTATGTTTATCAACAACTTATATGATTGATAAGTTTTAATCATAGGAGATTTTTTTAGTGTGGCTAATGTGGTACAAATGATTTGGGCTGATCTTCTTGAGGAAGCTCCTTAAGGACAGGCTCCAATATTTCAATTAAATCCGATAATTTATGCTCATAGTTGCGCCAGAGATTGACAGAACTTGAATAAATGGGTTTCCTGACTTGCTCAGAGCTTGCCGTTTTTACAGCTCGCTCAGTCTCATAAAAACGAAGACAGTTCTCTTCAAAAGGAAGTTCACAAAATTCAAGAATTCTCTTAACCTCAGAATCCAAATCAGAAACGACCGACTCATAATTAACATCCAAAACAAATCCGGGGCATGCCTTATGCCAATGTTCCATGATTCGCAGATACTCCATGTAGTATTCACCTAACTCTGTTAGGTCATAACTGAAAGGTTGACCTGAAGCGAAAAGTTGCTTGAATGACCCAAAGCAACTGTCTAATGGATGACGTTTTGCATTTATTATTTTTGCATTTGGGATAGCCAGCTTAATTGCACCAACAAAGGTAAAGTTGTTTGGATTCTTATCAATAAAAAATAATTTATCTGTTCGGTACTTTTCTGTTGTTTTTAAATACTCTTCTCCAAGCATTTTCCATTCATTAGGTCGAAAGTTTTCCAAGGCTTCAGGAAATCGTTGATTAGCGTTAGAGACTTCTCTGACGTGTCGCATCGACATAGACATTTCGTGGAGCTCGTGTGTCCCCTCGATACAACTGTGGCTCGCTAAAATTTGTTCTATTAATGTTGAACCAGATCGCGGCAATCCCACAATAAAAATAGGTGTTACTTCAGACTGTTTTACAGGTTCTCTTTTTAATTTTTTTTGAGAAAGAATCTCGATTATCTTATCAATCATAGTTTCGTACTCGACTGGATCATAAGATTCAGATTTTCTTCTTAGGGTGTTGCAGTTGTTTAAGTTCTCAAATGCTTTGTCATAATCACCTCGGGATTCATATTCCAGACCAAGTGCATTATGAAGATGAATCCTTCCTATATCTGGAAGATCTTTGTTACTCAATAAATTCTCCATATCTTTAATTTCACTGTCTTCAAAATTGAATGTTTTAAGGTTCGCCATACTCCAATAGGACTCTGTATGATCTGGTTGTATTTTTATTGCTTGACGATACACAGAGATAGCTTCATCTTGTTTTCCAATAGTCTTGAGGTGATGGGCCATGCTGCATAATGCGCCTGGTTTTTCTGGGCTTATTGATAATGCTTTTTTGTAGCTCTCAATTGCTTCATGTTGCATACCCGCCTCTCCTTCTACGCTGGCTCGAACCATATATGATTCTGGTATATTTGAATCCAATGAGATTAATTTTTCCGAGCTATCAAGCGCTATATCAAACTTATCCTGCTCTCTCTGGGCTTTTACAAGATCTGCCCATGCCCTCGGATATTTTGGTGCATTTTTAACAACACGCAGAAGAAAGATTTCAGCATCTTTGAATTTTTCGTGCTCCATGGCAATGCCCGCGAGAAGTCTGGCTGCTTCGATGTGATTAGGATCTTGCTTTAAAATATTCCTATATATTTCCTCGGCTAGCTCTCCTCGACCTGATTCTTGGTGATCAATAGCTTCTTTGATTTCTTCATCAAAAGAATCTCTCATCACATCCTTCTTTTGATCACCTGCTTTTTGCAGTACTTCAGAAATTTCCTTGGAAAGTTTTTTGTTAACTTCGCGTGCATGACTGATTTTTCGGTCAATTTCATGTTGTCCAGGATTCAATTCTTTGACAAACAAATATTCTCTAATAGCCTCTTCAGCCTTCCCTTGAACTAACAATAAATCGCCATATGTCTCTCTTGCGATAGGTGACTTGGGATTCAATCTGGTTGCTTCATTAAGAAAACCTTGAGCATCCTCAAACAATCTTACTGCCATGCTTGCACGCGAAATTAAACACAATAGATTTATATTTTCAGGATAATGGATGAGGGCACTCTTACAGGTGTTAATACACAGTCTCGCATCTCCCTTTTTTAAATATGCGAAGGCTTGCCTGAAAGCTTCTTTTTCATCAATTTTTTTCAAGTTATTCGCTCCAATTTCTATTATCAGTTAAAATCTGACAATACGATAAAGACGAGTATAAGAAAGTTGAATATTTTTAGCCAATCACTGGATATCAAAGATTTTACCATCAGTTCTGAGATATTTCTTCGCCCCGACACAGATAGAGAGGCTATTAGAATTCAAGCTGAACTATTAAAAGATCATGTCGATGCAATTCTAGTGACAGACAATCAGTCTGGGCAACTGCACATGTCGACGCTATCTGCAGGAATTATTCTCAAAGAAAATGGGATTGACCCTATTATTAATCTGAGCTGCAGAAATCGAAATCGAATTTCCCTTACAAGCGAGTTGTTGGGCTGCGCCTCCCTTGATATGAAAAATCTTTTGTTAACAAGAGGTGAGAAAATACCAAAGGAAGTTGAACCTCGACCAAAAGCAATTATGGATATGAATGCCAACGCTCTTATAAGTTTAGCCAATAAAATTAAAATAGATGAAAAACTCCCCACAAATAATGACTTTCTAATTGGGGGTGTGGTTACACCTTTCGCCCCAAAACCAGGATGGCCAGCTACAAACCTCACAGAAAAAGTGGAAGCCGGTGCGCAATTTGTAATTACACACACCTGTCTCGATATGGAAATTATGAAAATTTATATGGAAAGACTCATTGCAACAAAATTATTGAGAAAAATGCATCTCATTGTGGGTATAGCCATACTTAAGTCGGCGGATGATGCGAAATGGCTCCGAGAAAATAGACCCAATGTTATGATTCCAGCTGAGGCAGTCTCTCGCCTGGAAAAATCTGAAGATCCAGAAAAAGAGGGAATAAAAATGTGCGCAGAGCAATTAACTGCACTGTCAAAAATGCCAGGAGTTTCTGGTGCGCATATTATTGCATCAAACAGTGTCCTCAATATTCCTGAGGCAATTGCATTATTTGGAGCTCAAAAATAAAGGTTAACTTTTAGACTGATCGTGCAGACAATTTTTCGATTTCTTCTTTGGGGACGTAATCAAATATAAATGTAATTCTGTCCTCATTGCCTTTATTCATGACAGAATGATGAAGCTGGTTATTTATCTCGTACGCCTCCCCAATCTTGAAGCGATAAGGTTGGCCATCAATCATAAATCTAACTCTGGGATTGGTCGTGATTGGCACATGAATTCGATGACCACAATGAAATGACGGATGCTTATCCCAGTGTTTTATAATTTTTTTTCCTGCCAATAATTTTGCTGCCATTGCCCTTATCACAGTGCCACCCGGTTGGTAGCATCTGGAAATAATGTCGTTCATTAGAGGTAAAGCAAAATTAGATAGATGTTTAAAGCCTGATTCTTTGGTTACTTCGACATTTGGCCATTGATCAAGATCAACAAAATACATTACAACAGACTCGGTTGCTCTATGGACTTCGAACTCTTCTTGCCTAGTGAGGTTTTCTTTCCATACACTCTCATCCAGAGACATTATGGCATCACTCAACTCACTATTATCTATCGGACCAAGCTCTCTTAAGGGTGAATCAATGTTCATAATTTTTTCCAAGAATAGTTAATAAAATAAAACTCTACCATATCGTCAGCCCTAGTCTATATTTATGAGTACACATCCATTTGTTGTGCCGCTTTCAATGAGTTCATGCGAGCTTGCGATATCATTCAAACTGAATGATTTCATTATTCTATGGCTTAACTTATTTTTTTTAAGAGCATCAGTAATATCGAAAATTGCGTCCATTTTTGCTTGATCAGGCATCGCGTAAACAATGACAAGTCTTACTGTCAGATCCATGTACATCATTTTCAAGAACGGCAATTGGGGCTGGGGATCTTTTGTGGATGAGTACGTTGCAATGATGGCACCTGTTTTGAGGGCCATCAAAGAGTTGTCTAAATTTTGTCCAAACTCAACATCAACGAGCCGATCAAATTTACACCCATTATTTACCTCAACTGCTTTTAACCCCCAGTCTTCATCTTTATGATTGACCACCTGATCAGCTCCAGCAGACAGGCATATTTCTTTATCGAAATCATTACTTGCGGTTGCAATCACATTCGCACCCGATAGCTTCGCCCATTGAATGGCATAGTTACCCACTCTTCCTGCGCCACCTGTCACTAAAATATTTTTTCCATCTACTTTACCATCTGAATAAACACAACGGTGGGCTGTCATAATCGGAATACCAATACATGCACCAATCTCATAAGATGCTTGATCGGGCAGATATACTGCCAGTTTGGAATCAATATTTATAAACTCAGCAGCAGTACCATGCTCGCGCTCGAATTGCCCTTGGTAGATCCACACTCGTTCTCCTATCCTTTTCTCAGATATATTTTTACCTACATCGACTATTTTTCCTGCGCCATCACTGTGAGGAATCACATAACCATTATTAAGAAGATCGGGAAAAGCACCGGCACGCTTCTTGACGTCAGATGGATTCACACCGCTGGTTCTGATTTCTATTGATACCTCATTATCACCGAGAGGTTGTTTTGGGATCTCATCTACGCTGAGCACATCTTTCGCTGCACCAAATTCACTGTATTTTGCTACTCTCATGTTTGTAATCTCAAATTTATCAACTGATTTTAAACAAAAAAAAACCATTTCCAAAGCAGAAATGGTTTCTTTTGTATTAAAAAGCCTGGCGGTGTCCTACTCTCACATGGGGAGACCCCACACTACCATCGGCGCTGAGCGTTTTCACTTCCGAGTTCGAAATGGAATCGGGTGGTTCCCACTCGCTAAAACTACCAGGCAAACCAGTATTGCCTTTAGCAATTTGAAAATTTCTGACATCGTTTGTGTCGCACATATACATGTTACTTGTCATATCACCAAAGTTTTTTGATGTTATATGGCCAAGCCTCACGAGCAATTAGTACTGGTTAGCTTCATTCATTACTGAACTTCCACACCCAGCCTATCAACCTCGTAGTCTTCGAGGGCTCTTCAGGGAACTCAAGGTTCCAGGGAAATCTGATCTTGAAGGGGGCTTCCCGCTTAGATGCTTTCAGCGGTTATCCTGTCCGTATTTAGCTACCCGGCAATGCCACTGGCGTGACAACCGGAACACCAGAGATACGTTCACTCCGGTCCTCTCGTACTAGGAGCAACTCTTCTCAAATTTCCAACGCCCACGGCAGATAGGGACCGAACTGTCTCACGACGTTCTAAACCCAGCTCGCGTACCACTTTAAATGGCGAACAGCCATACCCTTGGGACCTGCTACAGCCCCAGGATGTGATGAGCCGACATCGAGGTGCCAAACTCCTCCGTCGATGTGGACTCTTGGGAGGAATCAGCCTGTTATCCCCGGCGTACCTTTTATCCGTTGAGCGATGGCCCTTCCATACAGAACCACCGGATCACTAAGACCGGCTTTCGCCCCTGCTCGACGTGTCTGTCTCGCAGTCAAGCACTCTTATGCCTTTATACGCAACGTACGATGTCCGACCGTACTGAGAGTACCTTTGTACTCCTCCGTTACTCTTTAGGAGGAGACCGCCCCAGTCAAACTACCCACCATACACGGTCCCCGATCCGGGTAACGGACCTGGGTTAGAACTCCAAAGATATCAGGGTGGTATTTCAAGGTTAGCTCCACGCAAACTGGCGTTTACGCTTCAAAGCCTCCCACCTATCCTACACAAATATATTCAAAATTCAGTGTAAAGCTGTAGTAAAGGTGCACGGGGTCTTTCCGTCTAGCCGCGGGTACGCTGCATCTTAACAGCGATTTCAATTTCACTGAGTCTCTGGTGGAGACAGTGTGGCCATCGTTACGCCATTCGTGCAGGTCGGAACTTACCCGACAAGGAATTTCGCTACCTTAGGACCGTTATAGTTACGGCCGCCGTTTACCGGGGCTTCGATCAAGAGCTTCGCCGAAGCTAACCCCATCAATTAACCTTCCGGCACCGGGCAGGCGTCACACCCTATACTTCCACTTACGTGTTTGCAGAGTGCTGTGTTTTTAATAAACAGTCGCAGCCACCTGGTATCTTCGACCCTCGTCAGCTTAGAGAGCAAGTCTCATCACCATCAAGGGCGTACCTTCTCCCGAAGTTACGGTACCAATTTGCCTAGTTCCTTCACCAGAGTTTTCTCAAGCGCCTTAGGATTCTCTCCCCACCCACCTGTGTCGGTTTACGGTACGGTTTTGTATTACCTGAAGCTTAGAGGCTTTTCCTGGAAGCATGGCATCAACCACTTTCCGGCACATAGGCCGGTTGTCATCGTATCTCGACATTAACAAGAGCCCGGATTTGCCTAAGCTCTCTGCCTACATACTTTCCCCGGGACAACCAACGCCCGGTAGATTTAGCCTTCTCCGTCCCCTCATCGCAGTAATACAAAGTACTGGAATATTAACCAGTTTCCCATCGACTACACCTTTCGGTCTCGCCTTAGGGGCCGACTCACCCTGCGCCGATTAGCGTTGCGCAGGAACCCTTGGGTTTTCGGCGTGCGAGTTTTTCACTCGCATTATCGTTACTCATGTCAGCATTCGCACTTCTGATACCTCCAGCATGCCTCACGACACACCTTCACAGGCTTACAGAACGCTCCTCTACCATGCATGCAAGCATGCATCCGCAGCTTCGGTGTATAGCTTGAGCCCCGTTAAATCTTCCGCGCGGGCCGACTAGACCAGTGAGCTATTACGCTTTCTTTAAAGGGTGGCTGCTTCTAAGCCAACCTCCTGGCTGTCTATGCCTTCCCACTTCGTTTCCCACTTAGCTATAACTTTGGGACCTTAGCTGGCGGTCTGGGTTGTTTCCCTTTCCACGACGGACGTTAGCACCCGCCGTGTGTCTCCCGTGATTGCACTTCTTGGTATTCGGAGTTTGCATCGGTTTGGTAAGTCGGGATGACCCCCTAGCCGAAACAGTGCTCTACCCCCAAGAGTGATACACGAGGCGCTACCTAAATAGCTTTCGAGGAGAACCAGCTATCTCCGGACTTGATTAGCCTTTCACTCCTATCCACAGCTCATCCGATAATTTTTCAACATTACCCGGTTCGGGCCTCCAACAGGTATTACCCTATCTTCACCCTGGCCATGGATAGATCGTCCGGTTTCGGGTCTACTCCTAGCTACTAAATCGCCCTATTCAGACTCGGTTTCCCTACGCCTCCCCAAGAAGGTTAAGCTTGCAACTAAAAATAACTCGCTGACCCATTATACAAAAGGTACGCAGTCACCCCTTAAGGGGCTCCCACTGCTTGTACGCACACGGTTTCAGGTTCTATTTCACTCCCCTAACCGGGGTTCTTTTCGCCTTTCCCTCACGGTACTAGTTCACTATCGGTCAGTAAGTAGTATTTAGCCTTGGAGGATGGTCCCCCCATGTTCAGACAAGGTTTCACGTGCCCCGTCTTACTCTTTGTTACTCCTCTAAATCACCTTTCGTGTACAGGACTATCACCTCCTATGGTTGAACTTTCCAGATCATTCCACTAGGGTCATTAGATTGATGGTAACTGGGCTGGTCCCCGTTCGCTCGCCGCTACTAAGGGAATCTCGGTTGATTTCTTTTCCTCCGGTTACTTAGATGTTTCAGTTCACCGGGTTCGCTTCTTACACCTATGTATTCAGTGCAAGATACTCTGCAAGCAGAGTGGGTTTCCCCATTCGGAAATCCTCGGGTCAAAGCTTGTTTGTCAGCTCACCGAGGCTTATCGCAAACTACTACGTCCTTCATCGCCTCTTACTGCCTAGGCATCCACCATGTGCGCTTAGTCACTTGACCATATAACCCAAAAAACTCTTAGGCATACTGTATGTCTGAAATGCCTCCTTTTGTATAGACAAATTTTTCATACAATATTGATTCAATCGTGCAAATTGAATATATGTCATGCAACATGTGCAAATGCGACACTTGATTGAATCAACATATTTGTTGACCCACTCAAGACGTCAGAAATTTCCAAATTGTTAAAGAACAAATTTATAAGACGAAATTGTCGCCTTAAAAAATCCTGTGCAACAGCAGATTGAGTTGATGGTGGAGCCAGGCGGGATCGAACCGCCGACCTCCTGCGTGCAAGGCAGGCGCTCTCCCAGCTGAGCTATGGCCCCATGGTTTACTAATTTCACCTCAAAATATATTTGGTGGGTCTGGGAAGATTTGAACTTCCGACCTCACCCTTATCAGGGGTGCGCTCTAACCAACTGAGCTACAGACCCAAAAACATTTCTGAATGCCTGGTAGCTCTTCGAGCAAAGCTCGGTTAATCCAGGGCTGTTGCTAATATCAGATAACTTGTGAGGGTACTCGCATTTTTGCAAATCGGCTTAGTTTGCTCTTTAAAGGAGGTGATCCAGCCGCACGTTCCCGTACGGCTACCTTGTTACGACTTCACCCCAGTCATTGACCACACCGTGGTAAGCGCCCTCCCGAGGGTTAAGCTACCTACTTCTGGTGCAACCAACTTCCATGGTGTGACGGGCGGTGTGTACAAGACCCGGGAACGTATTCACCGCGACATTCTGATTCGCGATTACTAGCGATTCCGACTTCACGGAGTCGAGTTGCAGACTCCGATCCGGACTACGACGAGCTTTAAGGGATTAGCTGGCCTTTGCAGGTTTGCGGCCCTCTGTATTCGCCATTGTAGCACGTGTGTAGCCCTGCCCATAAGGGCCATGATGACTTGACGTCGTCCCCACCTTCCTCCGGTTTATCACCGGCGGTCTCCCTAGAGTTCCCACCCGAAGTGCTGGTAACTAGGGACAAGGGTTGCGCTCGTTGCGGGACTTAACCCAACATCTCACGACACGAGCTGACGACAGCCATGCAGCACCTGTATCTCGATTCCCGAAGGCACCAAGTCATCTCTGACAAGTTCCGAGTATGTCAAGGGCAGGTAAGGTTCTTCGCGTTGCATCGAATTAAACCACATGCTCCACCGCTTGTGCGGGTCCCCGTCAATTCCTTTGAGTTTTATCGTTGCCGACGTACTCCCCAGGCGGAGAACTTAACGCGTTAGCTACGACACTGAAAGGTAACCCTCCCAACATCTAGTTCTCATCGTTTACGGCGTGGACTACCAGGGTATCTAATCCTGTTCGCTCCCCACGCTTTCGCACCTCAGCGTCAGTATTGGCCCAGGAAGTCGCCTTCGCCACTGGTGTTCCTTCAAATATCTACGCATTTCACCGCTACACTTGAAATTCCACTTCCCTCTACCATACTCTAGTCATGCAGTATCGGATGCAATTCCAGGGTTAAGCCCTGGGCTTTCACATCCGACTTACAAAACCGCCTACGCGCGCTTTACGCCCAGTAATTCCGATTAACGCTTGCACCCTCCGTATTACCGCGGCTGCTGGCACGGAGTTAGCCGGTGCTTCTTGTATAGTTAACGTCATGACACAAGGGTATTATCCTTGTGTTTTTCTTCACTATTGAAAGTGCTTTACAACCCTAAGGCCTTCTTCACACACGCGGCATTGCTGCATCAGGCTTTCGCCCATTGTGCAATATTCCCTACTGCTGCCTCCCGTAGGAGTCTGGGCCGTGTCTCAGTCCCAGTGTGGCTGATCGTCCTCTCAGACCAGCTACAGATCGTCGCCTTGGTAGGCCTTTACCCCACCAACAAGCTAATCCGGCTTAGGCTCATCTATTAGCGCGAGGTCCCGAAAGATCCCCCGCTTTCCCCCTTGGGGCGTATGCGGTATTAGCTCGAGTTTCCTCGAGTTGTCCCCCACTAATAGGCAGATTCCTAAGTATTACTCACCCGTCCGCCACTCGACGCCTGGAAGCAAGCTTCCATCGTTTCCGTTCGACTTGCATGTATTAGGCATGCCGCCAGCGTTCAATCTGAGCCAGGATCAAACTCTTCAGTTTAAAGCTTTTGAGCTTCATAACTATAGAACGCAATCCCCCTCGTTACTATTGAACGTGGTTCTTACGTTTGTTTTTTTGCCAATTATATATACGCAAACGCAAGCACCCACACAAATTATCTGATTAAATTGTTAAAGAACATACTGCAAAAAAAACGAATAGCCTCAAATTTTGTTGCTATTCGAAGTTTTAATCAAAGCAGAACCCAAGATGATACTGAGTACTAAGGTTTTTGGCTAGTACTTTTGATGCTACATCATTTTTGGTTTTGCTATGAAACACCGTTTTCACAGCGGAAGTGGATTATAGCGAGCAATTACACGCGGTCAACATTTATTTGGTTTTTATTTGGTTTTTTTTATGCATATCTATGGTGCTGCTTTTCAAAGCAAGTCCAAATAGCCAATACTCAGGGTAATATCAACAGATTGGCAAAAAAACTTATCGAATATTCGATTGGTCAATGTTTGCGTAAAAGTGATTTCTTTAGAAAAGTTTTTTGTATGCGCAAAATTTTTACGATTAAAAGGAGACTAGTTCAAAAGATTTATTTTTGCGAAACGTCTTTTTCCAACTTGATAGATATGTGTCGATCCGCCTTTAATTATTGTATCTCTATCCTCTATTTTTTGACCGTCTATTTTTACAGCGCCCTGCTGAATCATTCTAAATGCTTCTGATGTGCTTGTGACGAGACCTGCATGTTTTAGGATATGTGAAAGAGGCATTTCCCCATCATTGCTTTTCAAATCAGATTCGATAATTTGATTCGGCATAGAGCCTTTCTGAAAACGCTCAATAAATTCTTGTTTGGATTGCTCGCCTATTTTCTGATCATAAAACCTTGAGACGATTTCGACAGCCAATTCAAATTTTACATCTCTTGGGTTCATTCCATCCTGAACTGATTTTTTCTTTATGTTTATCTCATCCAGCGAGCAAAAACTTAGCAGCTCATAATATCGCCACATCAATTCATCTGATATGGACATAATTTTTCCAAACATTTCATTTGGGGGCTCTGTAATGCCTATATAATTATTATAAGATTTGGACATCTTCTGAGTTCCATCAAGACCTTCCAAAAGCGGCATTGTAAATGCAATTTGTGGTTCTTGGTCATAACTTTGTTGGATATGACGCCCGACCAGAAGATTAAATTTTTGATCAGTTCCACCCATTTGCACATCAGCTTTGAGATTAACTGCGTCGTAGGCTTGAGCTAGGGGATAAAGTAACTCATGAATTGAAATTGAGTGACCGGATGCCAATCTTTTTGCGAAGTCATCTCTCTCAAGCATTCTGGCCACTGTATATTTTGCAGCTAATTTTATTAAACCCGCTGATCCTAGTTCAGTGGACCACCTAGAGTTGTAATCAATAATGGTTTTTTCTGGATCAAGTATCTTGAAAACTTGTTCTTTATATGTGTTCGCATTGAGCTCAATTTGTTCTCTTGATAATGGCGGTCTTGTAACATTTCTTCCGCTCGGGTCGCCGATTAATGCCGTGAAATCTCCAATCAAAAAAATTACATTGTGTCCAAATTCTTGGAACTGTCTCATTTTATTGATTACCACTGTATGCCCTAGATGAAGATCCGGGGCGGTTGGATCAAAGCCAACATAAACATTCAAAGGACGATCAAGTTTGAGTTTTTCCTTTAAACTCCCTTCGGGCAAAATTTCATCTGCGCCTCTTGAAAGCTCTGCAAGTTGTTTGTTTATATCTGACATTAAAATTTATAGAGTTGTTTTTTTTATTTTAACACTGTTAAAAAAGATAATGGAGTTAAAAAATTTCTACTCAAAAAATAATAATATTGCAATTTTGACTGGATCGATTCATAGATGTAGAGTCACAAGTTTAAAAAACGATATAGAAAAAATTGAATAATAAAACAAACTACCTTCTTCGCGATTACAAACCGCGACTTCAAAAGAGAAAGAAAAAAAAGAATCTTCAATCAAGTCTTATTGGCATCATTGTTCTCTCCTGTTTTTTGTTCTATTTTTGGTCACCATCAAATGAAGATGATAGTCTGAAAACAATAACTCAAATGGAACTACTTGAAATTATCCAGCAAGAGGATACTGAATTGATTCCAGAGAAAGAGGTTAAATCAAATGAAGAATCTATCCCGCCTATTTTGACTCCTGATACAGAAGCAATTTCAAGTAATAAAAAAATTGAATTAATAATTAAATCTGGAGATACGCTGGAGAATCTTTTCATCGAGAATAATTTGAACATTGCTGACCTATTCCAAATTATGAGCCTAGAAAATTCAAAACAATATCTCAAATATCTACGTCCAGGAGATAGATTCTCAATAGAGCATACAAATGGTGACATTGACACACTAACGAAAAATTTAAATTTAACTAAAGCATTTCTTATAAGCAAAATAAATGATCGCTTCGCTTCATCATTAGTTGATAAGCAGATCGAGAGAAGAAAAAAATTTGGGTATGGAAAAATCAAAACTTCCCTATTTGAGGCAGCGATTGAAAATGGATTGACCGATAAACTCATTATGAATCTTGCGAGTATACTTGCTTGGGATATAGATTTTGTTTATGACATCAGGCTCGATGACGATTTTTTTGTCCTCTATGAGGAAATCTGGCAAGACGGCAAGTATATAACCGATGGTGAGATCATCGCACTCGAATTCAACAATAATGGAAAAAAATACGAAGCCATTCGTTATACCAATGAAAATGGTGTTTCAAATTACTTCACTCCAAATGGCAACAATATGAGCAAAGCATTCATAAGGGCTCCAGTTGATTTCACGAGAGTGAGTTCAAACTTTAATCCGAACAGAAAACATCCGATTCTAAATACGATTCGTGCCCATCGTGGAGTGGATTATGCTGCACCTAGAGGAACTAAAATCAGGGCTTCAGGTGACGGTAAAATTATTTTTCAGGGAGTAAAAAGTGGTTACGGAAATTTAATCATACTTCAACATGGAATTAATATAACAACTCTATATGCTCACATGTCTGATTTTAATTCTGCCTTCAAACTCGGTGATAGAGTTCGTCAAAATCAGGTTATTGGTTATGTTGGAAGCTCTGGTTTAGCAACTGCTCCACATTTGCACTATGAATACAGAGTAAATGGAGTACACAAAAATCCTAGAACTGTTGAGCTACCTCAAGCTAAACCTATTCAAGATAAATATTTAAATGATTTTCTCATAAAAGCGACATCAGTCATGAACGAATTATTTGTATACAAACAATCTCAATCATTATCCGTTGCGCAAAATAATTGATAAAGCCTAAGAAAAATAATAATTATTATATGGGTCTGATGTCTGGGACAAGCATGGATGGAGTTGATGCTGCTGTTGTTAAAATCAATGAAAAGAGCATCAATGTCATATCGACATTTAATCAGTCATATGACGATGAGCTAAAACAAGAATTGCTTTTGATGCGAGATAACATAAAAAGTATCAATCTTGACAATTTTGCGAGGCTAGATCATAAGGTAGGTAAGTTTTTTGGTGCTGTAGCTCTATCCGCAATTGGAGAATCGAAGATCAAATCAAGCCAGATACAAGCTATTGGAAGTCATGGTCAAACAATTCGCCATCAGCCAAGAGGTAGGTACCCATTCTCCCTACAGATAGGTGATCCAAATTTAATTGCCAATGCCACAAAAATTACAACAGTATCAGATTTTAGAAGAAGGGATATTGCTAATGGAGGTGAAGGAGCGCCGCTCACGCCAATTTTTCATGAATTTTTATTTCAAGATAAGACATCTGATCGTGTTGTTTTGAACATTGGTGGCATCTCAAACATCACATTCTTGAAAAGTGATTCAAACCAAATAAGAGGTTTTGATACAGGACCAGGAAATACACTAATGGATCTGTGGATAAAAATACATTTAAACCAGGATTTTGACAAAGATGGGGAATGGGCAAGAGAGGGTAACTGTGATATGAAATTACTTGAAGCAATGCTTTCAGATTCATACTTTTCATCGCAACCACCAAAAAGTACTGGTTTTGAATATTTTAATCATGCTTGGATAGAAAAATACCTGAACAAGAAAGAATATCAAGCTGTCGATATCATGAGAACACTTCTTATGCTGACTATTGAATCAATCGCATTGCACATTGAAAGATATGCAAGCAGTGCTGATGAGATAATAATTTGCGGTGGTGGAGCGAAAAACAAAATTTTAATTGAGCTTTTAAAAGATAGAATTAAAGATAAGAATCTCTCTCTCTCAGACCAACATGGAATTGATGCTGACTATTTGGAAGCTGTTGCTTTCGCTTTTTTGGCAAAAAAAACGCTGAGTCAAGAACCGGGAAACATCAAATCAGTAACCGGAGCAAACGATGATGTGATTCTTGGGGGAATATATCTAGCTTAGCGTCTCATACTGAAAATGATGATCCGCATCCGCATGTTGTGGTGGCATTGGGATTTCTTATCACAAACTGAGCTCCCTGGAGATCTTCTTTATAATCTATTTCAGCTCCCATAAGGTATTGCACACTCATCGGATCAACCAAAAGTGTTACCCCCAGATTCTCAATTTGACTGTCTCCGGTTTCAATTATTTCATCGAAAGTAAAACCATACTGAAACCCTGAGCAACCTCCGCCAGAGATAAAGACTCTCAATTTTAGAGAATCATTTTTCTCCTCTTCAATAAGCTGAGAAACTTTCTTGGCAGCAGAATCAGTAAATACGATTGAAGGATTAATACCTTCTGCGCCAATTGTTCTTATTTCTGCCTGATCCATAAAAAAATACTCAAATAAAGTCGTATTAGCCTATTATAAGTAATTTTTAGAAATATAAAAAACAAAAAAAGATATTTCTTTATACACCCATGTATCTCGATTGATTATAATTTGATTCTTATGACAAAGATATTAATCATACATTCTTCTGTTGATGGGCACACAATGCACATTTGTGAGCGAATACGCTCAGTGAGAGAAGATCTGGATATCGACATAATCTCCCTGTCCAAAACAAAAAATATCTCATTAAATGGATATGAAATGATAATTATTGGAGCAAGCATAAGATATGGAAAATATAGGAAAGAGCTCTTTAAGTTTATTGATGAAAATCTCATTACAATTCATAGCAAGAAGAACGCATTCTTTTCTGTCAATGTTGTAGCTCGAAAAGCAGAAAAAAATAGTGCTGATACAAACCCATACATAAATAAATTTTTGCTTAAAACATCATGGAGGCCAAAAATAATCGATGTTTTTGCGGGTAAAATAGAATACCCAAAATATAATCTATTTGACCGAAGTATAATTAAATTTATTATGTGGATGACAAATGGACCAACGGATACCAGTAAGAACTTCGAGTTTACTGATTGGTCCAAAGTTGAAAAATTTTCAAAAAATCTTTAAC
Source organism: uncultured Woeseiaceae bacterium (assembly GCA_902517795.1). Taxonomy (GTDB): domain Bacteria; phylum Pseudomonadota; class Gammaproteobacteria; order Steroidobacterales; family Woeseiaceae; genus SP4260. The sequence goes on along the minus strand of CABYDR010000011.1, from coordinate 8,269 downwards.
GATATTTCTTGTTTTCAGTTTATATTATTATTAGTTTTTTGCGGATCTCTCTCACAATCTTTTTTCCAATGTCCTGGCCACCATTTAGGCCTGTCCGGTATTTTATCCTTGAAAATTGATCTGCTAAATTCAGCCAACACTGCGTTATAAACCTGTCTCTTAAAAAAAATAACTTTACTCACAGGTTTCCAATATGGCACCCATTGATAATATTCGAATTCAGGATTGTCACTCTTTTGAAGAGATATTTTAGCCTCATCGCAATTTAATCTTAATAAGAACCAAATTTGCTTTTGCCCAATACAATATGTTTTTGAATCTTTTCGGATATATTGATCTGGTAATCGATATTTTAGCCACTCTTTCGTTTTGTCTATTATTGTTACATCACTCTCTTCAAGACCAATCTCCTCATAGAGCTCACGGTACATGGCCTTCTCTGGATTTTCAGAAATATGAATGCCACCTTGAGGAAATTGCCAGCCCTTTTTTCCAATTCTACTTGCAAATAAAAGCTTATTTTCTGAGTTAAAGAGAATAATACCAACATTCTCTCTGAATCCATTTGAGTCAATGTTTTCAGTGTCCATAGATTCAATATAACAAAATTAATTTAAAGATTTTTATGTATATTCTTTTACAATTCATGAACAAACTTTATGCTATGAGTTGAATATTTTCAAAGTAATACAATGAAAAAAAATAGAATAATTATTTTAAGCTTGTTCATTCTATCGCTTATCTCCATCTTTATTGGTATTTCGTCGGGAAGTGCTGATATTGGTCTGAGTGAGTTGTGGATAATATTTGCAACTGATATTCACAGTGAATACAGCAATGTAGTATTTGAACTGAGACTTCCTCGAGTTTTTACGGCTTTTGCAGTGGGTGGTTTACTGGCGGTCTCTGGTGTATTGATGCAGGTGTTGCTAAGAAATCCTCTGGCAGAACCTTACATTCTTGGTAGTTCTGGTGGTGCAGCGGTTGCAGCTCTTTTGGCCATGAGTTTTGGTTTGGGTTCAATTTGGATAGATGTATCCGCGTTCAGTGGATCTTTATTGGCCACATTGCTTGTATTCGGAATTGCAAGCAGGAGTGCTGATTGGGGGCCAACTCGCTTGCTACTTACAGGCGTGGTATTGGCATCTGGCTTCAGCGCCATAACCACTTTAATCCTGGCTTTGAGCTCAGAGCAAACAGTAAGAGGGATGCTATTTTGGATGATGGGAGATCTAAGCTTTGCCTATTACCCGGAACATCTGATTTATCTGCTAATTACTATTACCATCTCAACGATTTTTTTATCCAGGTATTTTGATATTTTGTCGAGAGGAGAGATTCAGGCATCAATTGTTGGAATTGAAGTGCATTTTTTTAGGCTATTAATTTTTTCAATTACAGCGCTTGCCACTGCATTATCTGTTACAGCAGTTGGTGTAATTGGTTTTGTGGGTCTTGTTGTTCCGCATACTGTTAGACTTTTAATTGGAAGTAAGCACAAATATGTGATTCCAGCTTCTGCTCTTCTCGGAGGGGTATTATTGGTAATATCCGATACAATCGCGAGAACGGTCCTAGCGCCAAGACAGCTTCCTGTTGGTGCACTCACGGCACTAATTGGTGTCCCTCTTTTTATCTTGCTAATGAGAAAGAGCCTGGCTAGGGGGCAGTTGCGTTAAGAGCGACTATCTAGGTATTTTTTTCCTTTTTCCATTAACTCAACAAAACTTTTTTGGTCATCATTCATTACAATTTCACGCAACATGGAAGCAGAGGCACACAATGCGTCCAAAGGTTCAATACCGTATTCATTAAGTTTTTGGATCTCAAAATAAAGCTCAGGGCTATCAGACGCCACTGCCTCAGAAACCAGTAATTGCGCATCAAATGTTGTCGATGAGAGTTTAGCCAACTTTGGAGCAGCTTCGCCACTCCCCGATAAAGCAGTAAAAAAGACAATATTCAATGCATGAGATAAGCCAAGGACGTAGGCAATTAGTCGATCATGATCATCTATGTTCATATCAAGTTTTTTTACCATGGTTGATTCAAATAATTCTTTGGCTTTATTGGTTGCTTCTTTATTACCAACGTCAACAAATATCAGATGCCGGCCCGACAGTAGCTCTGTCTCTGGCCCGAACATTGGATGTAATGACGTAATCATACAATCTGAATCTTTCAGAGCATTTAACCCATCTCTTAGTGGAGTCTTCAAAGAACCAATGTCAAATATAAGTCCAGATGGTTTTTTTTCAGATAATTCTGACAAGATTCCCGCTGATACTTCAATAGGTGTAGCAACAATTATCACATCAAAATCAATTCCTGCATCCCGCCAATCTGAATATGAATGCGTGTCATTTTGAATATTTTTATCTGCTATAAATGTTTCAAAACCCTGAGAGTTAAAAAAATCTACAAACCATCTGCCCATCCTTCCGGCTCCACCAATTACCAGAATGGATCTTCCATTTCCTTTTCCTTCTGCTTCAACACGATCCTTTTCTTGTTTAGTGAGTGATGAACGAATCAAGACAGTAATTATTTCTTCTGCGATATCGGGTTCAATACCAGTTTCAATTGCCTCTTGTCTGACATAATTTATAACCGCACTTTCTCTCTCGAAATCGCGGGTTGCTCGACCAACTTGTAATTTATATTCACCGATTTGATGAACGATGCTTTGTCGTTCACTAATTATTCTTATCAGTTCTTTATCGAGTGAAGTAAGCTTCTCTCTTAAATCTTTGAGCTCCATAATATGCCCTTATCCACTAAAATATATTTTGTATATTGCTCTCACGTAGAATCATAAAGCAAGATTTATTAAAATATAATAAGAAATTATTCCAGAATTTATGAGAATATTAATAATAACTAAAAGAAAAAGGAATATGATTAATGAAAACACGTGCTGCTGTAGCTTGGGAAGCTGGAAAACCTCTGGAAATTGAAGAGCTTGATCTTGATGGACCAAAGGAAGGTGAAGTATTAGTTAAAATCATTGCTACTGGCGTTTGCCATACAGATGCATTCACTCTGTCTGGTGAGGATCCAGAAGGAATATTTCCGTCAGTGCTTGGCCATGAGGGAGCTGGTATTGTTTTAGAAGTAGGTAAAAATGTGACTTCAGTCAAACCAGATGATCATGTCATACCCTTGTATACACCAGAGTGTAGAGAGTGTAACTTTTGTTTAAACCCGAAAACAAATTTGTGCCAAGCAATAAGAGAAACACAAGGAAAAGGTTTGATGCCTGATGGCACCTCAAGATTTTCATTCAAAGGCAAGCCTGTATATCACTACATGGGTTGCTCGACTTTTTCTGAGTACACCGTTATGCCTGAGATCGCACTCGCGAAAGTAAGAGAAGACGCCCCTTTCGATAAAATATGTTATATCGGATGCGGTGTTACAACAGGAATAGGGGCTGTTTTCTTTGATGCCAAAGTAGAGCCCGGATCAAACGTAGTAGTCTTTGGGTTAGGTGGTATTGGTCTTAATGTAATTCAAGGCGCGAATATGGCCGGCGCCTATAAGATAGTTGGTGTTGATATTAATGAAGAAAAAGTGGCACTGGCAGAGAAATTTGGTATGACAGATTTTATAAATCCAAAAAAAATTGAAAATGTTGTAGAAGCCATTGTTGATATTACCAAAGGTGGAGCAGACTATTCATTCGAGTGTATTGGTAATGTCGATACAATGAGACAAGCACTTGAGTGTTGTCATAAGGGCTGGGGAGAATCTGTAATTATTGGGGTTGCTGGAGCAGGACAAGAAATATCTACAAGACCATTTCAACTGGTTACCGGAAGAGTTTGGAGGGGCTCTGCTTTTGGAGGAGCCAGAGGAAGGACAGATGTACCGACCATTGTAGATTGGTACATGGATGGAAAAATTAATATTGATGACATGATCACCCATACTATGCCATTAGAGGGCATTAACGAGGCATTTCATCTGATGCATGAAGGAAAGAGCATTCGTTCAGTAGTTCAATACTAACGTCGTAGCATTTTAAGACCATGAGTACTTTTGACGAGAGGAATTTATTGCCAGAGACTCTCCCTGGCAAACCAATGCACCTTGCAAAAGATTGGTTTGATAAAACCTGTGAAAAGAAATGGCAACCAAATCCTAATGCGATGACCTTATCGACTGTGGACAATAAAAACACTCCTTCTTCAAGGATTGTATTGTGCAAATACTTTGTACCTGATCCAGGTTACATTGTATTTTTCACAAACTACAACTCTAGAAAAGGAAAAGAAATTAGAGAGAATCCAGAGGTTTCATTAGTTTTTCATTGGGATAATATTGGTCGTCAAGCTCGAATTAAAGGCAGAGCAATCTATTCGCCGTCATCAGAAAGTGACAAATATTTTGCTTCTAGAAACAGAGGAAGTCAGATTAGTGCATGGGGGAGCAATCAGAGTCAAACAATTCTATCTAGGAATGATTTAATTAAACAAATGAACGATAAGCTTAATGAATATGACAGTCCTGGCACACAAAATGAAAAAGAAATTCCACGTCCTCCTCACTGGGGTGGCATTCGTGTCTGGGCACATGAGATCGAACTATGGATGGACGGCGAAAATCGTGTTCATGATAGAGCTCGATGGACAAGAAAATTAGAAATAAATAAAGATAATTCATTTTCAGTGTCAAAATGGACTGGTACTAGATTGCAGCCATAAATGGGTATCTGGTCAAAAAAGAATAAATTTTAATTTTCATGAAAAATTCATCATTGATTTCTCTAGAACAACTAGACATCGCGATACCTGGTACGATCCTTGTTCAAAATCTAACTGCCTCTTTTAAAGATAATGAATTCATTGCCGTTCTTGGTAGAAATGGCACAGGAAAATCTCTCACATTACACACAATCGCAGGTTTAAGAGACCCTGAAAAAGGCGAAATTGTTCTCGGTCAGGATAATTTGAAAAATCTAAATAGGCGAGAAATAGCAATTCGATTATCTTTGCTAACTCAGGATTCTGAGGATATTCTGCCCTCTACCGTCTATGATACCGCCAGTATAGGGAGGCATCCTCATAAAAAACCCTTCAGTGGTGAGACAGAAAAAGACATGGAGATGACATTGGACTCTCTTTGCAAAGTAAATCTTGAAAATAAGTTAGAACAAGATATCCATAGCTTATCTGGAGGTGAAAAAAGACGTCTAAGTATCGCGCAAGTTCTGAATCAGAATGCGAAGATATTTTTACTGGATGAGCCTACCAATCACCTTGATCCACTGTATCAATATCAGGTATTGGATACTTTTAAAAAATTAACTAAAAAAGATTATTTAGTGATTGCAACAATGCATGATCCTAATCTAATTTCCCGTTACGCTGATAAATGCCTACTTCTTTATGGAGATGGGCGTTGGATTTTGGGAGAAGCGGATGATGTTATGAATGAAGAAAACCTTTCAAGTTTATACGGAATAGAAATGCAAAAAATAAGGCAAGATAACCGAACATTATTTATTGCAAAATAAACTTAGTATCCGTCTAATTATAATTATGAGTGACCATCAAGATGACTTTTTATTTCTGGATAAAGGATCGGATTTGCTGCCAAAGTCGATGTGATATTGAGGTCAGGTTTTTTTCCATTTAGATCTGTAAATACACCACCAGACTCACTAATAATTATTGATAATGCAGCGATATCTAAAATATTTACATCAGATTCTATAACTGCATCGATTTTTCCAGTGGCCAGAAGATGATAATGATAAAAATCTCCGTATCCTCTGATTCTGTCTATGCGAGAAACTATTTTTCCAAAATTTGACCATTTTTCTGAGAGAGCCAAAGATTTCAAATTGCCCGTAGAGATGGTGGATGATTCGATTTTACTGGTTTGGCTTACCTTAGTTCTGTGATTATCAATCCAGGAGCCTTTCCCAAGTTCAGCAAAAATTATCTCTTCAAAAATTGGTGCATTTGAAACACCTAAAATAATCTGATCCTTATGCATTAGAGCAATTTGAGTGGAAAAGAATGGATAACCTCTCACAAATCCTTTCGTCCCATCAATGGGATCAACCAACCAAAGAAAATCAGAATCTTGATTTTCGCGATTTGTTTCTTCTCCATAAAAACCATGATCTGGGAAAGCATTAAGAATAATTTCTTTGATTATTTTTTCTGCCCGAATATCAACTTCAGTCACAGGGGTCTGATCATTCTTTATTTCAACCTGAAAATTGCCCTTATAATATTTCTTGATTATCTCTGCCGCTGCTCTTGATGCTTCTATGGCAATTTCGAGTTCTGGTGATGGTTTTATAAGGTTATTCATAACTGTATCCGGCCAATAAAATTATAACTCGATGCTCTGAATTAGCGAAATAAAATTGATTATTGACAATCAAAAGAATCAATCATAAAGTATTTTTGTGGTTAGTGTTTCGTTATATTTAAAATATTCCGATTCATGGGAATTTAGTGATTGTGTGAACAAAAATCTAAAGCTGCCCCCGCAACGGTAATCGAGTCAAACCTCAATAAAATCTTCTGCTAGAAGATGATTTTCCACTGCGAATTATCATTAAAAAAATGATTTCGTGGGAAGGAATTGAGGCAGGAAATGTCCACTCGTAAGCCCGGAGACCGACTAATCGCAATGAAAGTTGATACGGAGGGTATCAGGCAAATAAGTCATTACCCTCTTTTTTTTAAAAATTATTATCCACTTGCGGGGAAGCAAGAAAAGGGGTCAAAATGACTAGTAAACAAACAAAAGTATTTCTTACTTTTATCGCATCATTTTTTTTACCATCATTATTAATAGCTCAAACTATTGATAATATTGTAGTTACAGCAACAAGATCAGGTGTTCCAATCAATCTTGTCAGTGCACCAATTACAGTAATCGACAGGGAGCAAATTGAATTATCCCTCGCCAAAGACGTAGCGCAAATTTTGAGATTTGAAGCAGGCTTGGACATAGGGAGAAATGGTGGTCCAGGTCAAGCGACTTCAATTTTTACAAGAGGCACAGAGAGCAATCATACATTGGTTCTTATTGATGGAGTTAGAATCAATCCTGGGACGATTGGTGGAGCAGCATTTCAAAACATAAGCCCTGAAATTATTGAAAGAATAGAAATTGTTAAAGGGGCAAGATCGGCTCTCTATGGAACCGAAGCAATTGGTGGTGTCATAAACATTATCACTAGAAAAGTTCAATCAAGTCGAATAAAAACAAGCACAGGATATGGATCTTTTGGGAGCAAAACAACACATCTAGATCTGGGTTTCGCCAATCAAAATTCAGAGTTTGGATTCAGTATAGATTCAAATAAGACCGATGGTTATGCCATAAGGAAAGACAGTGATATAAAAAGAGGTTATGAAAATATTACGGCTAACACCTATTTCAAACAAAATTTTAAAAATAGTGATGCTTCAATACGTCATTGGAGATCAAATGGAAAAGTGGAATATTTAGACTTCTTCTTGTCACCACTTGATCAGGATTTTGTTAATCAGAGCACCGCATTCGAATTGAATAACAACATCAATGAGACAATAAAGAGTAAGCTTCTGGTAAGTCATATGAAAGATGACATTCAACAGAATCAATCAACAGATTACGTCACTTCGAAGAGGATGGTTTTTGATGGTCAGATGGAATTTAGTGCGGACAAGCATAATCTTATGGCCGGTGTATATATAAGTGATGAAGAATCAGCGAGCTTCGCTTGGGGCTCTGGCTTCACTGAAGACACAGAGACAAAAGCTTTTTTCATTCAAGATAACATTGTAGAGGGAAAACACCGTCTATTTCTCGCTGGACGATACATTGATCATGAGACGTTCGGGGATGAATTCGTTTGGAATGCAGAATATGGTATTGATATCAATGATCGCATTGCTATTTCAGGTTCATCTGGAAGTGGCTTCAGAGCACCTGATGCGACAGATCGATTTGGGTTTGGAGGCAATGTGAATCTTCTTCCTGAAAAATCACAGGATATTCAAATATCAACATCCATTAAATGGAGTGAAAACTCTTCTTATAAAATAGAGATTTTTAAAACAGAAATCAGTGATCTAATTGAATATGATCTATCTGCTAGCAAAATGCGAAATATTGGTAAAGCCTCTATGAATGGAATCCAGCTTGGATATATGTTCACTGGAGAGAAATTTGATATCCGCTTAAATGCAATCAATCAAAAAGCAAAAAATGATGTAACAAAACAAGATCTACTAAGACGACCTAATCAGAGCATTAC
>CABYDR010000010.1 GCA_902517795.1 uncultured Woeseiaceae bacterium | reverse complement strand
CAAGTGTCCCTTCAATTTTTGAATGAGATGCAAGTATTTGCTCAAGTAACGTTGAGCCGGCTCTGGGGAGACCTACAATAAAGATCGGATCTGGGGCATCATAACCGGCATCTTCATTTTTATTAAAGAGTTCTTTATTACAATATTCAATTTGTAGATTTAGGATATCGGTCATGTGTTCTTTTTTATAATGCTGATTTGAGCATTGTAATGCGTTTCCTTTTTCATAGTAGGCAAATGATTTTTCAAAAGATTTTGAATCTTCAAAATGTTTTCCTAGGGCAAAATTTAGATGAATTCTATCTGCTAGAATTGTTGATGAGGCTGACTCATTTTCCTGCATTAAAGCAACCTCTTCAGCGGTAAATCGATATGTCTTGAGATTGGCCAAACTCCAGTATGCGTCACCATAATCTTTTCTGGACGAATAAGATTTTCGATAGGCAACAATTGCATCATCCACATCACCAATAGTTTTTAATGCATGGCCATGCACCAAATTTAGCTCTGGATTATTTGGAAGAGCCTCATTAGCTTTGTTATATATTTTCAAGGCTTCTTTGTAATGACCTACTGCAACCGCTTGGTTTGCATAGGCAACCTGATATTTGATGTTATTTGGATCTTTATTTTTAAGAATTTTTGCTTGCTCAAGTGAGTGCTGGTATTTTTGTCTCCTATACAATACTTCCATGTAATCATTTCGAGCAAAATTATTATCGGGTTCATATTCCAAGGCTTTTTCCAACAAAAATTCGGCATCATCAAGAACGTCAGCAGCGACACCCAAGCTAGCAAGTAATCGCATGCCTTCGACATTTTTTTTGTTCTGCATTAGAAATCTACGGCATAATTTCTCTGCTTGAAAATTATGACCTTCAGCAATCATATTTCTTACACTCAGTATCTCAACAGGTAATGCTTGGAGTTTTTTGTATTCATGTTCCGTAATTTTTGCATTCTCTTCATTGCCTTCCGATTTTAATATTTTGGTTAATCCTGCCCAGCTGGCAATAAGTGAGTTATTTAAATTAACGGCATGTCTGTAGGCACTTTTAGCTTGAGTAATATAGCCGGCTTTAACACAAACATGACCTTCCTCTTGAAAAGCTCTGCCGTATCCTGGTCTTATTTGCTTTAACTTTTTTAGTGTTTTGAGTGCTTCTTCAAGCCTATTGAGATAACGTTGGCAGACAGCTAGTACATAAAGGGCTTCTGCATTATCAGGAAAATCCTCTAAGATTTTCTCTGTATTTTTTTCTGCTTCTACAATGCGGCTATTATCAAGTAATGACTTAGATTTCTCAAGACGTTGATCGAACTCGATTTTTCTTTTGCCTGATGTTTGCATTTTAATAAGTTAACTTGATTGGTTATTCAATAAAAAAAGGCGAGCATAGCCCGCCTTTTCTTTATTACTTACGTCGCTGATTTAGAAATCGTATGAAATTCTAAGACCAACTGTACGAGGACGGTTTGTTGTAACTCTCTCAAAAAAGTCTTGTCTGTTGATGTGCAACTGAGCACGCTCATCAGTTAAGTTTTGAATGTACAGTTCCATTCCCCAGTTGTTTCTGACGTTTCTAACACCTGTTGCTGCATCCACAATTGTGTATGCTTTTTGATAGGTGTTAGGCTCATCAACAGTATCAACGATTGAGTTAAGCGCCTTACTCGCGTACTTCATTCCAAGTTGCGCATAAGCATCACCATTGGTTGTTTCCCATTCGTATCTTCCTCTGAGTGAGAATTGAGTTTCAGGCGTTAATGGAAGTTCACGACCTTCATCTTGAACGACTACTGCGAAGGCCGGATCAACTCTTGTTAACTCTGTGTTATTAAGAGAAAACGCTCCATGTAGAGTAAAGTTGTCTGTCATTGCATAGACTAGATCACCTTCCATACCCGAAATCTCAGCATCACCACCGTTATCTACTACTGTCAAAATAGAGATGTTTTGTGAGTCAAACTGTGACACTTGGAGGTCTTTCCACTCAATGTAATAGATTGAACCATTGAACCTCAAGCGACCATCCATCATAGTTGATTTCCAACCTATCTCTGTGTTTTCCATGGTATCTGACCTAAACACATATGGCAGACAGTATCCTGGGAAGCCAGTTCTTGCGTTAGAATTGATAGCAGCTTTTGTTCCACAAGCTAGACCACTATCAGTTGTGTTACTTGCTGTTGCGCTGTAAGCACCTGCTTTCGCGGCTGCACGGTTGAATCCACCTGGACGATAACCTTCAGACCATGTCGCATAAAATAGCGTATCGTCACTGGGTGTAAATGAAACAGTGAACTTCAGCATGGTATCTTCTGTATTAAGCGGTCTAATACCCGTGAAGTTTGTTCCGTAGTCACGACCACCCGTAACTTTTGGTCTGATGTCGTTTGTTGCATCATTATCATCCACAAATATCGGCCTATTACCGTATCGCCACGCACCATAACCTTGATAATCATATTCTAAATCATAGCGTCTAGCACCGACAGATACGTTTAACTCATCACTCAATTGAAAATTGGCTTCGCCGAAGAAGGCAACTTGATACTCTTCACGAAGGTTATCATTCCTAAATTGAGTGGCAGTGTTAGTAACACCTCTAGCATTGGCAGGGGAGTTATTGAATTTAGACGCCGTATTTATATCGATCGGTGCCCAGCCTGCTTCGTAAGGAGCGTTGTAGTTAAAGTCACCTCTGTGTTTGATTTCAAAGTCTTCAATGAAAACACCACCCTGAAGATTCATAATGCCATCCCAGTTGGTATTAAATCTCAGCTCATTAGTCATACGAGTCATTTCGTTTTCTAAGTAAGTGCCACTTGATGGGTCGCCACATTCAATAACATTTGGATCGCCGCTTAGTGTTGGATCCCATGTGTACGCTGTACCCATATCGTAGTCACCTGTGTAGTAACCACCTACGAGGTATTCACACTGATAACCAGAAATGAATGCACCAATGTTTGTATACCCAGTGTAATCAAGCATCTGCTCAACCGAACGATCAAGATATGCACCTGTGTATACGAGATCAATATCGCCAACAGAGCCACTTAGTGTCCATGCGGTTTGACTGAATGTGTCATCTAAATTATCTGGTGTGAAGCGCGATACTTTGAGGTCTCCCTTAGCCATATCGTAATCCCAAACACCTTCAGTTTTAAGTGACTGTTGCGTGTTTTGAACTAAGAGATCCCAGTTATCATTGAGGATCCATTTTAAACCAAAACGAGCTCCAGCATAATGCGCATCATTGAAATCATCTTCAACCGTTGAAGAGTTATTAGCCACTTCTTTGATCACAGGAACAGTTAATGTTGTTCCTGTTGTAACTGTTGTTGCCCATCCATCATGAGCGACTGATGTTACTGATGTTGATGCAGGTAGTGATGTACCATTAGCAAATTTATGGCCTGGCTGGAATGTAACGCTATGTCCAGGGAAAGTTCCATTTACAGTATGATCTGCTTGGAACGTACCGGCAACATTATCTATGTAACCACCTTGGTTATCATTATAGAGCGCTGCACGGAAAGCCATTTTACCTTCAACGATAGGAATGTTAATCATCGCTTCCATTGAATTAGAGGCTTCACCACCATCAGTTCTGGAATAACTCCCATTCCAACTGGCTTCGAACTCATCAAGATTAGGCTTGTTAGTAATCAATCTTACTGTTCCAGCCATTGAGCTCGCACCATAGAGTGTTCCCTGTGGTCCAGGAAGAACCTCTATTCGCTCCATATCAGTAACATATACATCCAAGTTTCGTCCACCTGATGTAACAGGCTGCTCATCTAGATAAAGCGCCACGTTTGGTGCTGAACCTTGAGATTCTGCCACTGTTATATTGATGGCATCGACTGCGGCACCACGAACATAAATTTCATTTTGACCTGGCCCACGACCACCAAAGTTAACACTTGGTAAGTATTTTACGTAATCTGTAAAACTCTGAATATTTTGATCCTCAAGTGCTTGTGAATCCATTGCTTGAACTGCCAAAGCAACGTCTTGCATACTTGCGGCTCTCTTTGTCGCGGTAACTGTGATTTCTTCGATTGCTTGAGCATGCAATGCTGATGAAGCTGTGCCTGCTGACATCGCAACCAATACCGCTTGGTGTACCTTATTTACCTTAAGCATATTATTTTCCCCCTGGGATATTTTTGCTTATTTATGTTTAGCTTTTTCTTAATATAAATCGATTTAAATTAATGGCAAAAAATTATGCTACTTTTAGAGCACGGTTATTTCGCCATACTATTGATAAGAAATTTAAAGTATTTGTAACAAAACTACAATAAATTTATCGTGTTTTTGTCGTTTTTTTATTTTTTTGTTGTTTTTAAACAACATTATAATTTGATGTATATTTTAGAATAATCCAGTAATTTCTTTTTCTTGATTAATTCCAATATTTTCTGAGGCTGGTTTTCTTGGTAGTCCTGGCATGGTCATGACATCACCGCAAATGACTACGATAAATTCAGCACCTGATGCCAGGCGGATTTCTCTGATTGGAACATCATGCCCGCTGGGTGCGCCCATGAGTTGAGGATCGGTTGAAAAGCTGTATTGTGTCTTAGCCATGCAAACTGGATAGTTTCCGTATCCGGCTTTTTCAAATTCTTCAAATTGAGCGCGAACTTTTTTATCCGCTATAATGTCTTCAGCGCCGTAAATGCTTCTTGCAATATGACGCACTTTTTCCCAAAGTGGCATATCATCATCGTATAGTGTTCTGAACTGTGATTTCTGATGTTCAATCATTTCAGCGACATGCCGTGCAAGATCTTCTGCGCCTTTTCCGCCATCAGTCCAGTGTGTTGAGATTTTGCATTCAACGTCAAATTGTTTGCAATAATTAATAATAGCTTGGTGTTCGTTTTCTGTGTCTGTTACATATCCATTTATACCTACTGTAACTGGCACACCATATTGCCCAATATTTCGAATATGGCGGCCAAGGTTTTCACACCCTTTTGTAATTGCATCAACATCCTCTGAGGAGAGATCAGATTTATCTTTTCCTCCATGCATCTTTAAGGCTTTAGTCGTCGCAACCAAGACCACTGCATCAGGATGCAAGCCTGCTTTACGGCATTTAATATCAAAAAATTTCTCAGCACCCAAATCCGCACCAAAACCAGCTTCAGTAACCACATAGTCGGCCATTTTTAATGCAGTTTTTGTGGCTATCACAGAGTTGCATCCATGCGCAATATTTGCAAAAGGCCCCCCATGCATCAAAGCAGGATTATTTTCTAGAGTTTGAACTAAGTTTGGTTGAAAGGCATCTCTTAAAAGCGCAGTCATAGCACCCTGAACATCCAGCTGAGAAACCTTAACTGGTTCTTTTTTTCGTGTGTAACCAATTACTATGTTTCCTATTCTTTTTTGCAAATCATCCAGATCTGTAGCGAGACAAAAAACCGCCATGATTTCCGATGCTACAGTTATATCAAAACCACCTTGACGAGGTATGCCATTCCCTGGTCCACCCAAGCCTGTGGTTATGTCTCTCAGGGCTCGATCGTTCATGTCCACCACTCTTTTCCAAGTGATTCTTCTTGGATCAATGTCCAACTGATTTTCCCAGTGTATATGGTTATCAATTACCGCCGAAAGAAGATTATGTGCGGCACCGATGGCATGAAAATCGCCTGTAAAGTGAAGGTTGATATCTGTCATTGGTATTACTTGCGCGTATCCTCCTCCCGCTGCACCACCTTTCATCCCAAAACAAGGACCAAGACTGGGCTCTCTGAGGCATATCATGGCTTTTTTTCCAATGCGGCAAAGCCCGTCGACTAAACCGACGCTTGTTGTGGTTTTGCCTTCTCCTGCTGGAGTTGGAGATATTGCAGTAACTAGAATAAGGTTACCTTCCTTATTATTTTTAATCTTATCAATGAAATCGTATGTTATTTTTGCCTTATCATTTCCAAATGGGATTAGACCCTCACTATTAATATCTAATTTACTGGCGATAGCACCAATGGGTTCTTTTTTTGCGGCTTGAGCAATCTCAAGATCTGATGGATATTTTTTCATTTTCATTTACCTAGCGTTTAAGGCTACTATTTATTCTTTATCATTTTATAGTGATTTTTATCTTGGCGACGAAGTCTAATAGTCTCGATGATATTTCTCAAATTTTATTGCCATATTATGATTTAAATTAAATTTTGTTGAATCATATTCTCATTAATAAATAAAGATAGTATGTATGCACTTTTTTATAAAGAATGAATTAAATAAAAAAATATTTACTTTATAGAAATTTGAGCATATAAGTGAAAAAATATTTAGATAATTAATTAATTTATTTTTTTGAATAAATCAGAGCAAGATAGATGAGCGACAGAAAAAGAAGAAGGCAGCCTGGCGGCAGAAATAGAAAAATTGCCAGCAGAAAGGGCGAGATAAAAAAATATCAACCATTCATTGAAAGAAAGATACCTTATCAAGAAATTTTAAATATTGATGAACTAGAAATAATAGAAAATAATGCCGACATTCTTCTTGAGGAAATCGGGATTGAATTCAGAGATTTTCCTAGCGCATTAGAATTATTTAAGGAAGAAGGCGCTGATATTGATGGTGAGCGCGTGAGATTTCCGAGAGGCCTTTGCAGAAAGATAATTAATTCAAATGCACCCAAAGAATATATCCAACATGCCAGAAACCCAAATAACAATGTGATAATTGGCGGACCACGAACAGTTTTGGTTCCAGCATACGGTTCTCCTTTTGTGAGGGATCTCGATGAGGGCAGACGATACGCCACAATCGAGGATTTTAAAAATTTTGTAAAGTTGGCATACATGAGCCCTCATCTTCACCATTCTGGAGGAACAATTTGCGAACCTGTTGATATACCTGTTAATAAGCGACATTTTGACATGGTATACAGTCACATCAAATACAGTGATAAACCTTTCATGGGTTCAGTAACGCATCCAGACAGAGCGCAAGATACAGTTGATATGGCCAAATTAGTTTTTGGTGAGGATTTTTTGAATGAAAACACTGTATTGACCAGTTTGATAAATGCAAATTCACCAATGACATTTGATGCAACTATGCTGGGATCAGCTAAAGTTTACGCGGAGAATAATCAAGCAACTATGATCTCACCATTTATATTGGCAGGGGCAATGTCACCAGTAACGATTGCTGGAACAGTTACGCAAATACTTGCGGAAGCCCTCGCTGGTATCGCTTATGTGCAATTGGTAAGACCAGGAGCACCTGTAATTTTCGGAACGTTTGCGAGCGCTGTTTCAATGCAATCAGGTGCACCGACTTTCGGTACTCCCGAGCCCGGTCATGTGATGACAATTGCTGGCGCTTTAGCTAGACGTCTTGGCGTTCCCTTTAGGAGTGGCGGTGGCCTTTGCGCATCAAAAATTCCTGACGCACAAGCAGCTTATGAATCGGCAAATACACTTCAGGCGTCGGCTTTAGCAGGAGTAAATTTTATGCTTCATACAGCTGGCTGGCTTGAAGGCGGACTTTCAATGGGTTACGAAAAATTTATCATGGATGCAGATCAGGCAGGTATGCTTGCAGTAATGTTGCAGGGAGTGGACATGAGTGAAAATGGACAAGCTATGGATGCTTTCAAAGAGATAGGTCCAGGTGGACATTACCTTGGTGCCAATCACACTCAAGCAAATTTTGAAACAGCATTTTATCGTTCTAGTCTTGCCGACAATAATAGCTTCGAACAATGGGAGAAGGAAGGAAGTTTTGACTGCGCAAAACGTGCTAATTTAAAATGGAAATCTATGTTGCAGGATTACGAGCCACCCAGTCTGGATCCAGCGATTGATGAAGCTTTGATTGAATTTATTACAAAGAGAAAATCAGAATTTGAAGACAGAGATTACTAGTTAATTTAAAATTATGGCGTTAAAATTATTGCAGTTTAATAAAGTGAGAGATGTATGAGTGATTCCAATGAAGAATATGATGACGATATTGTGCTCGCAGATTTGTCTGACGAGGAACTTGTTGAGCAGATGCATGATGATTTGTACGATGGCCTGAAAGAAGAAGTTGAAGAAGGCACAAACATACTTCTCGAAAGAGGTTGGTCAGCAGAAAAAGTTCTCAACGAAGCACTCGTTTCTGGGATGACGATCGTGGGGATAGATTTTAGAGACGGCATCCTTTTTGTTCCTGAAGTCTTACTGGCAGCTAACGCAATGAAAGGAGGCATGGCAATTCTTAAACCACTCCTTGCCGAGACTGGAGCAAAACCAGTTGGCTCAATGGTCATTGGAACAGTTAAGGGTGATATTCACGATATTGGCAAGAACTTAGTAGGCATGATGTTGGAAGGTGCTGGTTTTGATGTGTTTGACATAGGCATCAATAACTCGGTCGAGGATTATTTTGCGGCTCTCGAAAAACACAAACCAGACATACTTGGGATGTCGGCACTTTTAACAACGACTATGCCGTATATGAAGGTTGTCATCGACGAAATGGTTAATAAGGGCATCAGAGACAAATATATCGTTCTTGTAGGCGGTGCTCCATTAAACGAAGAATTTGGACAGGCAGTTGGTGCTGACCGTTATTGTAGTGATGCTGCCGAAGCTGCGGCAGTTGCAGTAGCAATGGTCGCAGAAAGACAACAAGCTTAAACATAAAATTTAATTCAAAGATGGCCATTAAAAAAATCACTATCTTTTGGCGAGATATTCCCTCACAAGTCCTGATTCAGAGAGGGCGCAAAAGAGATAAGATGATGCTTGAACATCGTTTTCAAGAAGCAATTGACAGAGCAGCGATGCGAGCCGGAAAAGGAAGTAGTAGTGCTTATATTGCTGAGTGGAGAAGAGAGACAGAATTGATAAAAGAGGATGTTTCCAATAATTTTCTCACTGAAGAAGTTCAAAAATTACAAAATTTATTTAGTGAAGAAGATCTGAAGGTTTTGATTAAGAATCATGGGCAAAAATTAGTTCACTAAACGAAAATTTGTAAGTAATATTCGGTTTAATAAATATCTAGCGAGATGATTTATCATGCAACTTAATTTCAGCAATTTAAGAATACTTAATGATCTGCAGAATGCCTATATGGAAGTTATTCCTGTTCCAAACATTGAAAAAAAACTCGAAGGACTCTCAAGATCAACACATCTCGCTGTTACATGCTCACCTACCAAGGGTGTTGATGAAACTATTGAATTATCTGGCCATCTGGTTGACATGGGTTTTGAGGTAACTCCGCACATTGCAGCAAAATGCGTAACTGATAATTCTCATCTCAGTTCAATTCTTAAGATCTTAAAAGAAAAAAATATTAAAAGTGTATTTGTTCCCGGTGGTGACAGGCCAGAACCTGTTGGAGATTTCTGTAATGCTTATCAGTTGTTGATATCCATGAGAGATATGAGTGTCAAAGATATGAGCATAGGAATTGCCGCTCACCCTGAAGGTCATCCGGATATTGAAGAAGATGTCTTAATTAAAGAGCTTATCAAGAAAAAAGATCTTGCTGATTATGTTGTGACACAGATGTGTTTCGATGCAAATATACTGGGCGATTGGTTAATAAAAATAAAAAATGAAGGTGTTGACCTTCCTGTTTGGGTTGGCTTGCCCGGGGTTATTGAAAGAGGACGGCTTTTGAGGACATCACTAAGAATAGGTGTTGGAGATTCATTACGTTTTCTCAGAAAGAAAACCCAAGTTGCGACCGAAATCATGAAATCCAGTATTTATTACCCAGATAGCTTGGTCGAGAGCATAAGCAATTATGATCAAATCGATGCAACAAATTTAGCTGGCTATCATATCTATTGCTTCAATCAGATAAAGATAACTGAGAAATGGCGAGAAGCAAAAATTGCAAGTATGCAATAAAGATTTCTCATTTTTTATCGACATTGGAGTCACAAATGACAATAACTAAAATCAGTTCATCAACAAAAGAAGTCAAAATTGGCTTTGATGAACCCTTTGTGATTATAGGTGAGAGAATTAACCCCACTGGTAGGAAATTATTGGCCGAAGAAATGAAGGCAGATGATTTTAGTAGAGTTGAATCTGATGCCATTGCCCAAGTGCAAGCTGGAGCTCACATGCTTGATGTAAACGCTGGGATTCCACTTGCAGATGAGCCGGCTTTACTTGCAAAGGCCATCAAAGTTGTTCAATCGGTCACAGATGTTCCCTTGGCTATTGATTCATCGATTGTGGCCGCTCTTGAAGCTGGTCTAGCTGTTTATCAGGGAAAACCACTAGTTAACTCAGTCACCGGTGAAGAGGAAAGACTTGAGTCGGTCCTGCCCTTAGTTGCTAAATACGATGCAGCCGTTGTGGCCATATCCAATGACGAGACCGGTATCTCAGAAGATCCAGATGTACGTTTTGAGGTTGCCAAAAAAATTGTCGAAAGAGCGGCAGATCATGGAATTTCACATGAAAATGTCGTGGTAGATCCTCTTGTAATGCCTATTGGTGCAATTAATTCTGCTGGAAAACAGATTATGCATCTGGTCTCCCGTCTAAAAGACGAGCTTAAAGTAAATACAACCTGTGGTGCGTCTAATGTAAGCTTTGGGCTACCAAACAGAAATGGAATAAACGCAGCATTTTTAACTATGGCAATTGCATCAGGAATGACTTCAGCTATAACCAGCCCGTTGCACGAAGAAGTTATGCAGGCAGTTTTGGGTGCAAACGTGATGATGGGTAATGATCCAGACTGCACCAATTGGATTAGTCGTTTTCGTGTTGAGGCAGAAAACGGATCAAATGAAAATCGCTCAAGAAGATCGAAACGTCGTCGCAGAAGGTAGTTTATAATTTCATTTTTGATCCATCGGGATCATAAAGTGAGATCAATGAAGCTTCTGCATCATAACGTTCTGTGGCTATTTCAATTTCGAAATCAATTTGTTTGAGTTTTTCTTTGGCGAGATTCTCGCAATTAACATAGCCCATTCCAACTGCACATCCTAAGCTGTGACCGTACATTCCTGAGGTAATATAACCATTAACTTCTCCATTCATAATAATTGGCTCATTATGATAGAGCATAGGGTCTGGATCATTAAGCTTGAATTGCACGAGCTTCCTTTCCGGACCTCGGGTTGCTTGCTTTAAATACGCATCCTTTCCAATAAAATCAAACCCATCAGGTTTAGCCACGAACGATAAACCTGCTTCGAATAAATTATCCTCTGCAGCAATATCATGACCCCAGTGACGGTAACCTTTCTCAAGTCTCAAGCTATTCACTGCATGCAAACCAACATCGCAAAGATTGAACTCTCTACCATTATTTTTAATTTCTTTATACACAGTAATAGCGTCAGATTTAGAAATAAATATTTCCCATCCCAATTCACCAACATATGAAAGTTTTTGTATCCAAACATCGACACCGGCAATTTTGGAATGTCTGCCCGTGGCAAATTTAAATTCAGAATTCTCGAGACTCGTATCAGTTATTTCTTGCAGAACATTTCTAGAATTTGGCCCTTGCACAGATAGACACGCAAAATCCATAGAAACATCCTCAACGAATGTGTCCTTCATAAGGTGTTTATTTAGATGGGACCAATCTCTTGTTAAAGAAGATATGCTAGTTATGACATGAAAGCTCTCTTCATTGATCCTTGATATGGTGAGATCGGCCTCAATGCCACCTTGTTCATTCAGCCATTGTGTGTAAACAATTTTTCCTGGCTCAACATCAATGTTCGCACAACTAATGTATTGGAGCGTTTGCATTGCATTTTTTCCATACACATGGAATTTACCAAAAGATGAAATATCATATATTCCAGCAGATTCTCTGAGATTGAGATGTTCTAAAGCATAATATTTAAACCAGTGTTGACGTTTATAGCTGTAATCATATTTTGCTTTTGCCCCATCTCTTGCGAACCAATTTGCCCTCTCATAACCACCAACCTCTCCAAAACAAGCTCCTTCGTGAGCAAGCTCCTCATGCAGGGGAGATTTCCAGAGATTTCTGGCAGAACTGTATTGATAAAATGGCCAATGCATGGAATAAGTGTGGCCAAGCGCCTCAGGAATTCTTGATTCTATATATGCCTGTGACGTTTGGACTGAATTGTTTCGTCTGACATCTGTTTCAGTAATTTCTCCCGATGGGTAACCATCGATAAT
The DNA here is from genome assembly GCA_902517795.1 of uncultured Woeseiaceae bacterium. Classification (GTDB taxonomy): domain Bacteria; phylum Pseudomonadota; class Gammaproteobacteria; order Steroidobacterales; family Woeseiaceae; genus SP4260. The sequence goes on along the minus strand of CABYDR010000010.1, from coordinate 25,469 downwards.
CCAATCAGCCATTATTTTGCCGAGACCACCCGCTGCAGCTATTCCTTTTGAGTTCATGCCACAAGCAACATAAAAATTCTCAATCTCAGGTGTTGGTCCCATTAAGTGCAAATTATCATTAGTGAAACTTTCAGGGCCATTGAAAAATGTTCTTATGCCAACCTCACCTATCTCTGGGAAAGTACCCATTGAAGCAAGCAGGTAAGGCTCAATATGATCCATATTGACTGGGAATTCATCAAAGCAAAAATCATGACTGATATTCGACATGGGACAACCTATCGCGTTCTTCTCAAACCAACCAACAAGCATTTTTCCTGCATCTTCTTTGAAGTAAATGCCTTTATCAAAATCTCTCATAACGGGCCTTGGTGTCAAATTTGGAATTTCTTCAGTTACAACGTAGTAATGTTCGCAGGCATAAAGAGGAAGATGAACCCCTATTTGTTTCGCAATTTCTCGAGACCAAAGACCACCCGTTAGTATGATATTTTTTCCTTTTATTAATGTGTCACCACAACGCACACCAAAAACTTTATTTTCTTTAGTCAGAATCTCTTCGACCTCGACATTTTCAATGATTTCTGCACCATAATTTCGAGCACCCTTGGCAAGTGCCATGGTGGTATCGATTGGATTGGTTTGGCCGTCTTTTTTTATATAAAGTGAGCCAATCACACCATCAGAATCAACCCCAGGATACATTGATTCTAATTCATCGTTTTGTATCATTCTTGATTCAACACCAAAGACTTTTGCCATGGATGAATTACGTTGTAACTCTTCTAATCTCTCCTCATTTCTTGCTAGAGAGACACTGCCTATTCTTTTGTATCCAGTGGCTTGGCCTGTTTCGGACTCTAATGAGGCGTATAGTTCATGGCAATACTTCGCAAGATTAGTAAGGGTTGGCGTAGGCCATAGCATGCTAACTAATCCAGCTGCATGCCAAGTGGTTCCACAAGTAAGCTGTTTTCTCTCAAGCAGAACAACGTCTTTCATTCCTCTCTTAGATAGATGATATGCAATTGAACAGCCAATAATCCCTCCACCGATAATGATGGTCTCCGCTTCTTGAGGAAGATCTTTTTCTGACATCAGCTACGCTTTCAATCTTTTATTTTCTGGATCATAAATCGCTTGAGTTTCTATATGACATTTCCTCTCGCCGGCTGCGGTAAGGACAGTGAGATCTTTAATAGCCCCAACAATATCTGCATCAATATAAGCAAAAGCTAAACTTTTGTTTACTCGGTGACCGTAAGCACCTCCAGTTGTTAAACCAACGAGTTTATTCTCACTGTATACAGCCTCATTACCGAAACACTCAGCGGCGATTTCATCATCAAAAACCAGAAAGACCAGCTTAATTTTAATGCCTTTATTTATTCTCTGTTTGATGTTCTCAGACCCAATAAAACTTTTTGATGTATCAATGAATCTCTCCATGCCGGCTTCTACAGCACTTATCTCTTCTGTAAATTCTGAACCCCATGCGCGATACATTTTCTCAAGTCTCATTGAATTAAAGGCGTATCCTCCAAAATCTCTCAGGCCCATTTCTTTTCCTGCTCTCATAATAGATTCATATATCGATAGAATTTGGTATCTTGGCATATGCAATTCATATCCAAGTTCACCCGCATAGGAGACGCGCATAACTCTGATGGACGCGCTGTCCACCGTCAAATCATGGCATTTCAACCAAGGTAGAGATGAATTTGAAATATCTTCTTTTGTTATTTTTTGTAGGATGTCCCTAGATTTAGGTCCAGTCAAAAGCATGCCACCCAGAACATCAGTCTGATTTTCTATTTTTACATCAAATTTATTCGCATTTAAATTCATCCAATGCAGATCTCTAAGTTCCGATCCAATGGGTCCCACTAGGAAGAATTTCTCATCATCAATTTTGGTAATGGATTGTTCTGTCATAATCCCGCCATTTGATGAATGAAAGAGCGCCAGTCCGATTGATCCTTTTTCCTGTGGAAGTTTATTGCAGGAGAGATAGCTCAGAAAATCATTTGCCCCCCCTCCCGAAATTATGAATTTAGATGATCCGCTGATGTCAATAATTCCTGCGTCATTTTGTACTGCCTTGCATTCATCCGCAATTACCTCATGAGCATCGCTTCTCATCCAAGTAAGTTGTTCAGATTGCCTTTCTTTCGTTTTAAACCAAAGTGGTTTCTCATAACCTGCAACAACATTATGTATTGCCCCTTTTTCATTCAGCAGTGAGAAGAGTGGGCTCGTTCTCTTTAATCTCCCATGATGCCTGTTTTCATTCGAGGCCACCTCTCTATACATCACTTCATAAGATTCAATCGCCTTAGTAATACAGTATTCCTTATCAGCCCATTTACCGAATCGCCTGGAATCAAGTGAAGCCATATTTAATTCAGTTTGACCATGCATCATCCATTGCGCGAGATATTTTCCCACTCCTCCCTGTGCAATACCTATACTTGATCCGCAAAGGTTCCAAAAATTTTCGAGACCGAATTGAGGTCCAACTAAAACATTATCATCGGGCGTATGTGTTATTGCTCCATTAATGACCGTCTTAATTCCAACTTCACTGAAAATTGGCATTCTTTCCATGCATCTGTCTAAAAAAGGCATCAGTCTCTCAAGATCATCGGGAAACAGGCCTCTATCAAAATCCCAATCCATACCATCCAGTGCCCATGGTTTTGCGCCGAATGTCTCGTAAGGCCCGATTAAGAGACCCTGCCCCTCCTGTCTTAAATAAGAGGAGCAATATGAGTCTCTGCATACAGGCAATTCAAAATTAAGTTCTTGAAGTGCAGGGTGATTTTCAGTAATTAAATACTGATGCTCTAAATTGATAATGGGCACATCCACTCCAACCACTGCACCTACTTCAGGCGCAAAACAACCACCTGCATTAACAACATGTTCTGCTTTGATAGTGCCATTTTCAGTGACAACTTCCCATTCTCCACCTCTCGTTCTATTGATTTCAAGAACGCGGTTAAAACGACTAATAGTAGATCCTTTTGCTGATGCAATTTGTGACATGGTGGTAACAACAGAAGATGGGTCCACATGACCATCATTCGGTGTGCTTACGATAATCCTAGCGTCATCAAAATTCATAAAGGGATGCAATTTGTTGGCCTCTTCTTTTGAGATGATATTGAAATCGCATGGAACATTTTTTGATCTGCTTAAGAGATGTTTAAACCACTCTTCTTCGAGCCGACTGTAACCAATCCTCAAGCTTCCACACTTGTGAAACACAGATGGATTTCCACTCTGAGCTGGAAGGATTTCATCGTATAAAGAAATTGAATAATCATGAATTTTTGCAACGGTCATGTTGCCAATAAAATTAGAACATAATCCTGCAGCATGCCAAGTTGAACCGCTGGTTAGTTCACCTTTTTCAACCAAAATAACATCATTCCAACCTTCTTCAGCAAGATGATAAAGAAGACTGACACCCAAAGAACCCCCACCTATTATGACAACCCGTGCAGTATTCTTCATGAGGTATTACCTGCCTATATCACTCTTTTTTAGGTGAATTGGAAATGTTTTACGAATTTCATCATCAATTTCATCAGAGATATGCTTTGGAAAATGATTAGAGAGTATTTCCTTAGTTTTATCAACCGCCAATTTTAGCGCTTCGGGTTTACCAGCATCCAGCCATTCGCCCGGACTTAATCTATTGTAGAATTCAGGATAAATATACTCTGACTGCATAACATCGAGAGTTTGATCGGATCCCAGATAGTGTCCTTTCGAGTTAAGGCACACATCTTTTATTACATCAAATCCCAAAGTCTTCTTGTTCACAGGCAATCCTTTCACCATCCTCATGCAAGCTCCAAGTGAGTCATTATCAAGCAAAATACTCTCTGGGCAGGCGCTTAAGAGGCTGGCATACATTCCAGCAGATTCATAAATAATATTGGCACCGGCCAGAGCGGATACGGCAACATTCGATGCATGTTCTGCACCTCCCTGAAAATCGGGCAATTTTGAGTCAGACATGCCTGCACCCGTTCCCATAGGCAGATCGAAATAAATTCCTATTTGAGCGCATGCTGCAGAGAGAATTCCTTGTTCAGGTGATCCACCGCTCATCGCGCCAGTTCGTAAATCAGAAACGAAAGGCCAAGTGCCTAATATTGCCGGTGCCCCTGGTTTAATTGCATTAACGTAAACCAGCCCACCAAGACATTCTGCCCATGCCTGAGAAACCGTTCCGGCTAGACAGGGCGGTGCTGTGGCACCTGCCTGACCAGCTGACAGGAGCAAAACTGGCATACCGCCTTCGACGGCAATCCTAAGGCATTCTAGCGACTCCTCAGCAAACTTCATTGGTGGCACAACAAAGCAATTAGACTGACTGACAAAAGGCCTCTCTCTCCATTGTTCTTCACTGCCCGCGATCATATGAAGCATTTTTAGTGTTTTCTCAAGATGATCTTTGTCTGTCCAGCTCGCACCGACATGCTTTGATGTTCCCATTACCGAGTTATAAGTGGTATTGAGATCCATTGCATAGTTGTCTTCAATATCTCTGAGTACACATGTTCTTTGAAACAAATGAATGTTTTCACATGTGTCCACAATTCTTGCCATATTGTATAAATCTTGCGCTGTTGAATCACGGTAACTCTTATCTTCTGGGTTAGCGATCATTACTGCCGCACCACCAGTCGCAAAATAAACCCGACTGCCGCTAATGTGCAGATCGTGTTTTGGGTCTTGACCAAATAGGATTAAATTACGCTCACTTTCGGTGATGGCACGATCGACAATTTCTCTTGGCATCCTCAATCTGCCATCATCTCCCAGTTTCGCTCCGTAAGCGAGACAAGTTTCCACGCAATGCGGCGTTGCCTGACTGAAACCAATTTCTTCCAGAATACGGTAAATATTCTGAATAACGTCAGTTACATCATTCTCAGTAAATGGTTTAAACTGCCCTCCCATTTCTCCTGCTTGAATTGGCTTTTGATTCTCCTCTAGCGGTGCTGATCTCACAGCCAGTTTGGATCTTCTTCCGCCACCTCGTCTTGCCATTTTTTATCTCCAATAACTATTTTTTATTGTATCTATCCTTATCAAAATTGAGAACACAATTTCACAGGTTTTTTGCAAAAAGATTTCTTTTAAAGATAGAGTCTGTCGTAATAGAATATGATCTAACAGACGTATTCATAAATAACTAATTGGTCTAAATAAACTTTTGGGAATCTTGGTATGAAATCACAAGCAAAAGTAGTTGTGATCGGTGGGGGTGTTGTAGGCGTCAGTGCACTTTACCATCTTGCAAAGAAAGGATGGGGCGAAGAAGTTGTCCTCATTGAAAAAGGCGAACTAACCAGCGGTTCGACTTGGCATGCTGCAGGATTATTGCCTCTTTTTAACATGAGTTACAGTGTTGGCCAGATACATAAATATTCTGTCGAGTTATATAAGGATTTAGAAAAGGAAACTGGCCAGCAGGTTGGTTTCAGCCAAGTTGGTAATCTTCGATTAGCCATGAATCATGAAAGGATGGATGAGTATTATCAATATGCGGCTACAGCCAAGACGATTGGTATAGATGTTAATTTTTTGACTCCAGATGAAGTCAAAGCAATTTGGCCATTATGTGAAACAGATAACTTGTTCGGTGCTATCTTGCATCCAGAGGACGGTTATATTCAACCGGCCGACCTAACTCAAGCGATGGCAAAAGGAGCCCGAGCGAGAGGTGCAACCATATACAGAAATACTGCAGTTCTATCCATCGAACAAAGTTCTCAAGGTGGCTGGAAGATTGAGACCAATAAGGGGAGCATCACATGTGACCACGTGGTATCAGCTACTGGAAACTATGCACGCCAAACTGGTGCCATGGTCGGTTTAGACATTCCAGTAATGCCAGTAGAGCATCAATATATCGTTACTGAACCTCATCCCGAGATAATAAATAGACAAAATTCTGGTTTGCCGGAGATGGCAGTTCTCAGAGAATCAGACAGCTCTTGGTATCTTCGTGAAGAAAATGGCGGATTCATTCTAGGGCCTTATGAAAAGGGTGCACCGTGTTGTTACGTAGATGGTCCAAATCCAGACGCCGAATATGAGCTTTTTCAGGAAGATATTGACAGATTAATGCCACATATCGAAGCTGCGATGGCCAGGGTTCCAGCTTTCGCAGAGGTAGGTTTTAAGCAAGTTTATAACGGCGCTATTGCTTATACACCTGACGGTAATCCAATCATCGGACCGGCATGGGATATCGATAACTTTTGGCTCAGTGAGGGGCACAGTTTTGGAATTACAGCTGCAGGTGGGGCTGGTTGGCAGCTCGCAGAGTGGATTATTGAAGGTGAGCCAACCATCGATATGCTTGGCGTAGAACCAAGAAGATTCGGTGATTATGTTAGCAAGGACTATCTCATCGATAAAACCGAAGAAGCCTACTCTCATGTTTTTATCATTCATTATCCAGACGAAGAGAGAGGGGCTGGAAGACCTCTTAAAACAGCACCTTGTTATGAAAGATTAAAGTCAATGGGAGCAGTGTTTGGACAAAAATTTGGCTGGGAAAGAGCTAACTGGTTCGTTGATGGAGAGATGGAGCAGGTGGATCACTGGTCATTTAGAAGATCTAAATGGTTTGATGCTGTGGGCAGAGAGGTAATCAACGTGACAAATAATGTTGGAATCCTTGATATGACAGCGTTTGCTAAGTGTCGAATCTCTGGCAAGCATGCTCTAAAATTCTTAGACAATCTATTGGCTAACAAGATACCTCAAAAATCAGGCCAGATTGCATTGTGTCACGCCCTCAATTCTTATGGAGGCATTCATTCAGAATTCACAGTCTTAAAGGAGAAAGAAGAATCATACTATCTTGTCTCAGCAGGAGCACTTCAGAGATTGGATCATGATTACATCAAAAAATACATGTCACAAGATGACGATGTGCATTACCAGAATCTCACTGATGAAAAAGGCGTACTCGTTCTTGCTGGACCAAAATCACGTGAGCTCTTGGAGAGAGTTTCTGATCACGATTTTTCCAATGAGGTATTTCCGTGGTTATCTGCCCAGGAAATAGAAATTGATGACTGCAGAATTATCGCTATGCGGGTCAATTATGTCGGTGAATTAGGATGGGAATTACATCATGAGCTGAATGATCAAAATAAAATTTTTGATAAATTATTTGAGAATGGAAGTGATCTTGGACTAAAACCATTTGGCATCAGAGCGATGGACTCAATGCGTTTTGAGAAGTCCTACAGAATGTTAGGCACTGAGCTATCCATCGAATACTCTGCATTTGAATCATCAATGGACCGTTTTATTAAAACTGATAAGGAAAACTTCCTCGGTAAAGAAAGCTTACTTGCTTGGCAAAAGAAAAATAATCAAAGTCGATTGGTCACACTAGAAGTAGATGAAATAAAGGATGCAGACGTTCTCGGTAACAATGCAGTCACAATAGATAGTCAATTGATAGGACGAGCAACAGGAGGAAATTTTGGTTACAGAGTTAATAAATCTCTTGCCCTAGCAATGCTGGATATTGAAAAAGCAGAAGTTGGGACGAGGTGTTCGATTGATATTCTGGGTGAAATTCATCCTGCAACTGTAATCTCAGACAGTCCTTTTGATCCAAAAAATGAACGCCTAAGAGATGTAAACAATGCAAACAAATGAAGTAGAAAAATATTCAGGCAGCTGCGCTTGCGGAAGTGTGACCTACCAAGTTGATGGCGATCTCGGAGATGTAACTTACTGTCATTGCGTTCAGTGCCAAAAAGCAAGTGGGCACTATGTAGCCTCAACTTCTACAAAAACATCGGATTTTATTTTAACTAATGAAGAATCCTTGATCTGGTATCAATCTTCGCAACAAGCGGAGCGCGGTTTTTGTTCGATCTGCGGTTCCAATTTATTCTGGAGATTGAAAGATGATGATGAAGTTGGTATTTGGCCAGGATCACTGGATCATTCTCCAAAATTGCGTGGGAAAGAGCATATTTATTGCTCATCAATGGCAAACTATTATGAAATCGAAGATGGATTACCAAAGCATGACTTCTTTCCTGGTTACGAAAATGAGGGTGATGTCTATGGAGTAAAGAAAAAGTTATGAGTAAGTATTCTGCTCTCAGCCTAATTAGACATGCATTCTCTAATAATAAAAACTGGCAACTTGCCATAAAAGATGCTGAGCCAAAAAAAAGCTATGATGCAATTATTGTAGGTGGCGGAGGTCATGGATTGGCTTCTGCATATTACCTAGCTAAAAACCATAATCTAAAGAATATCGCTGTTGTTGAGAAGGGTTGGATAGGTGGCGGAAATACCGCAAGAAATACTACGATTGTTCGATCCAATTATTTGTGGACCGAGGCATCATTGCTGTATGAAAAATCACTAAAACTCTGGGAGGGCCTCAGCCAGGATCTCAACTTTAATGTAATGTTCAGCCAAAGAGGAGTTTATAATTTGGGTCATACATTACAGGATATGCGTGATATTGAGAGAAGAGTAAGCGCAAATAAGCTTAATGGTATTGATGCAGAAGTTGTCGATGCCAAGCAAATTAAAAAAAATATCCCAAGCATCAATACATCAACATCTGCACGATATCCAATCTTGGGCGCTTCGCTTCAAAGAAGAGCTGGTGTCGCTAGGCATGATGCTGTGGCATGGGGGTATGCAAGAGCCGCCGCTCAGCTTGGAGTTGATATTATTCAGCAATGTGAGGTTACTGGAATTTTAAAATCTAATAATCAAGTCTATGGATTGGAAACTTCCAAAGGCAGGATCGAGTCAAATAAAATTGGTTTAGTAGTTGCTGGTCATGCCTCCGTTTTAGCTGAAAAAGCAGATTTTAGATTGCCTCTTGAGAGTCATCCATTGCAGGCATATGTTTCTGAACCTCTCAAGCCTGTATTGGACACTGTCGTGATGTCTAATGCTGTTCATGGCTATATTAGTCAATCTGATAAAGGGGAGCTGGTGATTGGTGCTGGTATCGATCCCTATATCGGCTATGGTCAAAAGGGAAGCTTTTGTATAATTGAGCATTGCATGCAAGCAATCATGGAATTGTTTCCTTGTTTCAGCAGAGTAAGAATGCTTAGGCAATGGGGTGGAATTGTTGATGTATCTCCAGATGCATGCCCCATTATAAGTAAAACTCCAATTGAAGGGCTTTATATCAATTGTGGTTGGGGTACCGGTGGTTTTAAGGCAACACCCGGTTCGGGATGGGTTTTTGCTCATACATTAGCAAATGATGAAGCACATCATTTGAATGCACCCTTCTCACTTGATCGTTTCTCTTCAGGTGCCCTCATAGATGAGCACGGCGCTGCTGCAGTAGCACACTGAGAGAGATACGATGTTGATAATAAAATGTCCATGGTGCGGTGATCGAGATGAAACAGAATTTTCGTACGGAGGTGAAGCCGATATTAAAAGACCTGTGGCACCTGAAGCATTGTCAGATGAAGAATGGGGCGATTACTTGTTCATGCGAAAAAATACCAAGGGTGTTTTCAAAGAACAATGGAATCACAGCGCGGGTTGTCGGAGATGGTTTATTGTAGAGAGAGACACAGTAAATTATGACATCAAGGCAACATATAAGTTTTAAAAGCCTATCTCAGAATGACAGGAAAATAATTAATGCAGAAGAATCGCTTAAAAAGTGGTGGACATATCCAGAGAGATGACATCCTGAATTTCACTTTCAATGGAAAAAAATTGCAAGCCTATAAAGGCGACACACTCGCATCAGCACTCTTAGCAAATGACATAAAAATAGTTGGAAGAAGTTTTAAATATCATAGGCCAAGAGGAATTTTTTCTTGTGGGCCAGAGGAGCCAAATGCAATCCTCCAGGTAGGCTCTGGGAGTAGAACCGAAGCCGGTTTAAAGGCAACTCAAGTTGAACTCTATGATGGACTAATTGCCAGCAGTGAGAAAGGTTGGCCTAGTTTGCATTTTGATGTAGCCATTATAAATGATTGGTTAAGCAAGATGTTTGGTGCTGGGTTCTACTATAAAACCTTTATGTATCCAGCAAAGTTTTGGAAATTGTACGAGTATTTCTTAAGAAAAATGGCTGGTTTTGGATACGCGCCAGATGAGAATGATCCGGATTATTACAGTCATCATAATGAACATTGTGATCTTCTTATCGTCGGAGCCGGCCCAGCAGGGATTATGTCTGCATTGGTTGCATCTCAATCTGGAGCTAATGTAATCATTGTTGATGAGAAAGAAAAGTTTGGGGGAAAGCTACTTTACTCTGACGAAAAAATTGATAATACGGTTGCTATTGAGTGGGTAGAGAGAGCTCAAGCTGAACTCGAGAAGGCGCCAAATGTTAAATGCTTAAAAAGAAGTACAGCATTTGGTTATTACGACTATAACTTCCTGACTGTTTGTGAAAGGTATACAGATCATTCACCAGAAACAACGGTTAATTCGCCTAGACAAAAATTATGGCGAATCAGAACACAATCGGTTGTTCTCGCACAAGGTGCCTTTGAGCGTCCTTTAGTTTTTTCTAACAATGATCGTCCAGGAGTAATGCTTGCCTCTGCAGTTTCAGAATATATAAAAAGATTTGCAGTTCTCCCTGGTAGAAATATCGCTATATTCACAAACAATGATTCTGCTTATCAAACAGCAATAGATCTAAAAAATGCGGGTGTTGATTCAATAATAATTATAGACTCCAGACCTGAAAATTCCTCTGCTGCAACAATAAAAACAAATGAACTGAATATTGAAGTTAAATTTTGCAGCGTTGTCACAAATGTACAAGGCTCAAATAAAGTTGAAGGTATTGAAATTGCGAAATTAAATTCTGAGACGGGCCTGCATGACAATGAGTTGATTTATCGAGATTGTGATTTGCTTGCCATCTCAGGTGGCTGGAGCCCAGCGGTTCACTTACATTCGCAATCTGGAGGTAGGAATGCATGGAGTGAAAAGCTCCATTGTTTTATTCCAAAAAACACACACCAAAAAAATACCTCGGTTGGTTCCTCCAATGGATTTTGGGGCCTAAAAGATTGTCTTGAAGATGCAAAAAAAAGAACATCAGAAATGCTCACTGATTTAGGGTACGAGCTCTCTGAAAAAATCTCATTCGATGTTGAAGAAAATAACTACGTGTCAATGTCACCATTGTGGCGTGTGAACGATGGAAAAGATCCAGAATCTCATCCCAAACAATTTATTGATTATCAAAACGATACATCAGTGAGTGACATTTTTCAGGCAGTGAGGGAGGGTTATAAAAATATAGAGCATGTAAAGAGATATACAGCTCTTGGTTTTGGAACTGATCAGGGTAAGTTAGGCAATATTAATGGTATGGCCATATTGGCTGAGGTCTTGAATAAACCAATAGCTGATATAGGTACGACCACTTTTCGTCCTGCTTATACACCTGTCAGTTTTGGTGTATGTGCCGGTCAAGAGATAGGTGAATTTTTTGATCCAATAAGAAAAACTGCAATACATGACTTTCATGAAAATCAGACATCTCCCTTTGAATTAGTCGGTCAGTGGCTTCGCCCGTGGTATTTTCCAACTCAAAACGAAACAATAGAGAATGCTGTAAAAAGAGAGTGTCTTGCGGTCAGAAACTCTCTAGGAATTATGGATGCATCTACCCTCGGCAAGATTGATATTCAAGGTAAGGATGCACTAAATTTTTTGGAGAGAATATACACTCATGATGTATCAAAGATGGCAATAGGCCAATGTGCTTATGGCATCATGCTTGGTGAAGATGGAATGATTAAGGATGACGGCGTAATGACGAGAATGGCTGAAAATCATTTCTACTTAACCACCACGACTGGTGGAGCTGCTTCAGTTATGAGTTGGCTTGAACAATGGCATCAAACAGAATGGCCAGATTTGGATGTTTATCTGACGTCACTGACAGAACAGCTTTCGACCATAGTTCTGGCAGGACCCAACAGCAGAAAAGTATTAAAAAAACTGATGGTCACCGGAATTGATAAAGAAAGCATGAAATTCATGACTTTTGTGAAATCAAAGATTGATGATATAGATGTTGATATTTTCAGGGTAAGTTTCAGTGGTGAATTGGCTTTTGAGATTAATGTCGACAGCAATTATGCACTGCATTTGTGGAATATTTTAATTGAGGCAGGCAAGGAATATGAAATAACGCCATATGGCACGGAGACAATGCATGTATTGAGAGCAGAAAAAGGTTTTATTATTGTTGGCCAAGACACAGATGGGTCTATAAACCCCGAAGATGCTGGATTGGGGTGGATGTTGTCAAGAAAAAAAGATTTTATCGGAAAAAGATCATTATTGAGAGAAGATTCCATCAGAAATGACCGAAAACAATTGGTGGGTTTGTTGTCATTGGATGGAAAAACAGTTATTCCCGAGGGCGCACAGATAATAAGGAAAGGCGCTCATAAAAAACCAATTCCAATGTACGGGCATGTAAGTTCCAGTTATTATAGCCCAGTTCTCGGTCACCCCATTGCAATGGCAATGATTGAGTCAGGAAGAGATAGGCATGGTGAGGAGTTCTTAGCGGTAGCATCCTGTGGCACTGAAATTGAAGTCAAAGTTGTAAATCCGGTGTTCTATGACCCAAGCGGAGAGCGGCAAAATGTTGAATGAAAGCAAACATCATCCTTTAACTCGAATTAAAAAAGATCTAGAGAAAAATAGGGATACTCAAAATGCATTTTTAGAAATTGACAGCAACCTCAGTTTTTTTATTATTAGAGGAGAGGCTGAAAACAAACTTTTTTTTGATGAGGTTTTTAATCTGCTAGGCCAGTCATTGCCTCTTGAGCCCAATACATTCACCTCTGATAAACATCAACTTTATTGGTTAGGTCCCAATGAGTGGCTTTTGGTCGCAGATGCTGAAAAAAGAATACTTGAGAGAAATCCATCGTCAAAAAATGGAATGCACATCATCAATCAATCAGGAGCGCTAATCCAAATGAAACTCAGTGGCAATAGGGCGAGCAATGCCATCTCAAAAGGATGCACTCTGAACTTGGAAAAAAGTTTACCCAAACCAGGATACTGCGCGCAAACCTTGATGGCAAAATCCAATATTGTTTTATCTTTAACCGATGATAAACCTACATACAATATTATTGTTCGAAGAAGTTTTTCTGAGCACCTGGCAAAATGGCTTCTAAATGCCATGGAAGAGTTCAATTCAACTGATATTTGACCAATTTATTTATTTTCAGTTTGATAAAGAGCTTTGCATAATCCGAAAATCATCAAAATCAAGACAACTGAGAATGGAATTGCTATTGAAGTCGAAGCAGTTTGCAGCGCACTTAAGCCACCATGAAGCAAGAGAAGGCCAGCAACAAGACCTATTATGATGCCCCAGAAAATCCTGAGTATTTTGGGTGGCCGTCTTTCTCCGGAGCAGAGTATTGTGCAAATAATGAGGGTAGCTGAGTCTGATGAAGTAACAAACCACGATGCAATTAAGACTGTTGTGAAAAAAGCAATAAGCCATGTCGCCCAATCAACATTAAGTAGCTCATAGGTTCTAAAAACTGCCTGTGAAATATCTTCGTTGACTGCTTCAACCAGTCCACCAGGACCACTGGATTGAATATGGAGAGCGGTTGCACCAAAAACTATCAACCAAATAAATCCTATAGCAACAGGAAAAATTACAGTTCCAAGAACATATTCTCTTATTGTTCTTCCTCTGGAGATTCTTGCCATAAACATTCCTACAAACGGTCCCCATGCGATCCACCAACCCCAATAAAAGAGAGTCCATGAGGTTGACCAAGTTTTCTCTATTGATGGATCAATCCAAAAACTGAGGGGAATTACTGAACTTATGTAATCCAACGTACCAGAAAATAGACTTGTTAAGATGACAATTGTTGGTCCTGCAAACAGGATGAATGACAAAAGAATAAGACAAAGCCATATATTTGTCTCACTCAAAAATTTTATTCCTCTTTTCAATCCGGAAACCACCGAAACAGTGGCAATAATTGATACGACTAACACAACCGAGAGTTTGAAAATAGGTGTTATGGTTGTACCAAAAAGGTATGCTATTCCGCTTGACATTTGTGATGCACCCAGACCCAATGAAACTGTAATTCCAAACAAGGTGCTAAAGACGGCAACAAGATCAATAAGGTCACCTGCGATTCCATATATTTTGTCACCTATTATTGGATGCAATGCGGAACGAATTGTTAAAGGCAATCCTTTTCTATATGAGAAGTAACCTAAGCATAATCCTACGATTGAATAGCATGCCCAACCATTCAAACCCCAATGAAATAATGTGATTCTTTGTGCGATAACAGCTGCTTCAGATGACAGCGGCTCTGCCCCCTCAATGCTTAAAAATGGATTATTTTGAAGATGTGAAATCGGCTCTGCTACACCAAAAAAAAGTATACCGGTTCCAACACCAGCTCCGAACAGCATTGAGAACCAAGAGAATCGACTGAATTCAGGTCTTTCATTGTCTTTTCCAAGGCGAAGGCTGCCATAGGGAGTAAAAGCAATCAGAAGGGTGAAAATCGTAACTAACGCGACTACCCAAATTAAGTAACCAGCAAAATAATTTGCAATTAATCTATTCCAAAAAGCAGCAAATTCATCAACCAGCTCTGGATTCATAAATATGAATGATAAAAAGCACACCACCATCATAGTTGTAACGAATGTCAGTGGTATATTTACTAAAGAGAGACGTGCATAGATTTTTTGCATAAAACTCCGTAAAGATGAAGCGATTAATGTATTAATTCTTAGAAAGAATCATACTACTATATAAGCATAAGCAACATAAGAAAGTGATGCTGCAATCGCGGCAACTAAAGCATAAGGAAATTGAGTCAGCGCATGTTTCATTGTGTCAACTCCGCTTGCCTGAGCTGCAAGAACTGTCGCATCTGTATAAAAGCATGCATGACTGCCAAATGAGCTGGCCGATAAAACAGCCCCAATGATTAATGGAATTGGTACCCCCAAAGCAATTCCCAGCGGCATTACAATAGGAATTATAATTACATAAATACCCCAGTTTGATGCGGTAGCAAAAGACATAAAGGCCATTGAGATAAAAACAATAACAGGAAACATTTCTGGCGAAAGATATGGTGTTACGGTCTCAATTACATACTCTGAAAGACCCAATTGATCATTTACATTTTTAAACATGAATGCTGCCACAACAATCATCAGCGGAGGAATCATGACTTTAAAACCATCAAGTATTGCATCACATGCATTATTCATATTGATGATCTTCAGAAGAATCATTGATGGTACGACTATGATTAGAGTCGCAATAATACCTCGAAGCAAATCAATGTCATTTATCCATGAAATGAAGATGAGCATGACAATCGGTAAAATAAAACCCCAAATACTGGCAGATGATTTTTTTTCTTCCTTTAGCAGATCATCGGAACTTTTATTTTGAAAATTATTAGTCGCTTCCATTTCCTCTTTTTTCATCGGGCCAATTAAAGGAAAGCGACCGATTGCAACCAATGGCACAAGAATTAACGCGATAATTGGATAGAACATAAAGGGAATAGCCATGACATAGTATTTCATCCCTTCACCCGGGGCTACGTACTCAGTTGACTCAATTATTGCTGAAAAGTATATTGCCCAAGTTGATATGGGAACCAACACACAGGTCGGCGCTGCTGTCGAGTCAACTATATAAGCCAACATAGATCGAGAAACTTTAAATTTGTCGGTCACTTTTTTCATTGAATTACCAATCACAATGGCATTCAAATAATCATCTAAAAACATTGTGAGACCGAGGAACCATGTTATTAAAAGAGATTTTTTTCTGGTATTTGCCTTTTTTGACATGGCTTGAGTAAACGCATTTACACTGCCTGTTGCCATAAGGAGATAGAAGAGACTGCCCATAAGACCGCATACGACAATCACCCATCCAATTTGAGGATCTTGCATCACTTCTAAAGAAATTTCAGAGAATGTGCCCAATATGTTTTTAGGCGATGTGAGTATGATGCCAACCAAAGCACCTAATATAAGTGATGCAACAGGACGATGAGTTATGATAGCTGCAGCGAGGACTATAATAGTTGGCAGTAATGTTATGAGGCCCGAATGATCCATTTGCAATACCTTTTATTATAAGTCAGCTAAACGTTCTCAATATCATCCAGTAGAACCCAACTCCGAACAATCCTCCTGATGCTACTGATGGTAATGGCTCTTTTATATAATTTTTTATTTTAAATAAAATAAGCCAGGCAAAAAAGATTATACACAATTGACCAAATTCAAGTCCGATATTAAAACTCAAAAGGGGCAATATGATATTTTCATTATCGATACCACTGTCCTTAAGAAATCCAGCAAAACCCAACCCATGCAATAAACCAAAGATCAGGGTTGTACATAATAGTAGATAATTTTTCGATGACTGTTTAATGTTTCTGACAAAACTCTCGATATTAAGGTAACAGTATGTAAGTAAAGATAAACCTAAATAAGCAATCGCTGATTTAATGTGGAGATTTCCAAATGTTAAGCCAAGTAGAGAAATTAATAATAATATCAGAGCAAATAATATTGGAATTTGTTTCTGATATTTATCGGACTTTTTATTGACATATTCTACTGCCATAAGCGCTATCGTATAACCGATAAATACCTCTACAATTTTGCTATTTGATTCAATGATTCCAACAGTAGCAGCAAAAAGGCTAAGACTATGACCTATCGTAAAGCCAGAAACCGCAATTATGCTTCTAGTGATTGTGCCGGCCACGAGAAGTATGCCCATCAAGAATGCAATATGATCGTAACCACCAGATATATGATCTACTCCAAGCTTAAAGAATTGCAACATGTTGCTATTGGGTTTTTGACTCTCTGATGTGCTGATCTTCCATGTCTCTGTTGCATTATTGACGAGCAATTCCGATATAAGAATTCCTTTCTTATATATTTTTGCGAAATGTATATGCGATGGAGAGAAATCAAAGATTGCTCTGTAGTCCACCATCAATAGATTTGATGTATTGCAATCATACGACATTTCTATTCGAACAAAACCTTCAGTTGCGTTTAATTTTTGAGATGAAATTAATTGGCAATCTTCTTTTTGTGCTCTTACTTTTATGCTTTCTTCTGTATGTTTAAGAAATAACTCTTCAAAAGTAGTCGTTTTACTTTGGATCCCAGGTAATCTCGTTACTTCATACAAAGGAATTGTGATTGTAGCTAGAATGCTGTCTTGACTGATAATCCAGTTAGAGTAACTTTCACTTTTTGTATGTGATAAAGATGTGGAGTTTATTAATAATAAGCAAATAAATATTGCACGAGTGAATTTTAATCTTTTCATCATCTCTTATTAAGGTAATTGATCGAAGCATTTTCTTTTAAATTATCTATGTATGCTCTCAAGCGCTTATCTGCCTGATCTCTTATATATTCATTTTTTAACTGAATCTGAATATTTTCTATTGGCGCAAAAGATTCCTCATTTTTTTGATTTATCTGAATAATGTACCACCTGTTATTAACATAATGAGAAAATGCAACTCCTTCGGATAAAGGTTGCAGCTCAGATGCAATTGATGGGCCAAGATATTCAGTAATTTTCTTTAGCGTCAATAATCCATTAGGAATATTTTCTAATCTCTTTATATTTTTATTGCTCTCAATAGAGCCATTGTTATTAAGTTGGTTAATCGCTATTTGAGTATCTATCATAGTTTTTGAAACCCATGCCTCAATAAAGTAAGTTGCAGGGTAAGCAAAACGCTCTTTATTATTATTATAGAAATCAATCAATTCTTTTTCTTCAGGAACGATGGCTTCGGCTTCCGTATTGATTGATGAAATCAATGTCCTCACGATGGCTCCTCGAACATCATTGTCTGAGGTTATCATTCCGAGGGAAAAGCCTCTTTGAACCAAAAGCTCCTCTTCAATGAGTCTCTGAAGAACCCAAGCACGATTCTCATCGTCCATTTTATTTTTTGAATCACTGCTGTATCTGTCTAATGCTCTTAGATAGCTTTCATTTTTAATTGGCACGTCATTTACAAGGGCAATTGCGTTTTGATTTTGAAAATTAAAATCACTGGTTTTTTCGAAGATTCCATAGCCAGCAAGAATGAGGCCAATTAAGCCCCCAATCACCAGAAAGATAAAATGATTATGCGTCTTTCTCTTTTTCATCTCAAAAAAAGAGAATTACTTCGATTGTGCAATGCTATTGGACAAATTAAGTGAATCCACGAAAATAGGAGAAGACCATGCTCTTTCCTCATTCATTGCCAAACAATCGTCATTTGGATCACCTCGATGGTCATTAAAGCATAAGTTTACTTTTATGCAATTTCCGTATTCATCGTAATTGCATCTCATATTTCCCGCATTAACAGCCAGAGATGGTGACTGAACTGCGCGAACGTAATAAAGTGCATCTCTATTCAGTGTTGGGTATTCCTCATCAACAAAACTGACCTTACATCCATCTGGATCAGCTGGACAATCGATAGTTTTCCATGGATCTTGGATCAGTTTTGAAACATCCTCTCCCGGAGTTATTTGCGGTAATATTCGAATTACTTCAATCCTGGTGATCAATTTTCTGGTGTCAGATGGATTGTAACATTCGCCTCTACAGAGACTTTCCAATCGATCTGGTGAAAGTGAGGAAAGGCTATAATCAGGACAGCCAGGCTTTTGCTCAAACGCTCCAATTGCTCTCACTTCAAATTCTGGTGGTTTATTCATCTGAACTTCGCCACCCATACTCACGATCTCGTCATCATTTGCATTTTTTAGATCAAACCAAAGCAAAATTCTGTCACCGCTAGTCCCATATACAGATTTATTTTTCATTGAGTCCCAGATAGCGTTTCTGTCTCTGCCATCAGAATGAACAGCTATAAGCCCACCCGTTGTAAAAAAAGAAGCCTGTCTCTCTCTTTCTGTTATAAGGAGAGGAATAATATCTAATCTTCTTGATTTTGATGTGGTAGTAATAAGATTCATATCTTCTCTGGGTGCCATCATCAATTCTCCAAGATCGACATCATCGCTTCTTGATGTTGGAGCTCCGTCATCAAATCTAAATGCTTTCTCAGCTGTTTTGTCAACTGGACCTAAAACGGATTCAGTCATTCCACTTCTTGAATATTCCTTATAACCGGTGCCTGGACGTGCAGAATGATTATCACTGGAAGCCATAAAGCCAAATCTAAACCGCCTTGGATTTTTAGGGTCATCAAAATTTGTTAGAGCCATAATATATTGAGCAGCTCCGCCTGGACGATAGTTAAAAGCGGGTAAGTAACAATCTCTGCATTGCCCAGAGTCTAGCCAATCTTCTGGCTTTTCTCCTCTAACTGTGTAATGACCAGCTGTTCCGATATTGACATAATCTTGTCTAGCCGTTGCAGCACGTTTAGCACATTCCGTTGATGATTCACCTTCATCTAGACATCTTTCTTCAATGATTTGCCCTGCTCGATAGCAAGATGGCATATAGTTGGCTGTAGGAATTGGACAAATAGGTTGTTGCAACTCATTCATTTCAGTGGCACGAAAACTCCTGTATTCCTCGGTATTACCGTGACCCGAATATATTTCAAGAAGGGTTTCTCTTTTTGGATCATGAAAGTTTTTTGCAAGTTGTTTATCGTATTCATATCCAGGTGGCGTATAGAAGCCCCATGTTGTTCCATGAGGTATTACCATTGAGTCAAAACCCCAATCATCAAGTTTTTTAAAAAGTTCAGTTGGTGTTTCTGCGCCCTCACGACAATCATTTGGCAAATCCCATACAGATTTGCCCGCTTCACATTCCTCACTTTGTCTTAGCTCATGAAGATACAAATTAAAATCAAGCATTCTCTGGTTGGGATCCAAAGCGAATAATAACGGACCATTTCTGAGAGGTAGTCCCCTTAGTGCCCTATTGGCAATTCCTCCAGAGTGGATTGGTCTCGTCGGTACTTTTTCTGTTTCAATATCTCTGAAAATGACATTTTTATGTCCGAAGTGAGTATCAGGTGTCCCTCCCACCTGAGTCCACTCCCAACCTAAAAAAGCCACTGTATCAGGATTATTTCCATCACCACCTACAGCATTGCATTGTTGAATTGATTCAATGGTTTCAGACCATCTTCTTGGTGTAGATGCTTCGGCATGATCGTTAATAGACCAAAAATCAAGTGCAGAGCAAAATCTTGCAAAATCACAGGCATCACCTAATGGTCTTGATCCCTCACCATGCATCATGGGGAGGCTGCCAATAAATGCATCAAACGAATAGGTTGTATGCACATGAAGATCTCCAAATAAGATTTGTTTCGCCCCTTTCTTGTTTAATTTTTTACTGGAGTCTAATTGAGTAATTTCTCTTTCAGAGATAATCTCTTCAGGAATTCTTGCTTCTGTGATTACACCGGGTCCATCGTGTATGCCAAGCCAACCATATGCCAGCGCGAAGAACAAAGCTGTTAATGCTGCAACTGATGCAACCAATCCATATAAAATTTTAATTAAACGTTTCTTTTTCCACATACTTATTGCTTGATTTAATTGGTTTTGAATATAAAGATAAGTCTCACTATTAATTTATACAAGCTCTCATCAAGATTAACAAGAAGAGAGATTGAATTATATTATTAAATTTTTTTTGATACATTTCGTTATATGAAAAACATCTTATTTTGGTCTATTACAGTAGCAGTCGGTGGATTCCTCTTCGGTTTTGATACAGCCGTGATTTCTGGAGCCGATCAACCATTACAGAGGCTCTGGGAAACTTCAGATTTATTTCATGGTGCAATGATAATGTCCTCAGCTCTATGGGGAACAGTTATTGGTGCGTTATCAGGTGGATTATTTTGTGAGTATTATGGAAGAAAGAAAGTTTTAATCTCAGTCGGAGTGCTCTATTTGATATCAGCGCTTGGTTCCGCGCTATCAAATGATCCTGTATTCTTTGCAATAATGCGATTAATAGGAGGTTTTGGGGTCGGCTTATCATCAATCGCAGTTCCGGCATACATATCAGAAATAGCCCCAGCTCAATATAGGGGAAGGCTCGTTGCTTTGTATCAATTTCAAATTGTGTTTGGAATCTTAATTGCATTTTTATCGAACTATATAATTTCAGAATTTTTCATGCTTGATTGGAGATGGATGCTCGGTATTGAAGCCATTCCGGCATTAGTTTTTGTGATGATGACAATGACTGTCCCGGAGAGCCCAAGATGGCTTTTATTAAGAAGAAATGATGAAAATGAATGCAGGAGAATCTTAGATATAATTGATTCATCTAAAACAGAAGAGACAATTCTCAGTATCAAAAGAACGCAAAATCTAGTTAAGGATAATCTATTTGTAAAACAACTTTCTGTGCCAATATTTTTGGCATTTTTTATTGCATTTTTTAATCAGCTTTCTGGCATCAACTTTATTATTTATTTTGCACCTAGAGTATTCTCCCTTGCAGGTTTGAGCGATGCAGTCTCATTGCTTTCAACTGCAGGTGTTGGTTTGATAAATCTCATTTTTACAATTTTGGGCATGGTGTTAATTGATCGATATGGGAGAAGATCATTAATGAAGATTGGATCTATTGGTTATATTGTCTCCTTGTTGGCGATTTCCTATGCATTCTATGAGAGCGCTGGCGGCATTGTCGTGGTATTTTTTATTTTTCTCTTTATCGCCTCACATGCTATTGGGCAAGGTGCAGTTATTTGGGTTTTTCTCGCTGAGATATTTCCAAATAAAATCAGAACGAAGGGCCAATCGTTTGGAAGCGGAACCCATTGGGTATTAGCTGCGATTATTACACTCGTAATGCCTTATTTCTTGGGCAGGTTTGAACCTCACTTTATCTTTGGTTTTTTTGCCCTGATGATGGTGCTTCAATTGTTATTTGTTATTTATGTGATGCCAGAAACCAAGGAAAAAACTCTAGAATCGATATCAGAAACATTAAAATAGAATTAAGCAGTCAACTTTCTTCTCTCTAGTGTCAAATTTTCTTTACTTTCTTTACAATTCTTCTGTAGACAGTCAGGATTCTAATGATTTAGGATGTTTATAGAAATAAAAAGGAGCATAAAAATGTCCATTAAAAATATATTTAAAATACCTCTGATCATTATATCGTTTTTATTTTTAAACGGTTGTGCAGAAACTAATAGTTCAAGCAGTGTTAATTTCGGAGAAATTAGTTTTGAAAATTCAGGCTCTGTCGACGCACAAGAATCTTTTCTGATCGGTGTCAAATCACTTCACAACTTTCAGTTTGATGATGCAAGGATTGCATTTGAAGAGGCTGCAGAAATTGATCCAACTTTTGCTTTAGCGTATTGGGGTCAGGCGATGAGTAATAACTTTCCCCTCTGGGCTAGGCAGAATACAGAAGAAGCAAGAAATGCACTCAAAAAATTTGCCCCTACATTTGAGGCTCGTCTTGAGTTAGCAAAATCAGAAAAAGAAAAGGCTTTCATGAGTGCTACTGAAGCACTGGTGTTCAGTTCTGAAGATAAACTAGAGAGAGATATTGCTTACTCGGACGTAATGGCAAACATGCACGCTAAATGGCCAGAAGATCATGAAATTTCAATTTTTTATGCATTATCCCTTCTCGGGACAATGAGACCAGGAGATGAAGGGTTCAAGAGACAAGCACTCGCTGCTTCTATTGCGATGTCTGTGATGGAAGAAAATAAAACACATCCTGGTGCAGCTCATTTTACAATTCACTCATTAGATGATCCCGAGCACGCCATCTTGGCTCTACCTGCTGCAAAGGTTTATGCTGAAATAGCGCCATCTTCAGCACACGCATTACACATGCCTTCACATATATTTTTGCAGTTAGGAATGTGGGAGCGTGTAGTAAATTCAAATATAGAGTCTTATGCCTCAGCTGTTAGTCATACGAAAAAATTGATTGAGCAGGGTGTTACTAATCTGGGTACATCTGTTGTTGGACGGGAAGATTTTCATTCATTGTCATGGTTAGCATACGGTAATTTGATGTTGGGTCATTATGATCGTGCCCAAGAAAATCTCGATTTAGCATTAAGTGTGGTGGATGCAAATCCGGGTAATAGATATGCTCACGTTGGATACCTGAATATGCTTGCAAGACATGCTATTGAAACTGGTGATTGCACGAATATCAGTCTTGGTAGTGCGGACAGTGAAGAAGGCAAAAATAGTTCATTGGTTACAGCGGCCGGTATATGCGCGGCTATTGATAGAGATATAGATACAGCATCAGTGGCAGTAGCTCGCATAGATGGCATGATTAAGAAAGCCAGTGATGCTGGTAAAGCATACAACGCATTACAACTTGAAATCTTATCAAAAGAAGTTCAAGCAATGATTGAACTTGTCTCAGGTGATTTTGATTCTGCAATTAGCTTAGCAAAAGAAGCTTCGGACATTGAATTGGAAAATATGTCAGCACCATCAGGGCCGCCAATTCCAATGAAACCAGCAGCTGAACTGTATGGCGAAATGTTAGCTGCCGCAGGGAGATATGAAGATGCAGTGTCTGCATACAAGCGAGCACTTAATTGGGTGCCAAACAGGACTCCATCAATCATTGGCATGATTGCGGCTGCAAGCGGAAGCGAAGATTACACGCTCGCTGATCAAATGAGATCAAAGATTATACAAACTCCAGGTATAAATCTTGATACCTTCGCACAATTTATGGAAAGTAGTCTTGCGCAGAATATAAATTAAAATTTTTGTGATAATTCTCGTATGAGAAGCATTAATATTCTCAATAAGTCACGCAAAAATTTTATAAAAGCAAGCAAAGTGCTCCCCGATGGTGGATCGAGGAGCACCATTGTTTTGTCGCCTCATTCAATTTTCATAGAGTCTGCAAAAGGTAAGTATTTAAAGGATATTGATGGAAATTCTTATTTCGATTTAAATAATAATTATACAGCCTTGATTCATGGCCATTCTCATCCTGAGATCACAAAAGTTGCCATTCAGCAAATTAAAACAGGAACAGGATTTTCTTTTGGAAGCAAAGCTGAATCGTCATTTGCAAAACTCTTATGCGATAGAAATGACAATTTTCAAAAAATACGTTTCATGAATTCAGGTACCGAGGCTGTCATGAATGCAATAAAAGTAGCGAGGGCTTATACCGGCAGACCAAAAATTATTAAATGTGAGAATTCTTATCACGGAAGCTATGATTTTGCTGAAGTAAGTCTCGATGGTAAAAATGATCCTCATACTTCTGAGCCAATTTCAACAGCTTATTCACATGGGACACCTACTGGCGTTCTAGAAAATGTGATTGTAATACCCTTTAATGATGTTGAGCTTGCGAGCAAGATTATTGAAAAAAACGCCGATCAGGTAGCTGCAATTTTATTTGACCCTTTTGGTCAAAAATATGGGCGCTCAATTCCCTCTGATATTTTCATTGATACACTTAAAAAAGCCTGCAGTGACTTTAATATTTTATTCATTGCGGATGAGGTTATTTCCTTCAGAGCGGGATATTCTGGCTGCCAAAAAGAGAGGGGAATTAAGGCAGATTTAACTGCTATGGGTAAAATAATTGGAGGTGGTTTTCCAATTGGAGCTGTCGCTGGAAATAAAAAGGTAATGGCTATGTTTTCAGCTTCAAATGGAAGAGCAAAAGTGCCTCATGGCGGTACTTTTAATGCTAATCCAGTCAGTATGGTTGCAGGTATGAAAGCCATGGAAATGCTGAAAAAAAATGACTTTAAAAAACTTAACTTTTTAGGTAAAAAGTTTCGTGAAGGCATTAATGAAGTTTTTGAATTGGTCAATATTGAGGGTTATGCGGAAGGGCAGTTTTCTATCTTTGGTATCAAGGTCTTTGATAAAAAACTGTCTGACAACACTGAAAGAGGCCTGACATACAAGAGTAAAGGATTGCACCGATATATGCTAAAAAATGGATATTGGTTAACCCCAGGTCTTACGGGTGTATGTTCTACTGTCATGGATCAATCAGATATTGATCCTTTTTGTGAAACATTGTTATCCGGTATAAAAGAACTCTTAGGTTAATTTTCTTTACTCATTCCATTTGCCAAGTATTTTGCCATTCTCAAACTTAGCTCCAACAAAAAGACCAGCAGGTGACCCATCTAGCATTGGATTGAACATTATATGAATATTGTCACCTGGAACGAATGAGTTTGGCCGCCAACCTCTTCTGAATAATGTATTTATACCAATCCCTTCAATACTCCATTCTTCCTCACTATACGTCTCATCTTTAATGATAATTTGTATCCAAACATGCGGATTGGCCCACTGAAATTCTCTAACAGTAGCTTCTACGACTAGAACATTATTCTTATCAAACATCGCGCTAGAATGGTGCGCATCCAGAG
>CABYDR010000009.1 GCA_902517795.1 uncultured Woeseiaceae bacterium | reverse complement strand
TCCCAATTGTAAAAAAAAGAATGAATCATCCTTTCAGTCAAGAACAGAGAGAATTTCAGTTGTACAGAAGAGGAAGATATGTCGAATTTAATCTGCTATTCGACAGAGGCACTCTTTTTGGCTTGCAATCCGGCGGTAGAACAGAATCAATCTTAATGTCATTACCACCACAAGTTAGATGGGAATATAATTGGTCACCTGAAGAAAATTCATTAGAAAAAGATCTATACGATAATTATCTGAAACCTCGCGATTGGCTCGGATAAATTAAAGATAAATATATGAAAAAAGAAAATTTACAAGGTGTTTTTAGTCCAGTAATAACTCCTTTTAATAGAGATTTTACTGTTGATCATAAAAAATTAGCCAATCAATGTGAATGGCTAATATCGCAAGAAGTTGGCCTAGCCATTTTTGGTACGAATAGTGAAGCAAATTCTTTATCGGTTGATGAAAAGATATTCTTACTAGATAAAGTTATTGACTATGGAATAGATCCTGGAAAACTCATGCCAGGAACAGGTTGCTGTTCCATGACAGACACAATTAATCTCACTAAACATGCAGTTAAAGTGGGTTGCGCCGGTGTCCTGATGCTTCCACCATTCTATTATAAAGCAGTGGATGATGACGGATTATTCAAATATTTTTCAAATATTATCGAATCTGTGAATGATGAGAGACTCCGTATATATCTATACCATATTCCTCCCATTGCGATGGTCAGGATCAGCTTAAAATTAATAGAGGCACTTCTGAAAAAGTTCCCAAACACCATAGCTGGAATCAAAGACAGTTCTGGCGATTGGAATAATACGCAACAAATGCTCGATGAGAAATGGGATGATTTTGGTATTTTTGCTGGTAGTGAATCATTTCTTCTAAAGACTATGCAACAAGGTGGAGCTGGATGTATTTCAGCAACAGCAAATGTCAATCCAAGGAATATATATAATGTATATAAAAATTGGCAGAAATCCAATGCGTCTTATATGCAAGAGGAAATTGATAGGGTCAGATCTATCGTGCAAAAATACCCGCTGATACCTGCTTTAAAATCTATTGTCAGCCACTTTCATGAAGACAGGGGATGGAATATTCTTCGCCCTCCACTCAAAGAGCTTCATCCAAATGAATCAAAAAAACTAATTGCCGAGCTTGAGGCTATTAATTTCAAAATAGATCACTCTTCATTAGATATATCACTATAGAATTAAATTTATTGTAATATTACGTTTATTTGATCGAAATTAGACTAATAAGCAATTAAAAAGACATGAAAGAAAATTTTAGTCATTACCCAAATACTAGAATGCGAAGATTACGCAGAACAAGTGCTATCCGTAATTTAGTTAGTGAAACTTCACTGAGCTCGCATGATTTAATTTATCCTGCATTCATAACTGAAAGCGAAGAAAGCGAAGATATTGGATCAATGCCAGGTACTCAAAGATTGTGTTTGAATGATTTACTGCAGTTGGCTGAAAAATTAGTGTCATTAAACATACCGGCAATTGCACTATTTCCAGTCATTCAAAATGAAAAAAAGACAGTTGATGGAAAAGAGGCATTTAACTCCAATGGTCTTATTCAAAAGGCCATTTCAAAACTAAAATCTCAATTTCCTGAGCTGATTGTAATTTCAGATGTAGCGCTTGATCCATACACCACACACGGTCAGGATGGAATTATCGATGAAAACAATTACGTGTTAAATGACGTCACCAATGAAACACTCAAAAAACAAGCATTATCTCATGCTGAAGCTGGTGCAGACATAGTCGCACCCTCAGACATGATGGACGGGAGAATTGGATCAATTAGAGAAGAATTTGAAAAGAATCAATTCCATAATACGATGATTTTATCCTACGCTGCTAAATATGCTTCATGTTTCTATAATCCATTTCGTGATGCAGTAAATTCAAAAGACAATCTAGCTTCCGGTGATAAACGAACTTATCAAATGGATCCAAGCAATTCAGATGAAAGTTATAGAGAAGTATCGATGGATATAAATGAAGGTGCAGATATCGTCATGATCAAACCAGCAATGATGTATCAAGATATTATTTCCAATATAAAATCCAAATTTTCTATACCCGTTTTTGCTTATCAAGTGAGCGGTGAATACGCGATGATACGAGCAGCTGCTGACGCTGGTTATTTGAACCATAAAGATGCTGTTATGGAATCAGTGTTATCAATCAAAAGATCTGGTGCATCAGGAATTTTAACATACAGCGCTATAGATATCGCTCAATGGCTCAGTGAGTAACCATAAATCAAAAAAGTATGGGGTGATTGGAGATCCCATAAGTCATAGTCGCTCACCAGAAATCCATAAGCTTTTCTCAATGCAAAGCAATGAAAAGATAGAATATGAAAAGTATCATGTAAAAACAGAAAATCTTGAACGCTTTATTACAGAGTTTCATAGAAATGATGGTAAAGGTCTCAATATTACTTTGCCTCACAAGGTCACAGCGATGAGCTTTGTTGACGAATTGAGTAAAAATGCGCTTAATGCAAATGCAATAAATACCATTATCTTCATGGATGGTAAATTGATTGGTGACAATACGGACGGCATTGGCTTAGTTAATGATCTGGAAAAGAATTTCAATATTGAAATTGAAAGTCAGAAGATTCTGATTCTGGGTGCTGGTGGAGCTGTCCGAGGAATATTAGGTCCTCTAAATAAAAAAAATCCATCTCATATTGAAGTATCAAACAGAACTCTCGAGAATGCCAAAAATTTAGCCAGCGATCTTTCTTCCTATATGCCGATCAATGTATGCGAATTAGACGATCTAAAAAAGAAAGGTAGCTATGATCTGATAATAAACGCAATATCATTTGATATGAATCACAGTGAAATAAAGTTACCGAAAAATGTAATATCAGATTCAACCATTTGTTATGACCTCTCATACGACTCATTACCGACAAAATTCATGGAATGGAGCATGGAATGCGGTGCAAAAAAAGCAATCCAAGGCTGGGGCATGTTAGTGGAACAAGCTGCAGAGTCATACTATCTATGGAAAAATATAAGACCTGATACCTCCTCCATACTAGAACAACTTGAAATCACCTCATCGTCACAAGTTCTTCAGCGCTAGTTGGATGAATGGCAACAGTGTTATCAAAATCTTTTTTCGTTGCGCCATTTTTTATGGCAACAGCAAAACCCTGTAGCATCTCATCGGCACCCTCACCAATGATATGACATCCAATAACGCGCTCATCATCTCCTTGTGTTATCAGTTTCATTGATGTTTTGATTTTTTTTTCATCCTGACTCAACGCATAAAACATCGGATTAAAAACTGAAGTGTATATTTTAATTTCATTATTGTATTTTTCTCTGGCCTCTTTTTCTGTCATACCGATAGCTCCGATCGTAGGATGGCTAAAAACAACTGTGGGAATCATTTCATAATCCAAATATCTTTCTTTCATTCCGCCATACAAACGGTCAGACAATCTACGACCTGCCGCTATTGCAACTGGAGTCAATTGCTCTTTTCCTATCACATCCCCTATTGCGAAAATATTTTCAATGTTGGTTTTTTGAAATTTATCTACTGGAATATACCCGTATTTGTCAGTCTGAACAGATGCGGAAGATAAATTCAAATTTTCTGTGCAAGGAGATCTGCCAATTGCCCAAATTATCGTATCGTATAACTCGGATTCCTCGCCATCAGTTGTTTTTAGGATAAATTTACTTCCGGCATTCTCAATGGATTCTGGAATTTTGCCAGTCTGAATCTTGATATCATGATGCGTCATAATCTCTTTTAAATTCTCACTTAACATTGAATCAAATGAACGAAGTATTGATTCAGTCCTTATATTCATTGTGACATTTGTACCGAGGGCTGAGAGCATTCCTGCAAACTCAACTGCAATGTATCCACTTCCTACTATGCATACATTTTTTGGTTTTTCCTCAAGTTCAAAAAACCCATCAGATGTAATGCCATAACTTGCTCCTGCTATGTCAGGAATTGTAGGTTGTCCACCAGTGGCAATAATAATATGCTCGGTTTTAAATGGCTCATCAGACACGCACACCGTATGTTTGTCTTCTAAACGAGCTTCTCCTCTTATTAAGGTTATCTCACGTTTATTTAGATTGTTTTCATAGATAAGATTCAGTCTTTTGATATATTCGTCTCTTCTCTTTTTTAAAGGTTCCCACTCATGAGTTACTGAAGAGAAATTAAAACCATAATCCTCAGCGATTTCCATTTGATGGGCCAAATGAGATGCATACCACATTATTTTTTTTGGTACACATCCAACGTTGACACAGGTTCCTCCAAGAGGAGCTTTTTCAATTAGAGCAACATTTTTGCCGTATTCTGCTGCTCTCTGTGCTGAAGCAAGACCGCCGCTCCCACCTCCGATAACAATTAGATCAAATTCATTTTTCAAATACAGCTCCTTCCTAAATTACTAGTGTTTGATAACTTAGTCTTTGTTAAAATTATGTTTAAATTAATACATCCAAAAATATATATTCTGAAATTATGAAATACCAAACAACATTACCGGATTTTTCAGATCTTTGTGCTAGAGACATTTCATCAAATGTTTCGTCTCTAATAAAAGCACAGAGAGAAAAAATTAAAAACTTATTAAATGATGATACAAAACCAAACTTCTCATTGGTATCTGAAATTGAAGAAATGCATCATAAACTTAGCATGGTATTTTCGCCAATCAGTCATTTACAAAATGTAATGGATGATCCAGATTGGCGTGAAGCATACAATTCATGTATTCCGCTCTTAACTGAGTATGGAACTGAGCTATCTCAGGATCCTGATCTTGAAAAAGCTTATCGAAAAATAATAAAAAAATTGAAAGATAAATCCAGTCCAGAATTCAGCCTCCTTGAAAAAGAGCTGAGAAGCTTCACCCTCAACGGAGTCAATTTGGATCAAAATAAAAAAACTAAATTTAAAGATTTAAAAAAACAACTTAGTATTAAACAAGCAAAGTTTGGGCAGAATGTTCAGGATTCAACCGATTCATGGTTATATTTTACAGCAGAAGAACCTGAGACCATCGGAATCACAAGTGAAATATTGCAGCAAGCAAAAGAACGTGCGGATAAAGAAAATAAATCTGGCTGGCAATTCTCATTAGATTATCCAACCTATCATGCAGTAATGACGCATGCTGAAAACACCAACTTAAGAGAGAAATTTTATAAGGCTTGGTCCACAAGAGCGTCGGATCAAGCAGATCAAAAAAAATGGGATAATTCAGACAATATAAAAGAAATTTTAGCTATAAGAAAAGAGATATCTGAACTGGTTGGCTTTAATAACTACGCGGAATATTCTCTGGCAACAAAGATGGCCGAGACAACAGCAGATGTTTTTGAATTTCTTTATGATTTGGCAAATAAAACAAAATCTACAGCATTAAATGAAATCGAAATGATCGAGCAGTTTGCAGGTCAGAAGCTGCAACCATGGGATGTCTCATACTATCTTGAGAAATATAAACAAGAAAATTTCTCCGTATCAGACGATGAATTAAAACAATATTTTCAAAAGTCTACTGTACAAAATGGAATGTTTGATGTTGCTAAATCATTATTTGATATTACTTTGGAAATTAATCCCAATATCCCGGTGTGGCATGAAAGTGTTGAGTTTGTTGAAGTCAAAAACCTTAATGGAGAAATTATTGGTGGATTTTACATAGATTTATTTGCTAGAAATGGAAAAAGAAGCGGTGCGTGGATGGATGAATGCGTTATCAGAAAAAATATAAACGATAACAAAATGCTTCCAATAGGATATCTTGTTTGCAACTTTACCCCACCTAACGAAAAAGGAATATCTCTTTTAACACACAATGATGTAATTACCTGGTTTCATGAATTTGGACACATGCTGCATCATCTCCTCACGAAAGTTGATCTTCCCAGTATATCTGGAATAAATGGTGTTCCTTGGGATGGGGTTGAACTTCCAAGTCAGTTTATGGAAAATTTTGCATGGAACTATCAGGTATTAAAAAATTGCTCTAAACATCATATAACAGGTCAATATTTTCCGAAAAGCATCTTTCGCAAATTACAGAAAGCCAGGAATTTTGGGTCAGGACTTGCTATGTTAAGACAGCTTGAGTTTGCTCTGTATGATCTGAGTATCCATACAAATTACGAAGCCGATAAAGATGGAGATACTCTTAATATACTGGCCTCAATTAAGTCACAGATTTCTCTTCTAGAGTCGCCTGATTACAATCGCTTTCCGATGAGTTTTTCTCATATTTTTGCAGGTGGTTACGCTGCTGGCTATTACAGTTATAAATGGGCCGAAGTTCTGGCTGCCGATGCATTTTCTGCTTTTGAAGAAGGTGGTATATTTGATAAAAAATTGGCCTCAAAATTCAGAAAAGAAATCCTTGAAATAGGAGGCAGTAGAGATTTCATGCAGGGATTCAAAAACTTCAGAGGTCGTGCTCCATCATTAGAGCCGCTATTAATACAAAATGGAATAACAGTTTAAGAATCATGAAGATTGCAACATGGAATGTGAACTCGTTGACTGTCCGATTGGAACATGTTCTGGAATGGATGGAATCTGCTGAGCCAGATATCCTAGCGCTTCAAGAAATTAAACAAACCAATGATATGTTCCCTGCAGATGCCTTCAAAGAAATAGGCTACCATGCGATCAGTAATGGCCAAAAAACATACAACGGTGTGGCGTTAATATCAAAACAAAAGCCAAAAAATACTCTGACTGAATTCTCCGATTATGATGACTTTCAAAGACGAATATTGATCAGTGATATTGGGAATGTGAGAATAATGAACTTATATATACCCAATGGCCAAAGTGTTGAGTCTGACAAATACATTTATAAACTGAGCTGGCTGAAAGCGCTGATCAAACACATTAAGAGTGAGCAAGAAAAATAT
The DNA here is from genome assembly GCA_902517795.1 of uncultured Woeseiaceae bacterium. GTDB lineage: Bacteria > Pseudomonadota > Gammaproteobacteria > Steroidobacterales > Woeseiaceae > SP4260. The sequence continues at coordinate 35,400 of CABYDR010000009.1, read as the reverse complement.
AAAGACATAATCATTCTTGGTGACTTTAATATCGCACCTGAAGACAGAGATGTTTATGATCCAGAGAAATGGGGAGAGGAAGTTTTGTGCTCCCCCAAAGAAAGGCAAGCATTTTCGAAAATGACAGATTTAGGTTTTGTTGACGTATTCCGTCTATTTGATCAAAATGAAAAATCCTTTAGTTGGTGGGACTATAGAGCAGCAAGTTTTAGAAGAAATGCTGGTGTTAGAATAGATTTAATTCTTGCGAACGAATCCCTAAGCAAGAAATGCGTAAAAAGTGTTATTGATCGTGAGCCAAGAGCTTGGGAAAGGCCATCTGATCATACGCCTGTGATTGCTCAATTTGATATTTGAATAATTTTTATCGTCTATCCTCTTTAATATTAATAGTTTTCTTGAATTTCCGATATGCAATGGCTTCGTCTCTGTTCAATTCTCTTAAAGAATAAAAAGCTGCCAACACACCAGAAAATATTCCATAAATACAGCCAACTATTCCGTATTCATTGAGCATGAATGTAGAAACCGTATGCCATGATATTTCGTTTATAAGCACTAAGCCACCAGTGTTAAATTCCCTTCCAGTTAAGAACAAAGCGCTAATAAAACTTCCAGATATAGATGCAAATAGTGCCAGAAAAAAAGACATTAAAGGCAAGCGCCAATCGATTCCATAGCCATATTTCCTTACAGATTTGCCTAAAATAATTCCTTGTATAATTGAAATCCAAGGGAAGAAACGATCAAAAAACATTGAGGTTGCTACCCATATGAGATTGACGAGGAATGCCACGACAAGGGCTGCGAAGAATCCTGCTTTAATAGATTGCTCATCATGCAAAGCTCTTCCTGCTTCTATGGATGTAGGTTTCATATTGCTATTGATTCTAGGATAGACTAAATCAAAAACCCATCACGCTTTCAGGAATGATAATGCCATTTTCTTTCTGATATTGATTCCATGCTTCAATCATTTCATCGAATTTTTCAGGATATTGTTCTGATACGTCGTAAAATTCTGATGGATCCTCTGCTAAATTAAATAATTGCCAGCGGTACTTATCCTCTAGTGGGGTTTGCCATGAAAAATAGTCATCTTCAGGTTCTTGAATCATTTTCCAGTCCCCTTTTCTAATTGCAGTTTTTCCAAACATCTCCCAGCCTTCAATATGATTTTGATCTCGCACACTGACACTATCATCCTTTAAGGCGGGCAATATTGATATACCTTGCATAGGAATTATCTCTCGATCTTTATAGCTATTTTCAGGATGCTTAATATCTAAGATATCCAATAATGTCGGCATGATATCTTTGACATGCAAATAAGTTGAATTAAGAGAATTATTGTTAAATTTAGAAAAATATAAAAATGCCGGCGCTCTGATCCCACCCTCAGAAGTAAACCCTTTAAAGCGTCGCCATGGGCCCACACCAGCTCTAGCCCACTCTGCCCCGTACCATAAATAAGAATCTGGTTTCCCCATATTTGAATAACTGTTGTCACAACATGTATTAACATGTTTTTCAATCCCATATTTGGAAAAGCTCTGGTCTAAGGGGTGCCCTTCTGCGCCATTGTCAGACATAAAGAAAATAATTGTATTTTCAAGTTTTCCAGAGATTTCAAGATAATCGATCAATCTTCCGACATGGTGGTCAATATCGCTGACCATTGCTGCATAAATTTCCATTAATTTGGATGAAAATCGCTTTTCATTCTCATTCAAGCTGCTCCATGGTCTATCACTTAATAACTTTTCTGAGGCAGGCGTATTGTCTGGAATCATTCCTAGCTGAATCAATTTTTTCATCCTCATTTGATACAGAACATCATAGCCATCGTCATACTTTCCTTCATGCTTTTCTATTGATTCTTGTGGTGCCTGAAGAGGCCAATGTGGAGCCGTATAAGCAAGATATGCAAAAAAAGGCTTTCCATCACGATTGCTATCAATGTATTCAATCATTTTATCTGTATAAAATTCCGTAGAATAAAAATCATCGGGAAGCGATTCGAGTATCGAGGCGTTTTCCCTGTAAGGGGCTTTATTAGATCCAAGTATTGGTAACATATTATTAAAGTGACCAGCTCCACCGGATAAGAGTACATAGGATTGCTCAAAACCTCTTGCCATGGGGCTGTTGTTCTCCTGGTACCCGAGGTGCCATTTCCCGGTCATATAAGTATGATAATTATAGTCTTTTAATATATTTGGAAGAGCGGCTACCTTAAAATTTAAATAGCCTTCATAGCCTGGCTGACCTTTTTGATTATCTGATTGTTCGTTATACATTGTTCCCATGCCGGCTAGATGATTATCAATTCCAGACAAAAGCATTGCTCTGGTTGGCGAACATGTAGGTGCTACATAATAATTTGAAAATACAATCCCTTCGGTTGCGAGTGTGTCAAGGTTAGGTGTTCCAATCTCGCCCCCAAAAATACCCAAATCACTATAACCAAGATCATCTACCACTATAATCAATACATTTGGCCGGCTTGAGGAGTCATCTTGTTGAGAACAACCAACAGTAAGCATAAAAAACAATAGTGAAAATAAACTAAGATATTTTTTCATTTTTTTGTTAAGCCTGCCTCTCACAAATCAGTTCTTATAGACCAAAGCTCAGGAAAAAATCGATGTTCAGCCATCGTCTTAAGCCAAGTTACACCGGCCGATCCACCCGTTCCGGGCTTTAACCCTAAAATTCTTTCAACTGTTGTAAAATGTTGAAACCTATACCTAGCAAAAATATCCGCAAATTCAATTAGCAACTCGGCAAAAAGATAAAGATCATTGGTTGGCTCAGGTGTTTTATATATTTCTAACCAAGCTTGTTCGATGCTTTCATGTGGTTGATATTTTTTTGTCCAATCTCTATCCAAATATTCTGAAGAGATATTGTATCCTCTTCTATGAAGCAATTTTATGACCTCATCATACAGACTGGGTGTCTCTAAATTTTTTAGTATTGCAGGGTACACATGATCAACATTTTTATGCACTGATGCCATTGCAATATTTTTGTTTCCTAAGATAAATTCAACATGTCTGAACATAAAAGATTGTTGACCTGATGCAACATTAAGATAATCTCTAAACCGCTTAAAACCCTCCGGTCTGATTGTAGCCAAGACATCCCAGAATCGGGTCAATAATATAAAAATCTCTTTGCATCGATTCAAAATTAAAGAGGCATTAGGAAGATCGTCATCCATAATCCTCAAGCGTGCATTATAAAGCTCATAATAGGCAGACTTAAATAGCATCTCTTTGCATTGGCCTTGCACTATGAAGCACATCTCATCATATCCCTTAGATCTTGGATGCTGCAGACTTAGAAGCAGGTCGACACTTTGATAGTCAATATAGGGATTTGCATTACCTTTGAATTGCGTGATCGGCTGCCCATCTGTTTCTTTCACCTGCCGTTGACGATCCTCTTCAGAGCCAATTTCCATTGGCCTTGGATGCGGTGAATTGTCAACTTCATTTATGTCTACAATTTCAGGAATAACATATTTAAAATTCATGAGACCCTCATAATTTGTTCAATGATAAGCTTTCTAAGTGCACAATCTTTTTTCATCATATTAAACACAATATCAAAATGATTATTGCCCTTTACCTCCATTAAGTTACTTGTATTTCCACATGCTTTCCATTTTTTGTCAAATTCGATACTTTGTCTTTTAAATTCATTGGTTTCATTCTCTCCCCAGGAGATGATCAGATCGGCCGTATGATTTTTAACCTTGAATAATGGGCTCAGCATGCTTGCAGTTTGCATATCAAGATTAAGCGGTTCATTGATGTATGTCTTAACGATTGGCCTAATATCGTAAACACCGCTTAATAAAGTACAACCTTTGATTATATCAGTGGGTAAATCATAATTTTTCCAGTCCGCTAGCATTGTCATTGCTGCAAGATGTGCTCCAGCTGAGCTGCCTATTAAAAAAAATTTTTTTTCATCGTAACCATAATTACTTGCTGATTGATATAACCATTGCACCGCTCTTATGCACTGCTCAATCATCTCATTTATATGAGCACGAGGTGCAAGAGTATAATCAATGGAACAATAGGATATCCCTCTATCAACAAAATCTTTTGCCGGAAAAAGACAATCATCTTTACTTAATAGTTGCCAATAACCTCCATGAATAAATATTACCAGCGGACTGTCATCTGCCTCGGCAAGACATAAATCCAATTTTTCCTCACTTGAAATACCATAGATCAGATCTTTTTCAAATTTCAATATTTTAGAAATTTTGTTCGACTCAGAAGTATAGCTTTGTACCAATTCTTCATAATTTGTAACGCGCGAACTGGGGGAATACTCCCTTTCAAGAGTTTCAATGCTCATTCTTTCCCACGGCAATTCTTTTTCACTCATAAGTGATGATTTATGCACTAATGATTTGATAGAAAAGTAAGATCAACAGTACTGGAACAACATAACGAACCAAGAATAGCCAAGTTTTATAAAAACTGTTTTCTTTTCCTTCAAAGAGTTCTTCTAGGCTGAACCTTCTTTTAACTACCCATCCTGAGAAAACCGCAATCATTAAACCTCCAAGAGGCATAATTACATCACTCGCAATGAAGGCAAATAGATCAAAAAAACCTTTATCACTTAAAATATCTATACCGCCAATTGGTCTGATATCAGAAAGCACATTAAATGATAAGGCCGCCAAAGATCCAAGAAGAAAACCAACAAAACCAACTGTTATTGCAGACATTCGTCTAGAGAGTCGAGTTTCATCACAAAGCCATGATACGGGCGCTTCTATCATTGCTATTGATGAAGTTAATGCAGCAAAAAATAGCAATACAAAAAATAGAGCTCCAAATATCAACCCGCCGGCAGTCTGTGAAAAGGCGATAGGCAGTGCTTGAAAGACCAATCCAGGACCTGAGCTGGGTTCTATATTATTCGCAAATATTATTGGAAATACAGCCAATCCAGCGAGTATTGCAACTAAGCTATCAGCCCCCACAATAATTGAAGCATCTCTTGAGATATTTACATCTTTTCTTAGATAGGCGCCGTAAGCAACCAGATTTGTTAATCCAACACTCACTGAAAAGAAAGCTTGCCCAAAAGCAGTTAGTATGACTTGAGGCGTGAGCTTGCTAAAGTCTGGATTGAATAAAAATCTTAGAGCGGATGAAAAATCACCTTTTATTGCTGCGTATATCACCATAATGACAAGCATAAAAAACAGTGCTGGCATCATCAATCTTACAGCCTGCTCAAGACCTTTATGCAGCCCTCTAGAAGAAATATACACTGTCAATCCAATAAAGATACAAAACCAAAAATAAAGTTCAGTGGTATTGTTATTTAGCAAATTAAATGTTGTTTTAATCTGTTCAGGTTGCATATTCGCCATTTGACCCGAAGCAGTCTTCACTGCAAATGCAACTGTCCATGCTCCAACTACAGAGTAAAATGATAATGCAAATACTGCACCAACACCTGCAAGAATTACTCCCATCCATCGCCAATTTTTTGTTTGACCCGATTCTTGTGCAACTTTAGCAATCGCATTAGGCGGTCCGCCGCCGCCTCTTCTTCCTATCATTAACTCAGCAATGCAAACGGGTAAAGCAAGAATAATCACTGCCGCAATATAGATTAATACGAATGCACCGCCGCCATTAGAGCCAGCTTTGTAGGGAAACATCCAAATGTTACCAAGACCGACAGCACCTCCAACACAAGCCATGATAAAAATGAATCTGGAAGACCATTCTAATTTTGCTTGTTTCAACTCCATTCAGTTCTCCTATAAATTTTTTTCAATGACTAATTCAGCTGCTGCCAAATCTTCGAGCGCGGTTCCTACAGATTTGAATAATGTAATATCATTTAAATGATTACGGATATTTTTTTCTTCCAGAACCAACTCTCTCAAATCAGAAAGTATGTGTTTTTTCTTTATATAGCCCTCTTTTAATGCAGTAATGAGTTCTCCAGATTCTGATAACGCTCCCTCATATGTATCAACCACGACCTTTGACATGGCGATTGTTTGACTGTCCACTTCAGCCATATCAGGCGTGAACGCACCCACTAGATCCAAATGTTGACCAGGTTTGATCCAATCACCCATTATTAATGGTCTTTCACTCAGCGTAGCACAAGAAATTACATCGGCAACATTTAATGCCTCTTTTAAATCATTCATTACCATAATTTCTTTGCCCTTGATATCTAGTGAGTGAGCCAATTTTTCTGCTTTCTCTTTATTTCTACCCCAAATTAAGATTTTTGAATAATCTCTGACTACACAATGTGCCTTAATTAAATGTGGTGCAAGATTGCCTGTTCCTATCATGAGCAAGGTATTCGCATTTTTATTGATTAAATAATCAGCAGCCAGTGCTGATGCACAAGCTGTTCTTCTCAGAGTAAGTTCAGATCCATCTATTACAGCGATCGGGCTCCCATCATTGGCATCCATTAAAAAATAATTAGCGTGCACGGCGCTCATATTTTGGATGGTGTTTTCAGGAAAAACTGACACTATCTTAATGCCTATGTGTTTGCCAATTTTCCAAGCGGGCATCAAGAGTAAAGTTGCATCACTGCCGTTTTTATTTTTAATGGTATGCTGAACTCTCTCTGGTGCAGATATTTTTGAACTGAAAGCTTTTCTTAAGGCTTCAATCAATAACTCATATTGCAAGGATAAAGCAACATTTTTTTTATCATATACTTTCATTGATCTTAGATTTTCACTTAATTCATTCCATCGCATAAACCACTTTTTAATATGGATTTATCTATTTCCCAATCAGCGTCTATTGCTTTATCTAACATCATGCATCTGATTGAATCATTAGGAATGCGATCATCCAGCAAAAGCTTTTCTAACAAACTTTCATAAGATAATGCTTGTTTTTCCATTCTTAAGCCTCCGTCATTAGGGGTGTCGATAATTAGAAATTTACTTGAATTGGCCAGGCTGCTCCATGGTTCCCATTTTTTCAATTCTCCATTCCTTCCAGAACCTGGATCGCCGTTGTAGGCAAACTCTGACCAATAAGACATCATGGCTAATGACAATTTTTTAGCTTCATCTATATTTTCTTCATCAAACATATAATCTTCAAGTCCGCCAAGCTCTAGGCTTCCCATTATAAATGGAATCTCAATAGCATGAGCCGCCCCCAATATCCTAGAAAAATCCATCAAAAATACTTTTGGCTCTTCATCCCAGTCGAATCGGTATCCAAACACTTTGTCGTTACCATTTAAAGCTAATTCTGAAGCTGGTTTATCGACTGCAGCAACTTTCCATCCCTCTGACCCATATTCTGATGAAATATCATAAAAATCTTGATCTTTAATAAAGGTTAACGAGAAGTGTTGTGACGTGAACTCAGGATCAAATGCCAAAAACAATTTCATCTCATCTCTGTTGGTACCCATTATTATAGGTACATTAATTAATTTATTAGAGGTAAAGTTCATCCCCTCTGTAGGAACGACATAACCATCATTAATGACCTTATGCATATAATCTTTATTATCAAGATTGTTATAGTATGTACTGATGATTTGTTCTTTTGATTGATTACGAAGAAAATTCACTACCTCATGATCTTGCATAGTATTTTGCATTTCAATTGCACTGTTTCTGTCTCTAGCCAATCCCTCAGCAATAATTAATTGATTTAATATCTCTTTTGAGCTTGTGCCATTAGAATTGTTTTTGACTGAATCATTAATACTTACTGCCTGATTGATCGACAGTGTTTTCGTGCTGCCACTTTGTGAGATAGCTTTGTGAAAAAGACCATCTGCCAAAGGCGAAAATAACAATGTATAAACATTATGGCCGCCAGCTGACTCTCCAAAAATAGTTATGTTGTCCTTATCTCCCCCAAAGTGAGAGATATTTTGTCTAATCCATTTTAAAGATTGAATTTGATCAAGAGTGCCATAATTTCCTGATCCATCCTCCGGACTTTCTGATAGATTTTTAATACTAGGATGATAAAACCATCCAAATATTCCAAGGCGATAGTTTAGAGTGACAACAATAACTCTTTGGGTAGATGCCAGTACACTTGGATCATATAACTTTGAGGTGCCAATGGTATTGGAACCTCCATGTATCCATAACATCACTGGAAGCTTCTCATTCTCACCAATATTAAGTGGAGCAAATATATTCAAATAAAGGCAATCCTCTGAACCATGAACAGAGCCAACTTTTGCTTCTGGGTCTCCAAATGTTGAGCCGATTTGTGTGCAGGGAGAGCCAAATTCAGTTGCATTTAAAACACCTTCCCATGAAGATTTTGGTCTTGGTGCTTTCCACCTTAAATCTCCGATTGGAGGCTTGGCGTAGGGAACCCCCAGCCAAGCATGAGCCCTGTTTTCATGGACATATCCTATTAATTCTCCTCCTGAAATACTTCTATACGCACTCTGATTTGAGAATCTAATTTCAAGGCTTTTATTTGTCGCACACCCAGCCAGTAGAGAAGTAATAACAAATAAGAGCGTATATTGTATGTGTTTATCGAACATTTAATGGGATCTCACTCTGTGAGGATATGTTAATTTTGAGTTGGTCTAATTCGAAGAATGTCATTTTTAATCTTTCTTCGGAAAATAGATTAATTTGATCTGAATAATGCATAGAATCTTCATCTTGGGTTGCACTCCCATATTGATGTACGCTTTCTGTAATAAGTTCACCATTAATATCCCATTCTACATATGCAATTAGACCGTCTCCAGCAACAGCCTTTAACGTTGAGTCTTTTTGAGTTTCACCATAAATTGCTCTCATTGTATCTGGTCCACCCTGCACAGGGATTTTATTTGTTCCTCGAATTAAAAAATTTATCTCTGACCACTTAGGGTCGAGTCGGTTAAAATTTTTCCTAAGCTCATCGGCACATTCTTGAAAAATTGGCATTACCTCTGGAGGTTTTCGGCTTTCTTGTTCGGCTAACCACTCATGACTTAAAATGCACACCCCCAGAGCCGCACCCCTGTTATTTAAATCTGTGTGTAAGTCCCAATTCAATAACACCTTTTGAGCATCTTTTAAAATTTTGCTTTCAAATTGCATTTTAAAAATAGGTTGTATGTATTTATATGATCGTGACTGCTTTGAATATTGATTATCAAATTTTATTTTTAATAAATCATCCTTAGAAATCTTTTCCTTGTCTTCCAGCATTTCTAGAACACGATATGCCCTGTTAGTCATTCGTGTCTGAAGACCCAGCGTGTATGAATAATCATCCCTCTTTAAATTACTTGCAACACTAGTAACTTTAAATGGATCTTGATTGGTGCTTGCCAGCCAACCAGCTTCTGGGTTAATTATGAGCGGTAAAGAATCGAATGGCTCTATTTCGCTCCAAATCAATTGACTGTCAGTACCATCAATTTTTCCTGACCAATCTACATTCTTCTTTCTTTTTGGTATTGCCCCATTATGCAAAAAAAGAATATTTTTATCCTTATCAGCAAAAATCGCATTAAACGAAGCGATCGCCCTTATATTCATAGCAGAGAGCCATTGATCCATGTTGCTTGATTTATTCATGCGATACCATTGTTCAACTTGTCTAATCTCATTCATGCCAGTGAATCTGACTGCAAAGACACCTTGATCATTTTCAATTACTAGCCCATGAAGTGATTCTTTGACTTCTCTCTTAAATGTCCACCTTATCGGTCCAAATAATTTAATTGGTAAGGCAATCTTCTTTTTTGTAAAATTTGTCCATTGGCCATCAAGTAAATACTGATCCTTGTTTTGTGGATTTATCTCCAATTGATAAACATCAGTTAAATCTGGTTTATTTACTGTCAATCCCCAGCCAATATTTTCATTGAAGCCAACAAATATAAATGGGGCCCCAGGAAATGTTCCGCCCATCATATTCCATCCCTCATCACTTCGAATATGTGCCTCATACCATGCAACAGGCCCTTCCAGTGGTTGATGAGAATTGATGATTAATCTGGTGCTTCCATCGTCTGTCTTATTTGGTCCAATCGCAATTGCATTAGATCCTAAGATATTTTGATATTGTCTTAATAAATATGATTGGGATGGATTTTCTTGATTAAATTTTGTTCTGCCTTCTTGTAATCTTTGTATCTCGGAAACCACACCCGAAAATAATAAATTTTGAATAACAAAGCCAGTCACAATGTCCTTGGAAGATACTGGAAAAATTGATTTATATTTGTTCTTGTCATTGACCTCATTCCAATAGTTTAAACCCGCTGCATATCCTTCAATTACCTTCCTGACTTCTATGCTGAGATCTGATTCATAATTTTTATTAATCAGACTGTCAAAATCCAAGGCCTTGATTAAATAGTCTGCCGCCACACCCTCAAAACCCCGATCTAAACCAGATTGAGCTCGATACAAAACCATATTCTCAGCAATATTTTTTATATCATCATCAGCGTGTGCATACGCCAGACCAAAGGCTGCGTCCTCATCTCTTTTCCCAAATATGTGAGGTACTCCCCATTTATCTCTGGTAATTTTTGCCTGATAGCCGCTGGACTCATAAATGTTATTCTCTTCTGCAAGAAGAACGTTATTCGAAATGGCTATTGAAAAAAATACAAGCAATCTAAATTTTTTTAGCATAATCACTGGAAACTCAATTATCGTTGCATTTGCCACCAGGTACTTGGATTAAGCCTTTTGGATAATCCTTGTTTTTTTTCCCACCAAAGGGCGATAGGTTGCAAAAAACTAGTTGCTAATTTCCAAAAGACCTTACCACTGAATGTATTAAAATCTCGATTAAACGGACAAACTCTCATGCAAATTGCACAATCTGTTTTTAATTTCGTCCAGTAATCAAAACATTTTTCACAGTTGGCGGACCATTTTTTAATTCCCTTGATGGTTGATTTATTTATTACCTCATATGATGGCGGACCTTTTGGAAGGGCTCTTGGTGGACAGGCATCAGCACATTTTGTGCAGTTACTGCAATACTCAGTTATCCTGTGATGACTTGGCTTATCGTATTTCAGGGGAAGGTTTGTAAAGATTTTTGAAAATCTAACTCGAGGACCAAATTCAGGTGTTATTACCATCTGATTTCTTCCGTATTCGCCCAGTCCTGCCTGTATAGCATATGGAATAGCCAAAGCAGTATCATTCATGGAGCCTAGCGCCTCATAACCTAAAGATCGGATATAGGTTGTCATTTGGGTTACTATGGCTGCCTCTCGCGAGTATTCAAGTCCAGCGGCAGAACTTGCCAATGCTGAGGGATATGTATCAACTAAATCCTTATCCATCGCATGTCCCATGACTATCACAGATGAAAAATTTCCTGGTAACTTGTTGCTTACAGGTTCAAATTTAATCGTATTTACTTTTTTTGAATAATGCCATCGCTCATCAATTGGAATGAAACCTACGAGATCAGCTCCAAACAGCTTAGCAATTTGCTTGAGCTCATTTGAAAATTTTCCAATATCATCAATAGCTAATTTTTCATTAGCAATCAAAGCATCATTTTCCATCCAGGATTGGAATCCCTCCCTCTTTCCTGTATGCGCACTTCTATCTGAAAAAGTATCAGAGACCGCCCAAGCGGCATTCCTGAGAGCAAAGTCTTTTTGTTTAAAACCTGAGGCTTTCTTAGAATTAGGTTGAACACGATGACTTTCAAAGAAAGCATCGCTGAGATCATTTCGAACAGAATTATCCCAAAAGGCACGAGAAAATATATCGTTTATTTGATTAAAACGTTCAAATTCATCTGAAATCTCAAATCCAGCATCATTATCAGAAATTTTATAATGATTATTTTTTTTGTTATTTTCTGCCATGTGTAATTTTAATTAAATCACTTTATTTTTGTCGGTTACAGAATAACATATACTTAATCTTCGCGGTTTAGCAATTGGACTGCTAACATTTAAAAAAGAAAGTTTATGAAACGGAGAAAATACGGGATGCTAAATGACTTTGATCGATATCCTCTGACTTTTGGACCAACACCAATCGAAAAATTGGGCAATTTGAGTGCTCACTTGGGAAATAAAGTAAATATTTTTGCTAAAAGGGAAGACTGCAACTCAGGACTGGCATGCGGTGGAAATAAAATAAGAAAACTTGAATATATTATTCCCGATGCTATCGCTTCTGGAGCTGATACTCTTGTTTCAATAGGAGGGGTGCAATCAAACCATACAAGACAAGTTGCTGCGGTAGCCGCAAAAATTGGCATGAAATGTCATTTGGTACAAGAAAGCTGGGTTCCTTTTGAAGATCCTGTTTACGATAAGGTTGGAAATATTCTTATGAGTCGACTTATGGGGGCAAAGACAGAATTGGTTGATGAGGGATTTGATATTGGAATTCGAGAAAGTTGGAAAAGAGCAATTGATCGAGTCAAAAAGAACGGCGGAAAACCATACCCGATTCCAGCAGGAGCCTCTGAACATAAATATGGGGGTTTGGGTTATGTAGGTTTTGCAGAAGAAGTAAGAATGCAAGAAAATAAAATGGGAATAACTTTTGATTACATTATTGTTTGTACTGTAACTGGCTCTACTCATGCTGGTATGGCGGTAGGTTTTTCAATCGATGATCGCCAACAAAAAGTTATTGGCATTGATGCCTCCTGCACACCTAAACAGACAAGGGCGCAAGTTTTAAAAATTACACAAAATACTGCTGAGATAATTAAACTTAACAAACAACTCACAAATGACGATATTGTCCTAATTGAAGATTATGCATATCCTGAATATGGCGTTCCTTCTAATGAAACAAATGATGCCATTAGCCTATGCGCAAAACTCGAGGGCATGATTACGGACCCTGTTTACGAAGGAAAATCCATGCAAGGATTAATTGATTTGGTAAGAAAAGGTTTTTTTCCAGAAGGCTCAAATATTCTCTATGCCCACCTTGGTGGCGTCCCTGCCATTAATGGTTATCATAAAATTTACAGTTAATTGCAGTAATTTTTTTCTTTTAACCCAAGAAATAGAAGCATAATTTATTGCCATCCAAATCTCTTGCATAAGCGCCATAGAATGTATCCATTCGTTGACCTGGTGCACCTTCATCAGAACCGCCAATAGACATAGCTTTGGCATGCATTGAGTCTACCTGTTCTTTTGAATCCATTGGAAAAGAGACCATCACGCCATTACCAACAGTTGCGTCATTTCCATTTTCAGGTTTGATCACTGCAAAGGCAGATTGACCTCCCTCAATTTGATAAAAATATCCTCGAGGCCCAGGACTAAAACCATTCACATTCAAGTCCTCAAAAAGTTCATTATAGAAACCTTTTGCTCTCTCTAAGTCATTGGTTCCAACACTAACATAACCAACTAATTTTCCATTCATTGTATACCCCTTAATATTCTTGAATTATCCGATTATAACTGCATTCATTAAACGAATATTATTTTAATTAAACTTTTTTGCTACCGAAAGATGTTAAAGATGATTGACAGAATTATGCTGAACAGTATGCATGTAATTATTGGAAAAGCGAATGAATATTTTTCTGTTTGAATAAAAATATCACCAGGTAATCTTCCAAATGGCAATTTTTTAAAAAATGGAAAAAAAATACCTACCAATAAAAATATTCCTCCAATAATTAGAAAAAGTTTTTGCATTTATTAGGTCATCTTAATTAATAGTCTCAGCGATGAGTTTTTTAAATTTAGTCGTACTCCATCCATGGGATCTATCAAGATAATGGATCGAAATATTTAGGTCTTTCCCAGTGAAATCTTTTTTTTTGTAATCATCTCCTAAAAAACGAATATCAATTTTTCTATTTTTTATTAAATCATAAAGATCGGATTCAGTTTTGTAAGTCACAATCTCTTGTATTTGATTAAAAGATGACAACAACTTTTTTCTTTCCTCAAGAGTATGAATGGGTTTTAATTTTTCATTTCTTTCAATTGATGGGTCGTCGTGAAGAAAACAAATAAGGTGATCGCAGTTCTCTGCGCATTCATTAAACATATAGATGTAACCCATATGTATAATATCGAAATTACCAGCAATCATCCCTATTCTCATAAATAGAACTCTTTGTTTAATGTTTAAGAGAAAAATTTTAATATCATGTCACATGATAGTTTAATTTAACTATTGTTTATTCGTTTTTTTTGGTTTTTTCCTTTTTGGATAACAAGTTTTACAAATAGGACATTTCGTTCCATCGCATCCTCTTGCGGTGCAGTATTCCCTTCCGTAAAAAATAATTTGTAAGTGAAGCTTGTTCCAGTGTTCAATAGGAAACAATCTTTTTAGGTCTTTTTCAGTTTGAGTGACATTTTTACCATTTGTAAGGCCCCAACGCTGAGACAATCTATGAATGTGAGTATCAACCGGAAATGCTGGATGTCCAAACCCCTGAGACATAACAACACTGGCAGTTTTATGACCTACTCCTGGGAGTGATTCAAGTGCTTCAAATGACTCTGGTACTTTTGATTGATATTCTTTCACAAGAATATTTGATAAATCATAAATCGCTTTTGATTTTTTTGGCCCCAACCCGCAGGGTTTTATAACTTCATAGATTTTTTGACTGTTCAATTTAATCATCTCGTCTGGGTTATTCGCGAGAGAGAATAGTGACGGTGTGACCTGATTAACCCTTTCGTCAGTACATTGTGCACTTAGTAATACAGCAATCAGTAATTCATAGTGATTTTCGTGTGTTAGTGGTATCGGCGTATCTGGATAAATGCTATCTAAATAACTTATTATGTATTCAACACGTTCTATCTTCTTCATAACACAAATATAACTTATAAATTATGAAAAAAATAATTCTAGAAAATAGTTGGAAAGATAAATTAATAAAAGAATTCAATAAAGACTACATGCAATCCTTGAGTGAATTTCTTAGATCTGAGAAATCGAAGAATAAAATCATTTTTCCTCCCGGAAATAAAATCTTTTATGCTTTTAATCTAACTAAATTTGAGGATGTAAAAGTAGTGATACTGGGTCAAGACCCCTATCACGGTAACAGTCAAGCACATGGATTAAGTTTTTCAGTAGAAAAAGGCATTAGGCCTCCACCCTCTCTAAAAAATATATTCAAAGAATTAGAATCGGATTTAGGGATAAAACAGCCTGATCATGGGAATTTAGAAAAATGGTGCAGCGAGGGTGTCTTATTATTAAATTCCATATTAACAGTTGAAAAAAACAAACCTGCTTCCCATGCGAATATGGGTTGGGAAAAATTCACTGACGAAATTCTTTCAATATTAAACCGCTTAAAAAGAAACGTCGTTTTTATTTTATGGGGTAAAAAGGCTCAAGAAAAAGGTCATTTCTTGGACACAAATCGGCATCTGATTCTAAAAAGTACTCATCCCTCTCCCTATTCTGCAAATAATGGATTTCTTGGATCAAAACCTTTTTCTGCAACTAATTTGTATCTAAAAAAACATGATATTAGTGAGATCAACTGGAATCTAAACTAATTTTTTGTGATGATTAATCTTGATATGCTATTGTTAAATAAAAAAGAGCCTTTTTATGAATAAGCATACTTTTACAGTACTCCTTCTATCTTTATTTTTATCATCTAATGCTAAAGCAGCCACTGTAAGCTGCGATTTTATTTCGGGGGAAGCATATGATATCTCAACTGGGGAATGGGTAGGAAGTGCTGGCTATGAAGACATATGGGATATTTTTGGTGAAGGTATATCACTGCCTATGGAAAACTCACTTTTAGCAAATCTAGACTCACAGGAAATATTCAGAGCAGGTGAAACTGACAAAGGCACTGTTTATCTGGTTGGCGGCGATATGGGTGTAGAAGGAAGATTAAGTAGTATTGAAGATGGATTAATAATTATATATTCCGGCTTCTGCACGATAGGCTTCGGCTGAGAACAATTAAGAAACTGTTTTATATATATTTACTATGATTACGCCAATTATAATCAAGAATAAACCAATTATTGTTTGCCAATTTAAACTCTGTGCATAAAAAATATATCCCAATAAAGCAACGCTGAAAACTCCCAGCCCAGCCCATGAAGCATAAACAATTGCGATTGGTAGCTTTTGAACAATAATGGATAATAAATAAAGTGATAAAAAGTAAGACGAGAGAGAAATAAAGGTAGGAAGCGGTCTTGTAAAACTGTGTGTTGTTGGCAACAACATTGTTCCAAAAACCTCTAATGCAATCGCAATAAATAATAGAATATATGTGATCACATTAGCCTCATTCCGAATAACCTTTATATTTGTTACACTTTTATATATGAAAACATCTTTGATAATATTTATTTCTATAACTCTAGCATCAATTTTAATGGGTTGTGAATCAATTGATGGGTCGATTTATTCGACAAATCATCCAGTTGTTACAATCGATCGCTCTCAAGCCAACAGTCTTAATTGTGTTTATCTCTATAATACTGAAAAAAAAGAAAGCGGTTGGAATAATTCTTCTGCAACAGCAAATGCATTGCGTGTATTGAAAGATCAGGCTCAGGTTGCTGGTGGAAATGCTGTTATTATTAGAGATATATATTCTTCTGAAGAATACCGAGAAGGCTATCAACTTGATGCTGCCGGAATATATGTTGATGTTTACAAATGTCCTTTTAATGAAAATAAGGAAAAGATAGATTAGTTATTTTGATGTTACTTCTAATTAATTTATAAAAAAATATTAAGATTTCGCAGCAGTTTTTCTTGGATCAAAAAAGGGCTTCTCAACAACTTCTGCAGACATTATTTTATCACCTGATATGACCTCAACATCATTGCCAATTATTGAGTGCTCTTTTAAGATCATGGCTAATGCTATGTTCTTTTTAAGCCTGGGTGAATAAACTGCAGACGTTACTTGTCCAACTGTCTGATTATCGATTCTAATGTCCCAGAAACGTGTATTCGGACCAGCCATCGGTTCCGCTTTAATATCTAATCCAATTTGTATTCGTCGAACACTATGTTTTCTTATCTCTTTTAGAGCGGTTTTACCTACAAAATCGAAATCTTTATCTATTTCAATAAACTTATCCAATCCAAGTTCATAAGGATTTGTATTGATATCCATATCAGCATGATATGAGAGCATTGCTCCTTCGATTCTTCTAATCGTAGAGGTGTGCCCAGGTTTTAATCCCATGTGTTGTCCAGATTCCATAATTGTTTGATACAACTTATCTCCATCTTTTGAATTCAATAAAAAAATTTCATATCCGAGCTCGCTGGACCAACCTGTTCTTGAGACAATCAAATCAATTCCATTCAATTTGAACGGCTTGAACCAATAATATTTTAAAGTAGTGATCTCTTCTCCAAATAATTCAACCATGATCTCCCTCGATTTTGGTCCCTGTAACTGAAGTGGGGATACATCAGGCTCACAAATATCTATATCAAACTTTTTAGTCGCAGCTAATCCTTGCGCCCAAAATAACACGTCACTGTCAGCCAAAGAAAACCAGAAACAATCATCAGAGATTTTCAATAAAACTGGATCATTAAGAATGCCACCATATTGATTTGTGAGAATCACATACTTGCATTGTCCAATACACATTTGTGATAAATCTCTAGGTGTCATCATTTGTACAAATTTTTCTGCATCCGGGCCTTTTATTTGTACTTGCCTTTCAACTGCAACATCACAGAGGATCGCATCATTGATTAAATTCCAAAAATTCTCCTCAGGATCTCCAAAATCTCTTGGTATGTACATATGATTATAGGTTGAAAAACCCTTCGCTCCCCAACGAACGGTAGCGTCAAAAAATGGGCTTTTACGTATTTGTGTACCGAAACTAAAATCATCAATACTATTATTTTTTGAATCAACCATACGCTTTATTATGAAAATTTATTATAAGCTTGAACTTAATTCTTTCAGTTCAACGTTGAGTATATGGTCATTTTCACTGTAATCAACAGGACAATCAATAACATGAATACCAGGCGTATTAAGACTATTTTCAAGTGTTTCGTAGAGTGATGAGGCACTGGTTATTCTGTGGCCATTCGCACCGTATGCTTTTGCATATTCAACAAAATCAGGATTATTAAATGAGAGGCCATAATTTTCAAAACTCATATTTTCTTGCTTCCATTTTACCATTCCATAAGCACCATCATTGAGAATAAGAACGACTAAATTTAATTTTAATCTAACAGCAGTTTCAAGTTCTTGGCTGTTCATCATAAATCCGCCATCGCCACAAACTGAAATCACTTTCCTTTCAGGATAAATCATAGATGAAGTCATGGCTGATGGTAATCCTGCACCCATGCTCGCAAGGGCATTATCAAGCAAAACAGTATTTCTTCTAAAAGCTGGATATCCTCTAGCAAACCATAGTTTGTAAACTCCATTATCCATGGTAATAATTCCATCAGATGGCATCACCTCTCTTACCTTCTCAACTAAAAATGGAGGAAAAATTGGAAAACGGTCATCCTGAGTAAGTCTTGAGGAATGTTTTATTGAGGCATCCTTTGCCTCATATATTCTAGTAAAATTCCAATTTCTGGACTTATTTACTCTCTCTTTAATCTGCCAAATTGAGTTAGCTATATCGCCAACTACCTCAACCTGAGGAAAATAAATTGCATCTACAGCAGCTGAACTGTGATTTATATGAATAACTTTTTTATTATCATTTTCTTTCATGACAAAGGGTGGTTTCTCGATGTCATCATGGCCCACGGTTATTATTAAATCAGAAGCTTCTATGGCTCTATGAACAAAATCTCCTGAAGTCAAAACAGCACAACCTATTGATAATTTGTGTCTCTCGTCGAGCACGCCCTTACCTAATTGAGTTGTAATAAAGGGTATTTGTGTTTTTTCAATAAACTCATTCAACATTTTGTTTGTGTAAGTTCTATTTGCACCTCCACCAAGGACCAGAAGTGGTGAATTTGATGATTCAAGCATATTAATTGCTTCATCAACTGCTTTTTCATCTGGCACGGGTCTTCTTACTCTGCTTCTTGCCAAGGGAAGTCGTTTTGTTTCTTCCATTGCTATATCTTCAGGTAGCTCAAGATGAACTGCTCCTGGCCTTTCTTCTTCTGCAAGCCTGAAGGCCTCTCTTACTCTTGACGGAATCATATTAGCTGATGATATCTGATGCGTATATTTTGTAATTGGTTGCATTAAATCCACAATATCCAATATCTGAAATTTACCCTGTTTTGAGCTCTTTATGGGCTTTTGTCCAGTTATCATCATCATTGGCATACCACCCAATTGGGCATAAGCTGCTGCGGTAACAAGATTGGTCGCACCAGGGCCTAGGGTTGCCAGACAGACGCCAGTTTTTCCGGTCAATCTCCCATAAGTAGCAGCCATAAAACCAGCAGCCTGTTCATGACGAGTGAGTATTAGTTTAATTTTTGACTTAGAAAGACTATTTAAAAACTCTAAATTTTCTTCGCCAGGTAAACCAAAAATATACTCCACGCCTTCTTCTTCAAGACAATCGACGAGGAGATGTGCACCAGTTTTTAATTGTTTCATTGAGTTAATTCCATTTATCTGTTTCACAATGTGAAAATTATTCTAGTTAAAATGACTAACTAATTTAGTCCGTATTTTCAACATGAAATAACTTATTATAAATACTCCAATTATACCCCTCCTTAAGCAAAGACAATATATCTAAAAAGGTAATTCCTAGGTATTTATCCCTTATTTTTACGTGAGCAATTGAACCTTCAATTTCGATATTTAAAATATCAAATTCTATCTTTTCACCATTATCATTGGGTGAGGGTTGCTGAGATAAGACAAATCCAGCAAATTCTTCAGTTGACAGCTGCATGAGTTCTCCATGTAGATACCCTGTAATTTTTGCATTCTCATGAAATGCATCTCTTACCATATCTGCATTCGACTCATTCATAGAGTCTATGTATGTGTTTATTACGTTTTCAATTTGTTGCTGATCATCCATTTGTTTGTTTTCCTTTTTTTCTTGTTAATCGATCCATTTAATATTGCAGCCCATTGAAGGATATTGATCATCTGAAATTCTATTTCCATCTAAGCAATTTTGCATGGCTTTCCTGAGGTCTATTCCATCTGGTCTGCTGTCTGATCCAGGAGAACTTGCATCAAATCTTCCTCTATATACCAATTTTTTATTTCTATCAAAATGATAAAATTCAGGGGTACATTCTGCCTTATATTTTTTTGCGACCTCCTGATTTTCATCGAAGAGATATGGAAAACTGAGCCCTAAGTTTTTCCAGAGTAACTTCATTTTATCTGGAGCGTCTTGGGGATAATTGATTATGTCGTTGGAGCTGATCGCAACCAAATTAAAATCATCTTGATAATCCTCAGTAAGCCTCTGAAGCTCTCCATGATAATGGATGACATAAGGGCAGTGATTACATATAAACATAATGAGAGATGGCTTAGAAGAATCAAGCTCTTCGCTAGAAAAATTCCTATCATTAATGGTATTTAATAAGTCGAATGGAATCAGATCTGTCTGCAAATCAAGCATGCTGGAATATGTTAGTGACATAATTTATTTGCCCCACGAGTAAATATTTAATTTTAACATTCATTTTTATTTTGTGAATACAAATGAATTTGATAGTCTGTGCCAATGAAGAAATATTTTATGATAGCTTTCATACTCATTACTGGCCTATTTATATTTTACAATAAAGGCTCAGAGAAATCTCAGTCCCCTGATTTCAATAATCCTTCAAATGACTCTCCGCTTCGAGTACAAATGGGATCAAAATACGTTACCGATAAATCCTTATGGGGCAATCTCATATTTAATAAAGAAAGAGTTTCAGGTAATTATCAGAATACTGATGATAAAGACCAAATACTGGAGACTATTGAAAATTATCATCGCAGTTGGTTAGATGGAAATAATCAGGAAATAAGGAAATTGCTAGATGATGGTATCGTTAGGTTCAGAAGTGCAACTTCGACTTATGGGTTGTCCTCCACTCTCGAGAGAATAAGTAATGAATCAAGGGGTGAACGCCCTTCTGGATATCTGTCTTCAATGCAACTTGAAATTGATGATATATATATCAACAGTGAAGAAAACTTCGCAATCGCTTTATATGCTGTAGGTATAAGGGGCGGTGCTCGCTGGGAATATTCTGATTTAGCTACTATTTTACAAGTCTTTCAAAAGGATAGCGATCAGTGGAAAATCATAAGCCATATTGAAAGTTTTAAACTGGATAATAATATTGTAAATAAACCTCCAGAGAGTGTTCCTAATAGAAGGGCCCCATTTACATTTGATTTTGTATATCCGGCAAAAGATTTAAAAAGAGCGATTGAATTTTATACTCCACTTTTGGGTGCACCAGAAATAATAACTGCAACAAAAGCTTCTTTTAGAGTCAGAGACTCATACTTTGAGCTTGACTCACAACCTATTGACAAACGAATAAGAATTATCGATGGCGATGCAAATGGGTATGCCGCAATAAATGTTGATTCGCTGGATAAAATCAAACAGCAGATAAATAAATCGCTTAATGTGGATCTAAAAATTATCCCCTGTAATGGAAATCAATGCCTTATCACAGAGGATTTATCTGGAAATATTACTATTTGGCGAGAACGTAATCCGATAACAACATCTCAAGCAATTCCAGAGATTTTAGAGCCTAAAATCAAAGATTCTTCCAGAATTTATGCCAAATCCTATGAAGTATTGACTGCCTGGGCTGAGAATAACGGCTCCAAATTAATGCAAATGCAGACAAGTAATGCGCTCTGGATTGATGATGCTTATGGAATAGCAAAAGGATCTGAAGAGATTAAGCATGCTCTAATATCAAGATGGGAATTGTTTGATCGAGGATTAAATGGAATTGATGCTAATCTGAAAATAAAAAACTTCGAAAGTATAAAACTGAGTAATCGTTTTTTATCGTATCTTGAAATATCAGTTGAAATGAAGACTAATCCGAAAGGTAGTTATGACTTTTTCCTAATGCAAATATGGAATGAGGATAATGAGGATCTGAAACTTCAAAGCACCTTTATCGCTGAAAAAAGAAGATTAAAGAATATGCCTGTAAATAGTATGGATTATACTGCCTACCCTGTTAATGATCTCGGAAAGGATGGAAGGTATTATAAAAATATATTTGGTTCAGAACCCTACCGAGATGACAATTGGTTTGGATTTTGGTCAACAACAAGTGTTTTTGGTTTAGTTGGACCGTTGAGCAAAGATTCCTGGCAACCAGTTCCTCATAAGGGTAATGGTTATGCGGATCTTTCTATACGCTCAGCTGATGAGGTTTATGAATATCTTAAAAGTAAAGGATCAGTTTTCCCAGTTGTAGAAGGAATAGGTGATACTTCAGGTATTGATCCTCAACCTGGGTATAACCAAATTCTGGCTGTTGACAGTGAGGGAAATTTGATCAATTTTAGTCAGTATCTAGAGTACTAAAATATAATTACTTAATCATTCTTGATCAAAACCTTTGAATTCACCGAGTGTTCTGTGCATTTGATATCCCATTAATTTTTGCACTTTTTCTGAATACTGTTTCGCTATATTTATTGGTACATTGAGGTATTGATTTTCCTCTTGTCTTAACCAACCAAGTGAATATGTGTTAATAATTCCAGCACGAGATTTCTCTGTCTTGTTGGCACCACCACCATGTAACGTTGAGCCCATATAAAATAATACAGAGCCTTTTGGCATAACAGCTTGAACTGTTTGGTTGATGTGCTCTTTGGCATCAGGCGTAAAATAATCAATATTTTCATCAGATTGATAAGCATTAGCTGAGAAATTTCTGTGGCTACCTAAGACTATACGAGTTGCCCCATTCTCCTCGGTAAAATCATCCAAGGCCCACATCGCACTTATTTGAAATTCAAGCCCAGGTAATCTAACTGGATAGATACCATCATCTGTGTGAAGCACTTGATCATTTTCACCAGGAAGAATTTCAATTGCAGTTAGGCTACCAAGCCTATAATTGTCACAATGTTTAAGGAGAATTCCATCAGCCACTTCCATAACTCTACTATGATCAACTAAATTTGCTGTGCTCTTTGAAATTGCTAGCAATCTATTAACCCAGCGAGTCTTATATCCTGTAAACCCACTGTCACTTCCTTTGCCTATTTTATCAAAATGCTCTCTAAGCTCACCTAAGATAGTGTCAACTAACTCAGATTTAACTTGGTTTTTAACTACAGCGGCGCCATTCTTCTCTAGTGCTTTAATTATGTCATCACTGCTAGAATCGGCATCAAAATATTCTAATTTCATTATGATTCCAAAATTTATGATAATTTTTTTCTTTAAGTGATTTCATCTGATTCTGTTGCATTTGTCATCTCTTTGAGTTGTTTATAAGTAGCAGCAAAAACACAATGGGTATGTCCTGCTGCAGACCATATAGTTTCAAATCTTTTTAATGATGAGTCAATTACCAAATGTAATTCATTTGGTAATCCAATTGGAGAAACGCCCCCAATTGAATACCCAGTTATTTCTTTTACTCTATCTGCATCAGCTTTTACTATCTTACCTTTAATATCTAGTAATTTAATAAATGCGTCGGTATTGCATCTCTTATCACCCGCAACAAGAGCGATCACTGGAATTTCATGGTTTTGGCTTCTTAGTATAAAAACCAGTGTCTTGACTATTGCGCCAACTTTGACATTTAGAGAATTTGCAGCATCGGTCGCAGATCGAGCAGTCTCCTCAAGCTCTATTACATTCATTGGATGATTATTACTTTGTAAAATAGAGATAACTTTTTTTACTGATTTTTTATCTAAATGAGAAATAGTCTTCTCCAAAACAATGGAGCATTTCTTGCTAGGCTCATATTCATTCTATTATCAATTTTTTATAATAAAATATCTAGCGACTATTAAGCCAACAAAACAAAGAATAATCTCTGTAATGGAGGTGACTGCCACAGAAGGCAACAAAGCTGATACCAGCGGGTTTATATTATAACCCAACAACCAGCCCACACTATATTCAAACAAATTCCACATGCTATTATCTGGAGGATTTAACCAGAGGTATATTCCGTCAGCGCCTCTATACATAAACCAGATTATAAAAACAGAATAAAGGTAAAATAAGCTTGTATTTCTGTCGTTCAGCTTGCCTATGTAAGCACTGGAAGAACCACAATTAGAACAAGATTTTGATGTTACAAATCTTGCTTTTGAACAAAACTCACAGTTGTAATATGTTTTTAACCCCCATAAGTTTGTCGAATTTTTAATCCTTATTTTTTTAGTTTCAGATTCTTCTATGGTCTTTTGTTCTAGCGCCTTAATATATAGGTCTTTATTCCATGATTCTCTCCATAACATAATAACAGGAAGGATAGTGCCTAAATTTAAGAAACTGAAGTTATCAGAAACAGCTTCAATGGGTACAGCAAATAATCCATATATGATTTCAAAGCTGCTAAACTCATCAAGCTCACCATCCCCTAAACTCATCAAGCTCACCATCCCCAAAAGAAAGAAAATTATGTACGTAAAAATTACAGGAATAAAATAGCCAAAAAAAGCAAAGGTAAATGCTTTCCTTTTGGCCTTATCTATCTTGCCAGTTCTTAAAGTTGTTGTTCTTAGATTTCCATTATTTGATAAATACGGAAAATCTAAATGGTTAGGGCCTGTATAAAAATCATTAATATTTTTGATTTTCGATTGAGGTAAATCCTTTTGTTTGGAATTAGATGAATGTAATTCAATATTATGATTTGTATAAATTTCATTTAAATCGCTATTTTTCTTCACTTCTGAAATATATCTTTTTTGCCAAAACTCAGGCCTATAAAAGAAAGCGGCAATAGCTAAATAGCCAAAACTAAAAATAGAGAGGGTCAGCTCAAGAAAGAATGGTTCAATAAAAAATAGATCAACAAAGATCAATAATAATAACCCTACCTTTAGAAACCAACAAATTTTATCGGCGACAGTTGCATTTTCAACTTCAAACGGTGGGCTAGTTTGCTCTTTTAAATATTTAAAAAAATTCTTCATCTTTTTATCTGCTTTTAGAAACTAGTACAAACATTTCTATTCCACCGTAACGGACTAAGTTTATAAGAACTTTCATTCTCCACTATTTCTGCGGTGTTTGAAGTTGTTGGGTTTTGATCGCATGAATTACTCATAAATTACTCTTCAAGAAAAAATCTTTAAGTAGTATAAACATAAGTCCAAATTACTATATTAAGTAGTATTAATATTCCAAAAAACCACTCATTCTTATGCGGTTTCCTCTTGCTCATATTTAGTTTTGAATTGAATGCTTTGATGATTTTTTGAAATACTATCAACTATATTAAGCAGGGCAAGAGAGCATATAATTTGTAAAAAATCTGAGCATATATCTAGGTAAGACATTGTATTCATATCTTCATATGTCATATCCTCTCCAAGTCTGAACCACATTCTCATTGATGCATTCGAAAAAAAATTGAATGTTATCCATGTTGTCCACCAAGCACCAAAACTAGTGGGAATTTTTTCATTCTCCCAATCTTTTTTGTTAAAAGATGCTTTATATATCTCTTTTAGTGCTTGATATGGTTTGAATAGATTCGCAATCGGTATGAAATACCAACCAATACACCAACCTGGAGTAAATTTAAGATCTTTTATCTCTAATAATTGATTTATTTTTGCAGATAAATATATCCATCTTCCTATTATAAAAATAGAGGAAACTAGAAGAAGACCATAAATAGAATCTATTATTAATATTCTTGTATCATTTTTATCAGCAAGAACAGAAAAAACGTCATCAGAGAATTCACTGTAAACAAAATAGGAATTAAGCAAACTAATCTGCATAAAGTTTGAAACAATATTTATTCCTGCGAATAATATTAAGGCATACAAACAATACTTAGTTATTGTCGTGATTCGTTTTGTATTCATACTTGCTTCCTTATCATGCTTAGATCAACAATAAAACTAAACCGAATCATCTCTAAAAGCAAATGAGGTTATTTCTTGCAAAAAACCTAAGAAATATCTCATCAATACACATAAGAGGTCGCAACAAGTCATATCAACCCCTTATGACTTTCGCTAACACGAAAAAATAGGTGAAAATTTTAGGGTAGTTTTAACCGGGATTAATTTTTAGTGAATTTTAAAACCACCGCAGAATGCGAGGTTTAAACGAAAGACCGATTAAACTTACTCCACCGTAACTGAGTAAATTTGAGACATCTTTCATTCCAAAATTTCATCTTAAAATTCTACTCTGTTTAATGAGAAGTTTATGTTGTATCTATAAAAATCTATATCTGGAACCATTGAAATTGCATTGACCAAATTTCTGTCTTCCTGTGTACCTATGATGCAACCTTTAACTTTTTCATCATTTGTTGCTAATTCTTTTTTAATGTATCCCATATATCTCAATGTTTGAGCAACCGCAATATCACTTGTTTTATCTCTTTTAAGTTCTAAAACTAAAAATTCTGACTTGTCCTTCTTTTGTGCTAATAAATCCAAAGGTCCCGTTTCGGTTGGAAATTGTCTTCCGTTCTCGTAAATATCAAAATCTTTCCCGAAAATTGTTTCATCCCAGAATTTTTCGATATAACTTTCCAGGTGTTTTTCAAGAAGAAAAGAGGAGGAAGGTTCTTTAACATTATTATTAGCAATTAGTATTTCGTCTTTTGTCTCTGTTTCAATTTGAGGAACCGAATAATTAAGTATTTCTTTTGCCTCACTGCAATTAATGACCAGTCTTATTGCTGGACCCTGTTTTGTTTGAACCCCATCCTGGAAGTTAACTATTGAACCTGTTCCCAAATAAACAAATTTTGTGTAATTTGAGTCCCACCTAGCAAAAAAATGTGGTGTTAACTCTTTTGAGAAAAGTTTTTTGAAAGTTGGTTGTCCTGAGTGTGTCTTTGGTTTTCCATACCAAATAATAGTATTTGTATCTGGATCAAATTTGTTGTCGAAGTCATGACCAGTTTTTCCAGGGACACCGATATTCATAAAAATTACTAAATCATTGGTTCCGGTTGGTGTTACATAACCTGTTGTCCAGTTACCAGTTCCAACTCTAGGTACTGGTTTTCCATGGTACAGAAAATGAATGTCGTCTCTAGAATATTCTGAACCTCTTTTGAAACTGAAGGACTGGTAACTATTCAATTCTGCACTCAAACCTATTCAACAGTAACGGACTAAGTTTAATATGTCTTTCATTCTTCACTGTTTCTGTGTTGTTTGAAGGTGTTGGATTTTTATTGCATGAATTACTCATTAATTAGTATTCCATCTTTGTAGTTTTCTTTAGATTTTAATTGTCCGTTTTTATAGTACTCCTCCCAGAGACCATCCTTTTCTCCGTCTTTGAAGTTTTTTCTGGATTCTAATTGACCGTCTTCATCATAGTATTCGAAAAGACCATCTAATCCTTTGTCATTTATGTTTCCCTTTACGTGTAATTGACCGTTTAGGTAGTAATGCTCGATGAGACCGTTAACTTTTCCGTCTTTGTAGTTTTGTCTCGTGTAAATATGGGATAAAAAAGCAATGTCATGGCGATGCAATTCCCAGAGACCGTCTTCTTTGCCGTCTTTGTAGTTTCCTTTCTTAGATTTAAATTCACCGTTTTCATAGTACTCCTCCCAGAGACCATCCTTTTCTCCATCTTTGTAGTTTCCTTTATATTCTAATTCACCGTTTTCATAGTATGATTCCCAGAAACCGTCTTGTTTTTTGTTTTTGTAGTTTTCTTTAAATCTTAATTCACCGTTTTTATAATATGATTCCCAGAAACCGTCTTGTTTTTCGTCTTTGTAGTTTCCTCTGTATAATAATTGACCGTTTTCATAGTACTCCTCCCAGAGACCGTCTTCTTTGCCGTCTTTGTAGTATCCTCTTCCTGTTATTTGACCGTTTTCGAAATAAACTTCCCAAGGACCATCTTCTATTCCATCTTTCCAATTTTCCTTTGTTTGTAATTGACCATTCTCATAGAAAATTTCCCTAAGACCGTCTAGGTTTCCATCTTTGTAGTTTGCTTTAGATTGTAGTTGACCGTTTTTGTGATAACTAACAGAACTTCCAGTAAACGGTGTGGTTGTGTTGATTTCATAGAAGACACCTTGTCTTTTTACCAATTGTTCTGAAGGAATCTCTTTGGCACAGGAAGACAGAATTAATAGGCAAGTCAATGTAAGTAGTTTTTTCATCTGTTTACTTTACAACAAAAGAGGTTATTTCTTGCAAAAATCCTGATAAATATCTCATCGAGACACATATGATACCGCAACAAGTCGTATCAACACCTTATGACTTCCTTTAACACGAAAAAATAGGTGAAATTTTTAGGGTGGTTTTTACCGGGATTAATTTTTAGTGAATTTTAAGACCCCCGCAGAATGCGAGGTTTAAACGACAATCGGTTTAAACTTACTCCACTGTGACGGAGTAGTGGAGATAGGTCGTTTCTCTGCTAATTCTATTCATGCTACTCATTATTTAAAATTCTCGGTAAAGATTACCACGAACCAATTGCACTTTCATTTTAGGAATAAAGTTCCTTTTATGAAAAAAGAGGTATCCCCTCTTTTAATTGAAAGGGAATTTTAAAAGGTTTGTTTTCTATTGAATAAAATTTTATTTCTTGTCACAAAACCGACCCTTTTATTTTTTTTTATCTTGTCAATCAGAAAAGGGACAACCATATCTACCCTGAATCCTTCACTTCCGTATAAAATGCTTCTTCCCCTTTTTTTCCACCCGATAAAAGTATCCCAATCATTTCTTGAATCTCTGAATTCTAAACCTCTCTCTTTTGACTGATAGATCAAAAAAGGTCTTGCAAGTTCATAATTTTCTTTTGAGATCATATGTTGCTCCTAAAGTATTTTTTCATAATTTTATGTCTAATCTCATAAAGATTAATGTATCTCGAGAGGATGCTAAGACAGTCCCAGGTTAAATTTTTATCTAATACTGAAATATCAATTAGCAAAGATTTTAATTGCTCTTCAACAAAACTTTTCTTGTAACTAAAAAGTATCCATTGAACATCCTCGTAATTAGAGTATTCGTGAATAATTTTATAAATTAGATTAATTTCAAAAGAATAATCATTCTTCAAGATACCTGTGTTCAAATTATTTTTGAGATCTAACTTTATAGAATCCAAGTCGATATTTTCTTTCAAAACGAGATTCATAAAAACTCCTGTGAGAGATAAAAGACCATTTTACAGGAATTTCTGACTGGGATGTCACTTTACCCGAAATTCTTTCGGCTTGACAAATGTCAGAATATCATAAATTTTTTAGTTTGTCAACTTTTCAAGTAGATTGGATAAATAAAGTCAGTAACTAATCTAAGAAATTAGCAACAATTGGATTGTGATCACTCAATGTTAGAATATTATCATCAACGAAAACATCTATTGATTTAAGTCTCTCATATAGACCTGAAGTTACAAACATATGATCCAACTCCCAAGGATAAATCCCTCTATTATGTCTATACGTTCTTATCGGTAAGGAATGATATTTCCTCAGACAATCATGAAATCCTAGATCGAGAACTCCATCAAAAAAATCATTATGTCTCGTTTCACCCTTTTTTGAAAATTTAGACTTCGTTGGGTTTTCATCCATTCTTCTGTCCATATTAAAGTCTCCAGAAATCAGAATATCTTTAGCATTAAAGTTCTGTCTCATTTCTTTAACAAAGTGCTCAATTGTCTCAAGTAAAACGAAATCAAGAGTCCCAACGAAACTTAAATTTCCATAAACACTAAGAAGAAAGAGATCCTCATTTTCAGTTTGATACCTAGAAGATATTAAACCCATCTTTTGTGTGTCTTCTATTGGAAGTTCTTGGGGTTCATTTTTTTTAAATAGGATTGAGTTATTTAAGTTCTTTTTTACGTTCTTAGTTATAACATTAAATTGATGATTATCATTTAGTGGGGATGTCTCTTGTAGAAGTGCTATATCTGGATTGAGTGAATTAAAAAAATAATCCCATGCGGTCTTATTTTTTCGCATATTCCATGAAACAATTCTCATAAATTACTCTTTAAAGAACGACCTGTTAACCTATTCAACGGTAACGGACTAAGTTTGAACCGATTGTTATTCTCTGCTATTTCTGTGGTGTTAGAAAGAGTTGAGTTTTGGTTGCATAAATTACTCATTAATTGGTCTTCCATCTTAGTAGTTTATTTTATCTAATAATTGGCCGTCTTCATCATAGAATTCCCAGAGACCATCCCTTTCTCCGTCTTTGTAATTTGCTTTTAAATCTAATTCACCGTTTTCATAATAGTATTCCCATGGACCATCATATCCTTTGTTATTGAAGTTTCCCTTTGCAAGTAAATCTCCGTTTAGACGGTAATGTTCGAAAAGACCCTTAACTTTTCCGTCTTTGTAGTTTTGTCTCGTGTAGAAAGGACAGAATAATCTATTATCCTCACATTTTTCTGCTCTTCCTCTTCCTGCCCCTGGTGTTTCTCCCCAGCCAAAAAAATAGTTATACTCCCAAAAATTAACGTGGTAGTGTAATTCCCAGAGACCATTTTTTTTTCCGTCTTTGTAGTTTCCTTTATTAGATTTTAATGGATAGCTAGCAAGATACTCCTCCCAGAGACCATCTTTTTCTCCGTCTTTGTAATTTCCTTTAAATTCTAATTCACCGTTTTCATAGTATGATTCCCAGAGACCGTCATATTTTCCGTTTTTGTAGTTTGCTTTAGATTTTAATTGTCCGTTTTCATAGTATGATTCCCAGAGACCATCCCTTTCTCCGTCTTTGTAGTTTTCTTTAGATTTTAATTGACCGTTTTCGAAGTATGTTTCTCTGAGATCGTCATATTTTCCGTTTTTGTAGTTTGCTTTAGATTTTAATTGTCCGTTTTTGTGATAACTAACAGAACTTCCAGTAAACGGTGTGGTTGTGTTGATTTCATAGAAGACACCTTGTCTTTTTACCAATTGTTCTGAAGGAATCTCTTTGGCACAGGAAGACAGAATTAATAGGCAAGTCAATGTAAGTAGTTTTTTCATCTGTTTACTTTACAACAAAAGAGGTTATTTCTTGCAAAAATCCTGATAAATATCTCATCGAGACACATATGATACCGCAACAAGTCGTATCAACACCTTATGACTTCCTTTAACACGAAAAAATAGGTGAAATTTTTAGGGTGGTTTTTACCGGGATTAATTTTTAGTGAATTTTAAGACCCCCGCAGAATGCGAGGTTTAAACGACAATCGGTTTAAACTTACTCGACCGTAATGGAGTAAGTTTGATGTATGGGTTTATTGATTTGGATCATGTTACTCATTATTTAACCTTCTCTGTAAAGATTAACACCAATCAATTAAATGGTCACTTTAGTCAGAAGGTTCCCTATCTGGAGAAAGAGGTGTCTAAGTTTGTGTTGGGGGGGTGTTAATCATTCTGGGGGGGTTGATTAGTCAATCTCTTCTCCATTCTTAAACGTAGTTGTTGTAAGAACCTTTCCTTCTTCATCTAAGTATTCACATAATCCATCCTCTAAACCATTAACATAACTTGACCTTACTACCAGAACTCCATTACCTCCCTGGTCATACATTTCGTCAACCCCATTCTCTAAATCGTCCTTGAACTCTGTTCTACTTAGTAAATTTCCATTTTTATGAAAGTTTTCTACTAGACCCTCTTTTACACCCATAACATAATTTATTTTAAGTCTGATACCACCATCGGGGTCAGTCATTGTATAAAGACCGTCCATTTCACCGTCTTTGTAATTGACGGAACACTTCATTTTAACTATCTCACCACCTTCTTGATAATCAACATATGTCTCAACTAGACCATTTTTTGTCTCTATCTCTTCTTCAATCTCTCTAGAGGATTCTTGTAAATCATTATTTGAAAGGTTAAAAAGTTTTGATAAAAATTTTTTCATCTTGATCTTCTTTAATCCAAAATAACCTGATCGAAGACAAACGGAATATTCTTCTCTTTCAAGATATCACCAACTACCATTACCGAGTTACTTGTCTCATAGTTTTGACTTTCTACCATCTCCTTGAATTCACCTGTGGTCATGATCTGATTTATATCAGATTCGGAAAACTTAATCCTTGTGTCCCAGTTTGAAGATTCATCAATATAATGAACCCAAATATTTGTCTCTTCTTTTGGAGTATGACCTGAAACATAGTAATAACCGAATGTTTTATAATCTTCATGTAAAATTCTTTTATAAAAATCTTCTTTTGTAACATCTTGTCTATGAGGATCATCTTCTCTCATTTTTTTCAGATACTCTTGTTTGTGTTCATCCGATTCTTCTTGGGTATAAGTTTGTTTCGGAAGTTCTTGTTTAGAAAAAACATTTAGTATTTTTTTAAATAAATTCATTTAATTTAATTCGACGATCAATCTTATTCAACTGTTACTGATTTTGCTAAATTTCTTGGTTGATCAATATCAGTGCCCTTAATAACAGCAACATGATAAGCAAGGAGTTGTAACGGTATGGAATATAAAATTGGCGCTTGAAATTCTTTTATTGCAACGGGCATGACACTATTATGGGTGACCTCGTCATCAACAAACGAAACTCTTGGATCAGTAAAAACATATAATACTCCGCCCCTTGCTTTAACTTCTTGAAGATTGCTTTTGAGTTTTTCTAATAATTTGTCATCTGGTGCTACAGCAACAACAGGCATATCCTCATCAACTAATGCCAAAGGTCCATGTTTAAGCTCTCCAGCTGCATAGGCTTCAGCATGAATATATGATATTTCTTTTAGCTTTAGGGCACCTTCCATCGCAACTGGATTTTGTATGCCCCTTCCTAAAAAAAGAGCGTGATGTTTATCTGAGAAACTTTTTGCAAGCTCTTTGATATCGTCGTCAAGAGCAAGAATTTGATCAATAAGTGTTGGCAGCTCAAGCAATTGATTGACCATCTCTTTCTCACGGCCTTGATCAAGGCCAAAACGTCTCGCAATTACAATAGTTAGAAGAGATAACGCGGTTAATTGAGTTGTGAATGCTTTGGTTGATGCCACGCCAATTTCAGGGCCAGCTTTTGTCAACATTACTAACTCGGCTTCTCTAACCATTGTGCTTTCTGGGACGTTACAAATGACAATCGTGGAAATATATTTAGCTTCTTTTGCTGCCCTTAATGCGGCCAAAGTATCCGCCGTTTCGCCGGATTGGCTTATAGCAATGAATAACGTATTTTCCATTACGACGGGATTTCTGTATCGATACTCACTGGCAATTTCAACTCTGCATGGTATTTGGCATATGCTTTCTATCCAATACTTTGCAATTAATCCAGCATGGTAGCTGGTTCCACATGCGACGATATGAACACTTTGAACTTTGTCAAAAACAGTTTCTGCATCAGGACCGAAGGCATTCTGTAGGACTCGTCCATCGGCTATTCTCTGGTCCAGTGTATTTCCAACAGCACTTGATTGTTCATAAATTTCTTTAAGCATGAAGTGATCAAAACTACCTTTTTCAGCTGCATCTGATGATAATCGGCTTTGTGAGATTTTCCTTGTAACTTCGACGCCTTCTTCGTCAAATATTTGTATGCTATGTTTCCCAACAACTGCAATATCGCCCTCTTCTAAGAACATAAACTGATTTGTTTCGGGCAACAACGCAGCGATATCGGATGCAATAAAATTTTCACTTTCGCCAACACCAATCACAACAGGGCAGCCAGACCTTGCGACAATAATTTTATCGGGCTCGTGAGTGCTGATTAAAGCTAGAGCGAAGGCGCCTTCTAGCTCTTTGACAGTTTCTCTAAAAGACTTGAGAAGATTTTTTTGTTTATCGAAATGACTGTGAATCCTATGAACGACTACTTCAGTATCTGTATCTGACGAAAATGCGTAACCTTTAACAAGAAGCTTATCTTTAATTTGGAGATAATTTTCGATAATACCATTATGCACAATCGCAAAGTCTGGATCTGAGATATGAGGGTGCGCATTTTTTTCTGATGGAACGCCATGTGTTGCCCATCGGGTATGAGAAATACCTACTTGTCCCTCAAGTTTGCTGTTATCGAGAGCTTCCTGCAACTTCACTACTTTTCCAGCTCGGCGCAATCTTTCAATATTATTCTTAGTAATAACGGCGAGTCCCGCTGAATCATATCCTCTGTATTCAAGCCTTCTTAGGCCTTCCATGAGAATTCTGTCTAC
Source organism: uncultured Woeseiaceae bacterium (assembly GCA_902517795.1). Classification (GTDB taxonomy): domain Bacteria; phylum Pseudomonadota; class Gammaproteobacteria; order Steroidobacterales; family Woeseiaceae; genus SP4260. Next base: position 1,110 of record CABYDR010000009.1, on the reverse strand, counting down.
ATTTCTATTGCTTATTGCACCAACAATTCCACACATAATTAATACCGTCTCTTAAAGTTGCTGCTATTTTTTCGGTCGCTTCCAATTTTCAATTGTGCTTTGAGATGACCTTTCCACCGTTAATTTTTGATCCTCAGCGTCTCTGGTTAAAGTTGATCCTGCCCCAACAGTGGCACCTTTTCCAATGATAATTGGTGCGACTAGCTGAACACCTGAACCAATAAAGGCGTCATCTTCTATTTCTGTTTTGTGTTTATTTGCCCCATCGTAATTACACGTAATGGTTCCAGCGCCGATATTCACATTCTTTCCAACTGAGGCATCACCGATGTAACTAAGGTGATTAACTTTGCTAAAGTCTTCAATTGTGGCTTTTTTGATTTCAACAAAATTGCCAATCTTTACATTATTTTTGAGATCAGTGCCTGGTCTTATCCGCGCAAAAGGTCCAATCTCTGAGTTAGAACCAATAGAAGCATCGGATATATGCGAATTTGCATGTATTTTTGTGTTGGGTCCAATTGACGAATCAGAGATATATGTGTTGGGTCCAATCGTGACATTGTTTCCCAATTCTACTTTTCCTTCGAATACAACATTCACATCAATAGAAACGTCCTCACCATGTTTCAGTGATCCTCTTATATCAATTCTTGATGGATCCATTAAAGTCAAGCCCGCCTCCATATACTGATTTGCTAATTTTTTTTGAAGTAATCTCTCAGCTTTCGCTAATTCTGACTTATCATTAATGCCCATAGATTCTTCCCAAATCTTTGATTTATGTCCGTGAATCGCAGTCTTGTCTTTTACTGCTAAATCTACGATATCAGTAAGATAATACTCTTGTTTTTTATTATCATTTTTTAATTTATCCAGCCAAGTTTTCATTTGGTCGGCTCTACAAGACATTATACCCGTATTTATCTCATTGATCTTTTTAACTTTTTCGTTCGCATCACTTTCTTCAATAATTCCAATAATACGATTTTCCTCTCTTATTATTCGACCATAACCAGATCCATCAGGAACAATGGCAGTAAGAAGTTCAAGCGCATTATTTGTATTATTTACTAATGGCTCTAGTGTGTTAAGAGATATCAATGGTAC
>CABYDR010000008.1 GCA_902517795.1 uncultured Woeseiaceae bacterium | reverse complement strand
TTTATCAATCTTCATCAAAAAGATTCTTTATGGCTGTTATCTGGTTCTATTGTAAATCTCATCTTCTGAGAAAAAAGAACGCTATCTCTTGTGCTGCTGTATTAGGGCCATCTGATCCATGAACAATATTCTCCTCGATGCTGTCCGCAAAGTCCGCTCTAATCGAGCCAGCTTCTGCTTCAGCTGGATTTGTAGCACCCATTATCGTTCTGTTTGCTTCAATCGCAGATTCTCCACTTAAAACCTGAATTTGAACAGGACCGGAAGTCATATATTCGACCAAATCATTATAAAAAGGACGTTCCTTGTGGACAGCGTAGAAACCCTCTGCCTGTTGTTTGGAAAGATGAAGCATTTTAGAGGCTTGGATTTCTAAACCGGCTTTTTCGAAGCGATTGTAAATTTCTCCGATTAAGTTCTTTTGTACGCCGTCAGGCTTGATTATTGATAGTGTTAGTTCTTTTGACATAATTTTTACCTTACTTAAAAATATAATTTTAAATTGCTGTATTTTGCTAGCAAAATGTTGAGGAAGCTATGATCCAAGAAATCAGATACTAAAGCTTTCCCCACAACCACATTCGCTAGATATATTTGGGTTACGAAAACTGAAGGCCTCATTTAAACCCTCTTTTTTAAAATCTATTTCTGTCCCATCTATGAGATTAAGACTGAACTCATCTACGATTACTTTTACGCCGTCGTTATCGAAAATCTTATCGACCTCATTGATTTCGTCTGTGTAGTTGATTACATAGGCATAGCCATTACATCCGGTTTTTTTCACTCCAACTCGAACAGATACAGATTGCTCAGATTTGTCTGTGTAATTTTTAATTCTGTCTATCGCGGATTGTGTAAGTAATATAGCCATGTTCTCGTCTACGTTGTTTTTTTTATTAATTGTAACCTAATATCGTTAACTGCGTCTTCAAGTAAAAGTATTATCGATCTCTTCTCACTTGGTATTTTAAGTATTTCCATCAGATCAATTAGAGTAAATTTTTCAATATCATCGATGTATTTATCTTCAAGATTTTCACATAACCATTCTAAGGAAGCCATCAGATATGGACAACCAATGACTCGATACCTGATTTTCTTGATTGATTTTTCATCTGCGTTGCATTTTATCTGAATAAAAGAATTATCTTTAATGTCGCCAGCAAAGGTTTCATAATGATTAGTCGTAATTGGATCTTTTGCATCGCTATAATCTGATCTAGCGAATAATTCAATCAGATATGAAGAATAAACATCGTGTTTTTTCTTATAAAAATCATTCATTGATATTGCTTGGATAATTTTTTCTGAGTTGGTTAACCGCACTAATGTATTTTTCAACAGCGAAATCGACATCATCCCGTGTGGTGTTTCTTGTAAAGCTAAATCTGACTGAGGATTGAATCTCATGATCATTTAGGCCTAATTCTCTAAGAACGAGTGAAGGTTCACTATTTTTTGAATTACAAGCTGATCCTTGCGCAACACACAATGGCTCAAGTAAAAGTAACAAACTTTCTCCATTTACCCGAGGGGCTCTTATATTAATGATCCCGGGGTACCTGCTCTTATTTGGACCATTAAGGAAAATATCTGGTAAAACTCTAATTTTTTCAAAGAAGTAGCCACTCAAATCTTTCATTAATAGCTGATCTTCTCTCATTCTGGTCATTGCTAATTTTGCGGCAACACCAAAACCAATTATTTGGTGTAATGGGAGTGTTCCAGGTCTCACCCACATCTCTTGCTCGCCTCCATGAGTGATTGGCAGTAATTTAACTTTATGAGCCTCTCTAATGAAAAGCGCCCCAATACCTTGAGGACCATAAAACTTATGAGCAGAAATAGACAGCAAATCTATTGGAAGTTCTTTTAGATCAAGAGAAATTTTGCCTACAGACTGGGCAGCATCACAGTGAAATAAAACATCCTGATCATTACATATTGATGCTATCTCGGAAATGTTTTGAATCGCCCCAATTTCATTATTGATATGCATAATTGAGACCAATTGAGTATCTTCGCGAATTGCTTTTTTTAGCTTTTTGATATCCAGTAATCCATCGCTACTAGGTCGCAATCTAGTTACTTCAAAACCTTCTTTCTCAAGATAATCAAACGGTCCCGATACCGCTTTATGTTCAGTGGTCATGGTAATGAGATGTTGGCCGTGATCAGCTCGGAATTTTGCAGAGCCTATTATTGCTATATTATTTGATTCGGTCGCACCTGATGTAAAAATTAAATCTTCTTTATTTGCATTTATTAGTTTTGAAATTTGATCTCTTGCTTTCTCAATTTTCTGCATTGCATCCCTTCCTGAGATATGAACAGATGATGGGTTTGCGAATAATTCTTTGTTATTAAGACAAGCTATCATTGATTCAATAACATCTGGATCAGTTGGCATAGTAGCCGCACCATCCATATAAATTTTGCTGGTTTTATTACTCCCGTTCATCTTCTAAATCGCTCAAATGCAGTTAAAATGCCTCTGAGTATATTTACTTCATTGTTATCTATAGAAGCCTTAGCAAAAAGTTTTCGAATTCGACGCATCAAAAATCTTGGATTTTTTGGATCCAAAAATTCACTTTCAATCAATAATCTCTCAAGATGATTATAAAAATTTTCCATTTCATTCACTGTAGCAAGAGATTCCTCTTTATTTGTTGATTTCAGTTTTCCCTCCATATAACTCATTCTCAATTCGTAACAAAAAATTTGAACTGCCATAGCCAGATTGAGCGAACTAAATTCTGGATTGACTGGAATATATAAAAGCGCATCACATAGATCAATATGTTCATTTTTTAATCCTGACTGTTCCGGCCCAAAGATCACGGCCGTTTCATCTTCTTTACCATCATTTAATATTCTTGAGCTGCACTCGCTTGGATTAAATGTTGGCCAGTTTATATTTCTTGATCTCGCACTCGCCGCATAAACAGTATTGCAGTTTTTTATGGCGTCATCGAGCGTGTCTTCAATAATTATTTTCTGAAGTATATCCTGTGCACCAGAAGCTCTTGCAAAGGCAGTCTCATCCACAGAGCATAATGGATTCACCAATACTAACTGATGAAGACCCATATTCTTCATTGCCCTAGCAACTGCCCCAATATTTCCAGGATGCGATGTCTCAACGAGTATTATTTTTATTTTAATTTGCAAATTAGTTCTATAAAGCCGTTTAAATTTTATCTTATTATATCCCTTATTAAAGTCTGTTATTCTACCTATATATATACCCTAAAATAATATATATAAATTGTTCTCTAATAATTGGAATCCATAAAAATGCATGCACTACTTAATGTTGGAGTAATGGCCGCGAGAAAGGCCGGCGACTCGTTGATCAGAAATCTCAATAAGCTTGATCAATTGAAGGCAAAAGCTACTTTGAAAGGAAAAAATGACTTTGTTAGTGAAGCAGATTTGATTGCAGAAAGTATTATTATCGAAACAATAAGTAAGCACTATCCCGATCATGCGATTTTGGCAGAAGAGAGTGGTGCGCAGGGTGAATCAGATTATAAATGGATTATTGATCCACTTGATGGCACAACCAACTTTCTTCATGGATTCCCAGTCTTTTGTGTATCCATTGGATTGATGCATAAAAATACAATCGAACATGCTGTTGTTTATGACCCAATCAAACAAGAATTATTCACGGCTTCAAATGGGCAAGGGGCTCATCTTGATGGCAAACGAATTCGTGTCAGCGGTGAAAAATTTATTAGCAGATCACTTATTGGCACTGGATTCCCCTACAGGAAATCAAATAAAAATCCTGATGAGTATATGGCTATGCTTAAACAGGTAATCAATAAATCAGAAGGTGTCAGGCGGCCCGGTGCTGCTGCAATTGATCTATGTTATGTGGCCGCAGGAAGGCTTGATGGTTTCTGGGAGACTGGTTTAAGTATATGGGATATTGCTGCTGGCGCGCTAATTATTCAAGAATCTGGTGGAATAATTACGGATATTGATGGGTCATCCAATTATTTGGAAACGGGTGATGTTCTCTGTGGAACCCCAAGAATTCATTCCAAACTTAAACAACTCCTTATTGAAACTGCGCACCAAAATAAAAACTAGGGTAAATCATCGATTAAATCTGGGTCTTTCTCGGGTGGAAGCAAGTCCTTCGTATTAACATTAAGAACAAGTGCTACTGCACCAGCAGTATAAATTGATGAGTAAGTCCCAATAATTATTCCAACGATTAGTGCAATAGAGAATGGTCTCACTGATTCTCCACCCAGCAGCAGCAAGGCAATCAGGACAACTAATGTTGTGACACCGGTTATTATCGTCCTTGCAAGCATTTCATTTATCGAAATATTCATAGCTTCATCAGATTCGACGCCTCTGAGTTTAATGAAATTTTCTCTTATTCGATCAAATGCAACCACTGTATCATTCAAAGAATAACCGATAACGGCAAGCACGGCAGCGACTACCGTCAGATCAAATTCAAAACCAAATAGCGAGAAGAATCCGACAGTGATAATTACATCATGTAAGAGCGCACAGACAGCTCCAGCAGCAAACTTCCACTGAAAGCGAAACATAACGTAAGCAAATATCATCATAATAGCAAAAATCATTGCTAAACCGCCCTGCTCTGTTAGATCTTCACCAACCTGTGGCCCAACAAACTCCACTCTTCTAAGAACGACTTCAGGTTCATCTGCTGCTAAAAGCTCTCTTAATCTGTCTCTAATATAATTTGGATCTTGATCTGATTGTGGTGGAAGCCTTAATAGAACCTCCTCTTCTGAACCGAAACTTTGAACCTGAACGTCATCGAATCCATCGTCAGCCAGTAACGATCTGATCTTTGGTAAATCTGCGGGACTTGGATAACCAATTTCTAGAAGAACTCCACCTGTAAAATCAATTCCAAAATCGAGGCCCCTAGAAATAATTGAACCCAGTGAGACTGAAATCATTATTGCCGATAATAAAAGTGCAACTCTTCGGCGCTTCAAACCTAAAAAGTTAATTGATGTTTTATTTTTAATAAATTGCATTATTTTTCTTCATCAAATTGGTAGTTTATCTAGTCGTCTGTTACCAAAAACCAAATTTACTATTGCTCTAGTTCCGACAATTGCCGTAAACATTGAGGTAATAATCCCCAGTGATAACGTTACTGCAAATCCTTTTATCGGACCTGTGCCGAAGGCAAATAAGACAATTGCTGCAATCAATGTTGTTATATTTGCATCAGAAATGGAAGACAACGCTTTCTCGTAACCTGAGCTGATACTTCCTTGAGGTGTATTACCCGAGGAAATCTCTTCTCTGATACGCTCAAAAATCAAAACATTGGCATCAACCGCCATTCCAACTGTTAGAACAATTCCGGCAATACCCGGAAGCGTTAGAGAAGCTTGCAACATTGAAAGCATCGCAACTATAAAAATTAGATTAGAAAATAAGGCTATATTTGCAATCATCCCAAACCACTTGTAATAAATTGCCATAAAAAACACAACGGCCAGGAAACCTATTGTGACCGCATTGAACCCTCTATCAATATTGTCCTGACCCAGACTGGGTCCAATGGTTCTCTCCTCAATCTTGAAGACGGGTGCAGCCAGTGCTCCTGCTCTAAGCAAAAGTGCGAGCTCTCTCGCCTCAAGTGGGGTTAACCCTGTGATTTGAAAACGATCCTTAAAAACACCTCTTATTGTTGCAGTGCTTATTATTTCTTCGGTCTTGATTACACGAGTGGAAGGTTCACCATCCTGTATGTCCGTTACGCGGCGAGTCTCAATGAACACTGTAGACATTGGTTTATTGAGATTTTCTCTCGTTGTTTTAAGCATACTCTCACCGCCAGCAGCATCCAAAGTAATGAATACAGCCGGTTGACCTTGGCTAAAACCAGATTCAGCATCTATGATCTGATCACCTGAAGCTATTATTTCTCTTCGTAATACTTGAGATGGAACACCAGTCCTTCCTGAATATCTTCTCGATCCAGGACTATTTCCACCATTGTCAACTAAATGAAATTCCAGCGTAGCCGTTGCTGTCAAGATGTCATCTAGGCGATTAGGGTCTTGAACACCAGGAAGCTGAACTACAATCCTGTCTAGACCTTGTCTCTGAACTAAAGGTTCAGCAACTCCAAGTTGATTGACACGATTTCTTAAGGTTGTGATATTTTGCTCGATTGCAAAATCTTGTCTTGCCTTAATTTGGTTTTCAGTCATTCTTACGCGGAATGAAGTCTCACTTCCATCGAGAATCAATAAGTCAGAATCCATTTCAGAGACAATATTTCTAGCTCTGATGAGATCTGGTTCATTTCTGACACGCACGATTACCTCAGAGCCATTTATGTCTATTCGACTTCTAATTTTTGAGTCACGAAGCAGATCGTTAAAGCTTTGTTGATAAAGCGTCAATCTTGTGTTTATTGCTGTTTCCATATCTACTTCTAATAAAAAATATACCCCTCCTCTTAGATCCAAACCCAAACTCATCGGCTTGATACCAATTGACCTTAACCAATTTGGTAAATTGGGCGTCAATGTATATGCCACACTCTTGCTATCTAGGTATCTGCCCCTAAGACGATCTCCAGAAATTAATTGGTCTTTGGGATCGGAGAATAGGATAACTGCTCTCCCATCCTCAATATATTTAGTGACAGGATTGATATCTAGGTTATGAATGAGATCAATAGCCTCATCGATTTGCTCATTATCCATTTTCGAGCCATCTGCATTTGCAATTTGGACTGAGGGAAGACTGTTATATACATTGGGCAAAGCAAAAACAAAGCCTGTTATAAATACCAAAACTACCAGTATGTTCAGCCATGAGGGATATCTGTTCATAATTAAATCTTATTTAAGCTGCTTCAATAGTTCCTTTCGGGACTACCGCAGAAATAGACGCTTTTTGAATTTTTATTATTACTGCCTTGCTTATTTCAATACTTGCATAGTGCTCATTAACTGATACTACCTTTGCAAGTAGGCCGCCTGATGTCATTACCTCATCTCCTGCAGAGAGAGATTTTACTAACTCAGCATGTGCTTTTTGTCTTTTTTGCTGAGGTCTTATTAAAAGGAAATAGAAACCAACAAATATCACGATCATTGGAATTAGAAAACCAAATGGATCTGAATTAGCTGGAGCGCCTTGAGCGTGCGCTTCATTTATAAAAAAATTCATATAATTATCTTTTTGTTATTGGATTGAACGGTATTATATATCATTGTGAGTCAATGCTCATGAAAATTAGTTTTTGTTTTTTTACTTCTTTATAAAGATCGATTCCAACTCCTTAATATAGGCAGATAATGTCTGATTCTCAATATGCGCTCTAATTTCTTTCATTAAATTCTGATAATAATGAACATTATGAATAGTGCATAATCTCGAACCTAACATTTCATTGATTTTATACAAATACCTAAGATACGAGCGTGAATAATTTCTACATACATAACATTCACAAATTGGATCTAATTTATCAGTATCGTCTTTAAATATAGAATTCCTAATTTTGATTATCCCCTGACTGGTAAAGAGATGTCCATTTCTGGCATGTCTTGTTGGTATCACACAATCAAACATATCAACTCCCAAATGGACTGATTTTGCAATATCCGCAGGCAACCCTACTCCCATTAGATATCTGGGTTTATTTTTTTTCATATGCGGGATTAAATTTTCTAAGATCGATACTCTCTCCTCTTCAGACTCACCAACCGCAAGCCCTCCTATTGCATATCCATCAAAACCTATATCATGGAGTTTTTCTAGTGATTCTAATCTTAGATCGTTATACATTCCTCCTTGAATTATGCCGAATAAATCAGCTCTTTCTTCAGCTTGATCTCTTTTTAACTTAAGAAATGTATTTTTTGACCTTTTCGCCCATTCAATAGAAAGCTTCATCGAATCTTTGGCTTCTTTTTTTGAGGCTGGGTATATTGTGCATTCGTCAAAAATCATAACGATATCTGAATCGAGATGGTGCTGAACATCAATTGAGAGCTCTGGAGAAAGAAAAACTTTAGCGCCATCAATAGGAGACTGAAAATACACCCCATCTTTAGTTATTTTCCTTTTCTTTTCCAATGAGAACACCTGGAACCCACCTGAATCTGTCAAAATAGGTCCGCTCCAATTCATAAACTTATGCAATCCACCGTGTTTTTTTATGATTTCAACACCCGGTCTTAACATCAGGTGAAACGTATTTGAAAGAATAATGTCTGTAGAACTCTCAATCAGCTCTTCTGGTGTAACACTCTTAACGGCTCCGTATGTTCCGACGGGCATAAAAGCTGGGGTTTCTATTTCACCCCGCCTCAAAGATATCCGTCCAGTTCTTGCTAGATTATCCTCATTTATTATTTTGAATCTCATTTAAATCCTTTAGGCAAGATTAGCATCGCATCGCCATAACTGTAAAAACGATACTTTTTTTCTACAGCATAATTATAAGCCTTCATTATAAATTCTTTATTTGTCAGGGCTGAAATCAGCATGAGTAGGGAAGATTTAGGTAAATGAAAATTTGTTAGCAATGCATCCACAACCTGGAATTGATAACCGGGACGAATAAAAATATCTGTTTCTCCTTTCCATGATTCAGTGCAATTTAAAGTTGAGTATGCCTCCATAGCACGCGCAGAGGTGGTTCCAACAGCTATTACTCTTCCATTTTTCTTCTTGGCCAGCTTGATAGCCTGTATTGTTTTTTTATTTATCTCGTAATATTCACTATGCAATTGATTCTTAATAATATTTTCCTGTTTAAGAGGTTGGAATGTCCCAGCACCGATGTGCAGAGTTATGTACGCCAGCGAAATATTGGATGGCCTGATCCCGTTTAGCATTTCCTCATCAAAATGCAATCCAGCGGTTGGAGCAGCAACTGCGCCGGACTTTTTAGCATAAATTGTCTGATATCTTTTGTTATCAATGTCTTTTGAATCTCTATTGAGATATGGCGGTATCGGGATACTGCCAATGTTGTGAATAACTTCATTTATAGGAGCTGAGAACTCAACTTTATAGATACCGTCTGATTTACAAAGAATCTCAGCAATATGATTATCAGGAAATAATAAATTGGATCCAATTTTTGGAGACTTGCTTGCCTTTATGAATATATTTGCTTGAGTTTTGCTGAGAATTCTCTCGATTAAAACCTCAACCCTTCCACCAGTATCTTTCTTGCCATTAATTCTAGCGTTAATGACCTTAGTATCGTTGAATACAAGCAAATCATAAGATTTAGTGTATTCGTAAAACTTCCTAAATGACGTATCGATCATCTCCTTTCTATCACAATCCAATATCATCAGACGGCTATCACTACGATTATCAAGAGGATATTTAGCTATTAGCTCATCAGGTAAATCATAATCATAATCTGAAATATACATAGTGGATCAAATTCTCGTTTAGATAAATTATAATCTATTGATACAAAATTAGGTCAATTAGCAAACTCATTAACAGTAGCTAACTAACATAAATTAAGTCAAAATATCAAAACAAACAAAGAACATCATCACTTAATTTATCATTGCCGGGATGGCGGAACTGGTAGACGCGCCGGATTCAAAATCCGGTTCTGGAAACAGAGTGCGAGTTCGATTCTCGCTCCCGGCACCAAGATATGAATATGAATATGAAATATTGTCCAGAATGCGGCGGAACGACTTCAATAAAAATTCCATCAGGAGATAATCGCGAGAGAGTCGTATGCAGTGAGTGCGAATTAATTCGTTATCAGAATCCAAAAATTGTCGTTGGATGCGTGCCTGTTATAGGTGATGAGATACTCCTCTGTAAACGTGCAATTGAACCGAGATATGGATTCTGGACAGTCCCAGCAGGATTCATGGAGCTTGGCGAGACCCTAATACAGGGTGCCGAGAGGGAAACCTATGAAGAAGCTTGCGCAAAAGTAAATATTGGGCATCTATTCGCGATTGTTGACGTAATCGGTGCAGGTCAAGTGCATGCTTTTTATACAGCCGATCTAATAGGCGATTTTGCTCCCGGTCAAGAAAGTCTTGATGTTAAATTATTCAATAAGAACGATATGCCATGGGATCAGATGGCTTTTGAAAGTGGAGTTTTTGCCCTTAGGAAGCTTCTTGATGATGATGGAAAAAACAATGGAATTCACTATCACAAAATAGACAGAAGAAAGCAACCATCTTCATAAACTAGTTCAATGAACTTATAATATTTGACAGTTCAGCAGCACTTACATAACCGTTAACCATATGACCATTCTCTAAAATGATCGCAGGCGTTCCCTGTAAACCTACGTTTTGACCCATTATGAAGTGTTTACTGATAGCAGCACTGTCACAGTCGTTTTCATAATCAAATTTTTGATCAATTTTTGCCAATGTCAATGCATTATTTTTATCTTTTGAACACCAAATTTGCTCAGCTATCACCCAAGAAGGGCTTCTCGGACCGCTTCTTGGATACATCAGATACCTTACCTCAATACCGAGATCAAGATAATCGTCAATTTGATTATGCAACCTCCTGCAAAATGTACAATCTACATCAGTGAAAACTGTTACGTGGTTGCTTTTTTCTGCTGGTGAAAAAATGATCATATCATCTGAAGAATAAGAATCTAGAACAGCTTTTCTTGAGTCATTTCTGATATTTTCTGACAAATTCTCCTGTGTCTCAAAGTCATACATGTCGCCCTGAATAAGGTGGCGCCCATCAGCTGAAATGTATGCTATATATGCACCTTTGGTAATTGTATACCAACCATCAACCGGGCTTTTTTTGATGTTCTCTGCCTTAATACCAGAACTCATTTTTGTAACTATATTTTGAATAATACTCAAGCCATCTTCCTCGGCCTGACCGTATGAAGCGAGTTGCAAAATTGATAATAAAAAAAATATTTTGTATGCCTTGCTCATCTCTCAATAATCATCCGTTCAATTTAATAATAAAATCATTTTTTCCATTGTATATGAAAATTATCCTCTAGGGTGATGTTGCCCATGTAATTCTTTGAGCCTCTCTCTCGCAATATGAGTGTAAATTTGTGTCGTGGATAGATCACTATGACCTAACAACAACTGCACAACCCTTAAATCGGCACCATGATTTAATAAATGCGTTGCAAAAGCATGCCTAAGACCATGTGGTGAGATTTCTTTTTTTATCTTTGCTTTTTTTGCATATCTTTTAATTACATACCAAAATGCCTGTCTTGACATAAAATCTGCCCTTTTCGAGGGAAACAAGCAATCTGTATCATTTTCACCTAGAATCTTCGACCTGGAATTTCTTATAAATGAATCAACACAGCCCAAGGCTTCCTCACCTATAGGAACTAATCTCTCTTTGTTCCCTTTTCCTATTACTCTGAGCACACCTTGATTAAAATTTATCTGCGACACTTTCAATGATATTAACTCGGTCACCCTCAGTCCCGTAGCATACATTAGTTCGAGCATTGCTTTATCCCTATGTCCTATGGGCTCAGATATAGTTGGAGCATCGAGCAAATCTGATACCTCATCCTCGGTGAGAGACTTTGGAAGTGGTTTTCCAATTCTTGGCATTTCTATATCAGCAGACGGATCAACTCTAATGGCGTTTGTTCTCAATAGATACTGAAAAAATGCCCTATAACTGGAAATCTGACGTGCTGTAGTCCTAGCTTTTATCCCTGATTGAACTCTTTTTGAAATAAAACTTAGTAAATCAGATTTTCTTGTTTTTACTATCGTTAAATTTGATTTTGATAGCTCAATCGCAAGAAGTCTTAGATCATCTTTATAAGCATTAAGTGTGTTTGACGCAAGACCTCTCTCCGACCAAATTGCATCAATAAATCTATCAATTTCAACTTCAGATATACGAAAAGATTTCGTTTGATCTTTATCCAGCTCTTTATTGATAATGATTCCTTAGAAATTAGTTGATAAAGATAGATTATAATACCTTAAAGTTCTTGTTTGACGGAATACGGATCAAAAATGACGACTAAAAAATTTAAATTAAAATCAAAAATTTTTGGTGTATACGCAATCACAATTTTTCTGCTTTGTGTTTTGTTCGCCATTATTGGAGTGATTTTTTTACCATCATTGACACTCCGAAGAAAATGGGTTAAAAAATTTGCGAATTTGGTTTTCATTTTATCTGGGATAAAGCTTGAAACGAATGGCCTAGAAAACATTCCTGATTCTCATGCAATAGTCGTTGCAAATCATGCCAGTTATATCGACGGCATCATTCTCCATGCTGTTCTTCCTACAAAATTCACATTTGTCATAAAAAGCGAGATGAAAACTGTTCCTTTGGCAAACTTCTTATTTCGTCGAGTTGGTTCGAGGTATGTTGAGAGATTCAAACACAAGGGCACATTTAGAGATGCAAGGAAATTAATAAAAGCGGGTGCAGATGGAGAATCATTGGCAATTTTTGCTGAAGGAACATTTACAGAAAAACCGGGTCTTCATCCCTTCAGAATGGGCGCTTTTCTTACTGCTAAAAAATCAAAAATACCCCTTATTCCTACAGTAATAAGGGGCTCAAGAGACATTCTTGCTGCAGATAAATATCTTCCTTCAAAGGGAAACATAGAAGTTAAAATACTTGAAGCTGTGTATCAAAGTGATACAGTTTATCGCTCTGGAAGAGAGTTAAGAGATATCTGCAGGGAACAGATATTAAAAAATCTAGGTGAACCTGATCTTCAGGAAGAAAGTTCATTACATAAAGAGGAATAGTATTATGCAAATAAATAACTCGAGAGCTATTGTTTCTGGTGGCGCATCTGGTCTCGGTTTGGCTACAGCAGAAAAAATCATTGAATTGGGGGGTAAAGTTGCACTCATAGATATCAATGAAAGTGGAGAGACGAATGCAAAGAGATTGGGAGAAAAAGCAATTTTTATTAAAGCTGATATTTCATCAGAGAAAGAAATTAAGGGTGCTGTCTCGTCTGCTCATGAATTTCTTAATGGTGCAAATCTTGTAGTAAATTGTGCTGGAGTCATTGGTGCTGCCAGAGCCTTAGGCAGGGACGGACCTATGCCGCTGGATTTTTTCACAAGAACAATTGAAATAAATTTAATTGGATCTTTTTTACTCATAAAGGAGTGCGCCCATTTAATGGAAAATAACACTGCAAATCAAGATGGAGAGAGGGGGGTCATAATCAATACTGCATCAGTTGCAGCATTTGAAGGACAGATAGGTCAAGCTGCTTATTCTGCGTCAAAAGCAGGCATCGTTGGGATGACGCTACCTTTAGCCAGAGAATTTGCCAGAATTGGTGTCAGAGTGAATACAATAGCACCAGGTATATTTAAAACACCTATGGTATCTGGTATGACTGAGGAACTTCAAAAATCACTGGGCGATCAAGTTCCCTTTCCATCCAGACTTGGAAGACCGGAAGAATTTGCTGATCTTGTGGCATCAATTTTTGAAAACCCTATGATCAATGGAGAAACAATTCGACTGGACGGTGCAATTCGTATGCAGCCGAAGTAAAACTACATACCAGAGTAGTTCGGCCCGCCTCCACCTTCTGGAACAGTCCAAACTATATTCTGAGTCGGGTCTTTGATGTCACAGGTTTTGCAATGAACGCAGTTTTGAGCATTAATCTGAAAGCGTGGAGAGTCATTATCACTCACGATCTCATAAACACCTGCAGGACAATATCTTTGTGCAGGTTCGTCATAATTTGGAAGGTTATATTTTATTGGAACAGCCTGATCTCTGAGTTTTAAATGGGATGGCTGGTCTTCTTCATGATTTGTACTTGACAAAAATACAGAAGAGAGTCGATCAAAACTTATAATTCCATCCGGTTTTGGATATTTTATCTCCTCAGAATCTTTAGAATAACTTATAGCTTCATGATCTGGATTTTTGTTATGCCATGTAAATGGAAATCTTCCTTGCATAATATTTTGATCAACAAAAGCGAAGGCACCGCCAAGAATTGTTCCATATTTATTGAGAGCGGGTCCAAAGTTTCTTGTTTTGTATAATTCTTTGTAAAGCCATGAGGATTCATAGTTTTTTTGATAAGAAAGAAGCTCGTTATTTTCATTGTTATTTTGAAGTGATAGCTCTTCAAAAATACTCTCTGCTGCTAAAATACCACTTTTTATTGCTGTGTGTGTCCCTTTAATTTTTGCTCCATTTAAAAAACCAGCATCACAACCTACTAGCAAGCCTCCGGGAAAAGATAATTTAGGTATCGACTGCAACCCACCCTTATTAACGGCACGCGCTCCATAAGAGATTCTTTTTCCATTTTTTAAATATTTTGAAATCTTTGGATGATGCTTCCATCTCTGGAATTCGTTAAACGGTGATAAGTGCGGATTTTTATAATTTAGGGCAACAATTAAACCAAGAAAAAGTTGATTATTCTCAGCATGATAAGCAAATCCCCCACCTTCAGTATGATTATCCAAGGGCCATCCAGTGGTATGAACAACTAGACCCTCTTCATGCAGTTTTGGCTCAATCTCCCAAATTTCTTTTAGTCCAATTCCGTAATGTTGTGGATCAGAATTTTTACGCAGATCGAATTTTTCAATAATTTGTTCGCCTAAATTACCTCTGCAACCTTCGGCAAAGACTGTATATTTGCCTCTCAACTCATATCCCGCCTGGAAACTTTCTTTTCTTCCACCATCAGCACCAATACCCATGTCACTGGTTGCAATCCCCATTACCGCTCCATTTTCATCATAGATAATTTCTGATGCAGCAAATCCCGGAAAAATATTTACATCAAGCGCTTCTGCTTTAGATGCGAGCCACTGACAAAGCTTTCCCAAGCTAATTATGTAGTTTCCTTTATTGTGCATTGTCTTGGGTATGAGTATATTAGGCACTTTGAAGCCTTTCTTCTCACTTGAAAGGTAGTGAATAATATCTTTTGATACCGGTGTTTTGAGAGGAGCGTCTTGAGTTTTCCAGTCAGGAAACAGCTCATCTAACCCTGATGTTTCAAAAACATTACCAGATAGTAT
This sequence comes from uncultured Woeseiaceae bacterium, assembly GCA_902517795.1. GTDB lineage: Bacteria > Pseudomonadota > Gammaproteobacteria > Steroidobacterales > Woeseiaceae > SP4260. The sequence goes on along the minus strand of CABYDR010000008.1, from coordinate 29,429 downwards.
GTGCGCTCCAATTTCTGATCCTTTTTCAACAACTACTACAGACAATTCGCTATTTTTTTCTTTTGCTAACTGCATTAATTTGCAGGCTGTTGCTAGTCCAGACGGACCTCCACCGACAACCACAACATCAAAATCCATTGATTCTCTTTCGTGATATTCTGTCATTTAACCTCTCTCAGGGTTGTAAACTTATTATTTTTATTGATTGTGGATTTCATTCGTGAAAAATATATCTGAGTATTTTACAATGTTTGCAAATAATTAAATAATCTTTTAACTAAAAATTTTCAAAATTGAATATTCAAGAAAACTACCAATCACTTCAGAATCTTATCGAGGATCCAGCTCAATCAGAAGTTATTGATGAATTTGCAAAACTTCAAAAAAAACTATCTCCCTTAAATCAGAATAAATCATTTCTTGATTTATTTAAGAAAGAAAAAAAGGTAAAGGGTATCTATCTATGGGGAGACGTTGGAAGAGGAAAAACGTTCATCATGGATATATTCTTCTCCAGCATAAAAAACATAAAAAAAAATAGACTACACTACCACTATCTGATGAGTGAAATACATGAACGTTTAAAAAAAAGTAAGAATAAGGCAAACCCGATAGAAGCAATTACAAATTCAATCGGAAAAGAAACAAAAATATTGTGTATTGATGAATTTTTTGTGGAGGACATTGCCGACGCAATGATTTTAGGAAAATTACTCAAAGGTCTTTTTGAAAATCGAGTTGTGCTTGTAATTACATCCAATAGCGAACCCAAAGATTTATACAAAGAAGGTCTTCAGAGAGATCGATTTAAGGAAGCCATTGGTTTAATTGAAGATAATATGTCTGTCATCAATATTGGAAATGGACCTGATCATAGATTGAGAAATCACATAAATGAAACGAAATATCACGCCATCCATGATAAAAACAGCCACAATTATTTTTCGAATCTTATAACTGAAAAGTCACCTTTAGGAACGGAGAAGAATGCCCATATCACTGTCAATAACCGAAAAATAAAATCAATTCTTAAATCAAAAATCATAATCTGGTTTGATTTCAATACAATTTGCGGGACAAATCGAAGCGTGAGTGATTACATATCTATTGCGAAACAATTTCAAAATGTCTTTATTTCAGAAATTCCTATTCTGGATAGTGAAAAAGAGAATGAAGCGAGAAGATTTATTTCACTTATTGATGAATTCTATGAAAGAAAAGTTAAAGTATTTATAACTACTGCTGTTAACTATAAAAAATTATATACTGGAAAGAAGCTGGATTTTGAATTCAAAAGAACTGAAAGCAGGTTAACCGAGATGTCAACCGAGGAATATCAAAAGCTTCGACATATTCATTAAAATTAATCAATAAATAATTAAATACTTGCCCACAACCAAGAAAATTGACACGACATACATGAAAAAGAATTTAATCTTAGTAAGACATGGTCAAAGTGAATGGAATCTCAAAAATCTCTTCACAGGATGGACAGATGTTGATCTGACAGAACAGGGGATAAAAGAAGCTGAAAAAGCAGGACAAATAATTTCATTACTGAATTTTAAAGTTGATATAGCTTTTACTTCTGAATTAATACGCGCGATAAGAACTTTAGATATCATCAAAACCAAACTAGAAGATCCAGATTTATCAATCAAAAGAGACTGGAGATTAAATGAACGAAGTTATGGTGCCTTACAAGGATTGAATAAATTTGAAACTGCTCAAAAGTATGGCGACGAACAAGTTCATATATGGAGGAGAAGCTATGATATTCCACCTCCACCGCTTGAAAGAGATGATCAAAGACATCCATGCAACGATCCAAAATACCAGAATATCAATAACTTACCTGACTCAGAATCCCTAGCCATGACATTAATTCGTGTAAAAAAATGTTGGAATGAAATTATTCTTCCACAATTTGAAGAAAACAAAAATGTATTAATAACAGCTCATGGGAATAGTCTTAGGGCGCTTGTAAAAATGCTTGATAATGTTTCTGAGGAAGAAATAACCCAATTTAATATTCCAACAGGTGTTCCAATCCTTTATGAGCTTGATGAGAAATGCAAGTCACAAACAAGGAGATTCCTTGGCGACAAAGATGAAATAGCCAGTGCTATTGACGAGGTTGCTAATCAGGCTAAAACTTAAAATCACTGATTTACTCTAAATTTGTAACCTAGGATCAGACGTTCGGGTATTTTTTTTATTTGCATCGGGAATTCTAATCAGTCCTTCTTGGGTAACAGATGCCAATAATGTGCCTTCTCTATTGAATATTTTGCCTCTCGCAAAACCTCTTGCTCCATGTGCATTTGGACTGTCTGAGGTATATAAGAACCAATCATCAACTTTGACTTTACGATGGAACCATATGGCATGATCGAGGCTAGCTACTTGCAATTTTCCGTCGCCAAACGGAAGTGCAAACCCATGGGGCCTCAGGCAGGTGCCAAGCAATTCAAAATCGGAAACGTAGGCAAGTAAACATTGATGGAGAACAAGATCATCCGTTACATTTTCAGCGGCTTTTATCCATACTTGTTTTGAGGGAGGTAGTTTTTCAGGTTTTAGTATATTAATCGGATTAATAGGCCTAAATTCGAATGGCCTCTCTTTTGTTAAAAATTTCCTTAATTTTTCAGGGATCAGCTTAACAACCTCATCTGTCATTAATTCGTTCAAATTCTTAAAATTTTCTGGACCTTCTACTTTTGGCATTTCAGATTGATGGGTTAATCCATCTTCCTCTATATGAAAAGATACTGCCATATTAAAAATCGGTCTTCCGTGCTGAATGGCAACAACTCTCCTTACAGAGAAGCTGCCTCCATCTCTGGCACGATCAACCTCATAGATAATCGGTGCCTCCATATCTCCTCTTCTCAAAAAATAAGCATGCAGTGAATGAGCAATTCTTTTATCAACAGTCTTATAGGAAGCTGATAAAGCCTGCGCAATAACTTGACCACCAAAAACTTGCGCGCTTCCAATATCTCGGCTGTCGCCTCTGAATAAATTTTCTTCGATCCGCTCTAGATCGATTTGATTGATTAGGTCTTTTAATACTGAACTAATAAAGCTCTCCTTTATAATGACTATTCTGAGGCTTTATAACTAGAAAATTGGTCGCGAAGTGCTGTTTTTTTGATCTTACCAGTTGCAGTATGCGGAATTTCCTCAGTAAAAACGACATCATCAGGTATCCACCATTTTGCAATTTTACCCACAAAAAATTTCAGAATATCCTCTTTTGAAACGTCGCGTCCTTCTGCTTTAACCGCAATAAGGAGAGGTCTCTCAGTCCATTTTTCGCTCTCAATACCAATGACAGCCGCTTCTGCTACTCCTGGATGACCCATCGCAGTATTTTCTATTTCTATCGAGCTTATCCACTCTCCACCAGATTTGATAACATCTTTGGTTCTATCTGTAATTTGCATGTAACCCAATGGGTCAATTTTCGCAACATCCCCTGTGTCAAACCAACCGTCATCTGTATGAGAACCAGCGGCACCATCAAGCTTATAATAGTCACTGCAAACCCATGGCCCTTTGACTTGAAGCGCTCCAAATGCCTCACCATCCCATGGAAGTATTTCTTGTTCATCATTCACAATACGCATCTCTACACCAAACATCCCTCTTCCTTGCTTAACTTGTAATTCAACTAAATCTCCATGTGAAATATTCTCCATTCCGTATTTAAGAGAAATTACAGTTCCCAAAGGACTCATTTCTGTCATACCCCAGGCTTGTTGAACGAAAACATCATGTTTAGAGTGAAAATCACGAATCATTGACTCAGGTACTGCTGCCCCACCTATTATCGTTCTCTGAAGACTGTTCAACTTTTTGTCGTTTTGATCGGCATACTGTAGAAGGGCCAACCAAACTGTTGGCACACCAAGAGCGAGGGTGACGCCTTCTTGTTCTGTCAGAGAGTAAAGCGTTTCTCCGTCTGCCATTTTAGAGCCAGGATAGACAATTTTTGCACCAACCATCATTGCTCCATATGGGGAACCCCATGAATTCACATGAAAAAGAGGCACCACGGGAAGAACACAATCTTTATTGGAAAGATTCATAGCATCGGGTGCAATCAAAGCCATTGCATGCAAAATTGTCGAACGGTGGTTATAAAGTACACCTTTAGGATCGCCCGTGGTTCCAGAAGTATAACAAAGACCAACCGCTGCTTTTTCATCGAGGTTGGGCCATTCGAAATTATCACTTTCCTCATTTATTAGAGACTCATAGGAAACTAAATTTTTTAGCTTACAATTCTCGGCAATATCATTATCATCGCCCATTAAAATATAGCCTTCTACATTTGGAATCTCTGGAGATATCTTCTCTATCAGGGGAACAAATAATGGATCTATCATTAACCACCTATCTTCAGCATGATTAATCATATAGATAATCTGCTCTGGAAATAATCTTGGATTAATCGTGTGACAGACATAACCCGCACCACCAATTGCATAATAAGCTTCGAGATGTCTGTTATCATTCCATGCCATGGTAGCTATTCTATCGCCTTCTTTAAGGCCCAATTTTCCAAGTGCATTTGCTAATTTTCTTACACGAATAAAGCAATCTTTATATGTATAGCGATGAAGCGAGCCATCATTGGTGACTGAAACAATTTCACGATCCGGAAAGTTAATGTCTGCGTGCTCCACAATTGATGAAATCAAAAGTGGATTGTCCATCATTAAGCCATGCATAAAATTTTTCTCCTTTTAACTTCTCTCAAGTTTATTGATAGCAAAAAATAATTAGTGTTCATTTTTACAATCATCGTATTATTTCATTACCAAAAAAACCAGCATCTCAACCACGCATGCAGGTTTAGGTTTATTTTCAACTTCAACGGTAATTTTTGAAAGCAGCTGTATCATTGATCCTCGCTGTTTTGCTTCCATCAGTGTCCCTCTTGCTCTGACCCTGTCTCCCTCATTTACAACTGAATAAAATCTCACTTTATTGCAACCAAAATTGATCATCTGCTTGAGGCCTTTTACTTCTATGAAATTTCTTGTAAGGGCTGGCACCAGAGACAAAGTTAAATAACCGTGAGCAATTGTTTTGCCATCAGGCAACTCTTTTTTTGCTCTATTTTGATCAAGGTGAATCCATTGATCATCACCTGTTGCGATTGCAAATTTTTCAATTTTGCCTTGGTCAACAACAACCCAATCTGAGACGCCAAGTTCTTTTCCCTCAAGCTCCTTCGCGTCATCAATACTATTAATTTTATACAAGTGAAGTCCTTTTTAATATAATTCAGTCAATTAATTAGAAGCACAAGTTTCACAATTGACCCAGCCTGAATCACCATTCTCATAATATTCTTTTTTCCATATTGGCAACCTGCATTTGACCTCATCAATTATGAATTTACATGCTTCAAATGCGTCCTTTCTATGAGAAGAAGATACACCTACCCATACTGCACATTCGCCGATATCTAATAAGCCACTCCTATGGATACAAGAAGCATGATGAATATCAAATTTCTTTTTAGCCTCATCAATGATGTTTTCACCCTCTTTGATCGCTATCGGTTCATAAACTTCGTATTCAAGCCTTCTAACATTTTGACCTTCATTGTGGTCCCGAATCCACCCTTCAAAACTAACATACGCTCCAGACCTTTTATTTCTGAGTCCATTTGAGGCTTGTGCAATTTTTATCTCTTTATCTGTTATTTTCATCAGCCACCTGAGACAGGAGGAAAAAATAAGACTTTATCCCCATCTTCTATTTTTGCATCCCATTGAACCAAATCATTGTTCATGGCAACTTTACAGTGACCTTGAGGTTCATCAAACCCGTGAACTTTTTTAATCTCTTTGAATAAATCTAGTACTGTTTCGGATTTTGTTTTAAAAGCTTCAGAATCTCTTCCAGCTTTTTCTCTAAATATTGCAAAATAACTTACTTCAATTAACTTACTCACAATCCTACTTCCTCAAGCTTTCTATATCATTTGGTCTATTGAAATTTTCAAGCGCTTCTGGATTTGGTTGGTCTAATAAATAGGCATCATAATTAATTAGTATTTTTCTTGGACAGTAAACTTTATCTTCTATGCATTTTTCAATTATATGCCTAGATGATTTATTGTAAATCGCACAAAGAGGTTCTGGTAGACCGTCTTTTTCGCTTTTAAAAGAGATAAAGTTGCATTCTGGGGTATAGTTTCTCAATAGATCATTGATTGTGTCCTGATCTAAATTAATTAAATCACAGGCAACAACCAACCAATTTGCATCAGGGTGCTCTTGCATTGCCGAAATAATACCAGCAAGAGGGCCCATATCATCATATCGGTCAATAATCTGATTGTATTTCTTTCTTTCGTGATCTTCTGCTTGTTCCGCCCTAACGGAAACATAAATATTCTCGAGATTTTTTTCTAAAAGTTCATGCACCTTATGCAACTGAACATTTCCATCAATACTAAGCAGCGCTTTATCTTGCCCCATCCTTCTGCTCTTTCCACCAGTCAAAATCAGGCCCCATATATCAGTTTTTTTTCTTAACATTGAAATTCTCTTTTCCTCCAGATTTTGATATCAGTTTTGTGGATTTAATTTCAATTTCAGGAGAAATTGCCTTAACCATGTCATATATCGTCAATGCGGCAACACTTGCTCCCATCAATGCCTCCATCTCAACACCAGTTCGATGAATAACCTTGCAAGTACAATCTATTACAGCATTTCCATTCTTATCGAGATTGATATTGATTTTACAGTCATTCAAACCGATGGGATGACAGAACGGGATTAAATCATGCGTTCTCTTCGCAGCCATGACGCCTGCAATAATTGCAGTTGAGAAAACTGGTCCTTTTTTTGTTTTTATATCGCCATCTTTAAATCTTGCTGATAACGCCTCAGGAAAAACTACAACTGTCTGGGCACATGCAACTCTTGATGATTCGTCCTTCTTGCTAACATCAACCATCTGAGGTTTGTTTTCTTCGTTGATATGACTTAATTTTTTCATTAATCTGGCTTCCTTAAATAAAGCTATCCTCCCATTCTATACATTTCAATTTTCTTTTCAGTGATATCAGTTGTTTGATTATTGCGTGTTTCACTATATCTATCTTTTCTCTCTAACCAACGACTAGAGATAACATTCTTTATTTCGTGATCAGATGCATCACTTCTTAATAATTTTCTTAAATCTGTACCAACACTTGCAAATAAGCAGGTATACAACATACCATCAGCAGATAGCCTCACTCTCCCACAGTTACTGCAGAAAGGTTCTGAGATAGAGGTTATAAAACCTATCTCACCCTCACCATCCTTGTATTTATATCTTTTTGCAACTTCTCCTGCATAGGTTTTCTCTAACGGAATCACTTCCCAGTGTTGCTCAATAATTTTAAGCATCTCCTTGGCTGTCACAACATTATCCATTTTCCAATCGTTTTGGTTTCCAACATCCATAAATTCAATCAATCGAACTATGTGCCCTGTCCCTCTGAAATGATCAAGAAGGTTCACAATAGAATCATCATTTACACCTCTTTGGATAACAGTATTAATTTTAATTTTATCAAAACCTGCTTTTTCAGCTGCCTCTATTCCATCCAGCACTTTCTTCACGCTAGCCCTATTCCCGTTCATTTTATTAAAGGTGACCTCATCTATGCTGTCGAGACTAATGGTGATTCGATGTAATCCTGCTTTCATCATATCGTTTGCATGCTTTCTCAATAGAACACCATTGGTAGTTAGAGCGAGATCCTCTATTTCTTTAACTTCGCTTATTAAGTTAATTAACTTGGAAATATTCTTATCAAGTAGTGGCTCCCCTCCTGTCAATCGAACTTTTGTTACTCCAAGCTCAACTGCTATCTTCACAATACGGAATATTTCTTCGTGACTGAGTCTCTGATGTTTCTTTAAAAATTGATATTCACTGTGAAACTCTCTTTCAGGCATACAGTAAGTGCACCTGAAATTACACTGATCTAGAAGTGAAACCCTCAGATCAGAAATAGGTCTATTATATGTATCTCTTGGTGCAATATTATTTTGTGAATAGCTGCGCATGATAAAACTTGAAAATTATAATTTTAACCATACTGAGTATAATAGATATTTAATCGAAAGCATTATTTTACTGTTTATCTTGAACAAATTTATAAAAAAATAATGTAATATAATCATTTTTTTATAAACAAAGAGCAATACGATGCATGTAAGTTTCACCTCCGAAGAAAACGACTTCCAAAAAGAAGTAAACTCTTTTTTTAATGCGAAATACCCAGCCGATATAAAAGACAAACAGAATAAATCTGTACCACTTGAAAAAGAAGATTTTATTAGGTGGCAAAAGACCTTGTATGAGCAAGGTTGGGCGGCTCCAAACTGGCCAGTCGAATATGGTGGTACAGGCTGGACACCAGTACAAAAATATATCTTTGCAAATGAAAATGCCAAAGCTAATGCACCTGCGATAGTTCCATTTGGTCTCGGGATGGTCGGTCCTGTAATTTATACCTATGGTAATGAAGCTCAAAAAAAGAAATTCCTTCCTGGAATACTGGCCAGTGACGTATGGTGGTGTCAAGGGTACTCAGAGCCCGGCTCTGGTTCAGACTTAGCCTCTCTTAAAATGAAAGCAGAAAGAGCTGGCAATGAATATATTCTCAATGGAACAAAAACATGGACCACATTAGGTCATATGGCAGACTGGATTTTCTGTCTTGTGAGAACAAGCAGTGATGTAGCCAGACGACAAGAAGGTATAAGCTTTATCCTCGTGGATATGTCAACTGAGGGAGTCAGTGTAAAACCTATAATTACAATCGAAGGAGATAGAGAGGTAAATGAAGTTCATTTTGAAAATGTAAAAGTTCCTGCCGAAAACCTTATTGGTGAGGAAGGAAAAGGATGGACTTACGGCAAAGTTTTGCTTCAACACGAAAGAACAAGCATTGCTGGAGTCGCCAGATCTCAGTACCGCCTCTCACGACTAAAAGAAAAAATTAGAAATTCCGATAATACTCAGCCTTCTTTGACTGGGGATAGCGATTTTTTGAAAAAAATTGGACAACTTGAAATTGAACTCAAAGCTCTTGAGTTTACTGAACTGAGAACATTAGCAGCAGTATCTGTAGGAAAAGCGCCTGGTCCAGAATCCTCATTGTTAAAAATACGTGGAACTGAAATTCAGCAAAAACTTGATGAATTATTCATGGAAGCGGCAGGCTATTTTTCTCTTCCTTATGTGCCTCAGCAATATAATCTAAACAGCGATCCTGAAGAGCACGTGGGATTCGGCGCGGACAGTGTGAGCTCGCTGGTGTATTTTAATAATCGTAAAGCTTCGATTTACGGCGGCTCGAATGAAATTCAAAAGAATATCATTGCCAAACACGTATTAGGACTTTAATTAATTCAAAACTGGAATAGCTAATGGATTTATCAATATCAGAAGAGCAATCGGCGATAAGAGATGTAATATCTCGATTCATAGAAAATGAATATGACTTTGAAAAAAGAATGAGCATTGCAGAAGGGGACTCTGCTTTTGACTCTGATGCATACAATTTTTTTGTCGAGCAAGGCTTTACGGCTATCCCTTTTTCCGAAGAGGATGGAGGATTGAACGGTGGGCCTGTAGAAACGATGCTGATAATGAAAGAAATAGGTCGCGGACTGGTGCTTGAACCATATCTTGAGAATGTAATCCTTGCAGGCGGAGTCTTAAAGAGACTGGCAACGGATGATCAGAAATCAAAATGGCTCTCCAATATCATAAATGGAGAATTGCAATCCACTCTGGCATTTACCGAACCCCAATCTCGATTCAATTTGAATGATGTCGCAACGGTTGCAAAAGATAATGGTGACAAAGCTATTATCAACGGAAAAAAATCATTCGTATTAAATGGTAAAGAAGCGGACATAATCATTGTTCCAGCCAGAACATCTGGATCACAAACTGAAGCAGAAGGAATATCGCTGTTTGTTGTTGAGAGTGATTTACCTGGAATCTCAAAAAATAATTATAAAACTGTTGATGGTCACTCTGCCTCAGAAATAACCTTCAAAAATGTTGAGATAAACAAAGATAATTTGTTGGGAGAAATTGGAAAAGGATATCAAACTCTTGAGTCAACAATTGATGATGCAACACTAGCAGTGTGTGCAGAAGCAACAGGTATAATGAAATCCTTGCACGATAAAACAGTAGAATATTCAAAAAATCGTGTCCAGTTTGGTTTACCTATTGGAGGTTTTCAAGCACTTCAACATCGTATGGTGGATACATTAATGGCTTGTGAAGAAACAGAATCTATTCTTTTGTGGGCACTGACTACCAATCAAGATGACAGTAGCTCACTTAAAAAAGCGATCAGTGGATTGAAATATCAAATTGGGATTGCAGGCAAGCATGTTGGACAAGAAGCAGTTCAGCTCCATGGTGGAATGGGGATATCTTGGGAACTTGATATTGCACATTTTTTTAAAAGACTGTCATCAATAGAAATTCTTTTTGGTAATGCTGATTTCCATATGAAAAGATTTCTAACTCTGTCAAATAATTAATAGACGAATTGCTTCAAAATAATCTGATTATATTTTTAACGTCAAACCAAGAAATACTTTGGCTTGGTTCGACAATCTTTTTTCTTTTTTCAACGATCCTGTTATACCGATTATTTAGCCATACTGGTTTACAGGCTGCAGTGGTATTCAGTATATTGCTCGCCAATCTTCTTGGCCCGAGATTGATCACAATTTTCAATATTGAGATAAGTTTAGGGCTATTGTTTTACGCAAGTATTTTTTTTGCAACCGATGTTTTGAGTGAGAATTTTGGAAAAAAGGCAGCAACAGATGCTGTAAAACTTGGTTTTATTGTTAGTTTGATCATGATCATCGTGATGTGGCTTTCACTTTTGTTCAATCCGTCTCATTCTTCCCAGACCGGTGAATACTCTGTGAAGATTCATGATGCTTTCAAAATAATTATTGATCTTACACCTCGTTTCATTATTGGTTCACTCTTAGCTTACTATGTGAGCCAAAGATATGATGTATGGATTTTTCACAAAATTAAGAAAAAGACAGGAGAGAATCATCTTTGGTTGAGAAACAATTTTTCTACATTGAGCTCACAATTCATTGATTCATCCATCTATACTGTAGTTGTATGGTGGAGTATTGTTGACATAAGAACGGCCATTCAGATTGGCCTTGCTGAATATATCATTAAGGCAGTTATTGCTTTAATTGACACTGGATTTGTATATTGGGCCCGATCCTCACACAATAAAAAAAATAATTCTATCCCTGAGACATAGCAGCTTTTTCAATTTTTGCCCAAGAGTCTCTAAGGGTAACTGTTCGGTTATAGATTCTTTTCTTTTCATTGCTAAGTTTGGTATCAAGGCAAAAATAACCTGTTCTTTCCAATTGAAAAGAAGGAGGTGCGCCTTCTGCTCCAAGAGAATCCTCAAGCTTAGCTTGAACAGTTTTGAGTGAATCTGGATTGATTGTCTTTTCTAAATCATCCGATGCTGCAGGGTTATGCACTTTAAACAATCGATCATAAAGCCTTATTTCGGCATCAAATGAATGTTCAGCGGACACCCAATGAATTGTTCCTTTAACCTTTTTATCACTTTTACCAGTGCCACTCTTTGTGTCGGGATCATAGCTGCATATTAATTCTTCTATATTGCCACTTGAATCTTTGATAACTTCCTCACATTTTATAATGTATGCATATCTAAGCCTTACTTCTCCGCCTGGCTTAAGTCTATGAAATTTTCTTGGCGCATCTTCTTTAAAATCGCTTCTTTCTATGTAAAGTTCTTTGGTGAACGAGATCTTTCTCATTCCAAACTCAGGAATTTGTGGGTGATTTTGTGCTTCTAGCACCTCAACTTTGTCATTTTCAAAGTTTTGTATGGTTACTTTAAGAGGATCCAAGACACCCATTCTTCTTTGTGTTGTGTCACCCAACTCCTCTCTGACAGAATTCTCCAAAACGCCCATTTCTATGTAATTATCTTTTTTTGTTATACCTATTCTTTCGCAAAAATCCAAAATAGCATTCGGTGGATAGCCCCTTCTCCTCATTCCTGAAATTGTGACTAGACGTGGATCATCCCAGCCATCAACTATCTTATTTATAATTAAGCCATGTAACTTTCTTTTGCTTGTCAGCGCATATGCCATATTCAATCTTGAGAATTCAATTTGACGTGGCCGATGCTCTGTTTCAACCTGCTCAATAAACCAATTATAAAGAGGGCGATGATCTTCAAATTCAAGAGTGCATAAAGAGTATGTTATCCCTTCGTATGCATCAGATAGTGCATGAGCAAAATCATACATCGGATAAATACACCATTTATCAGCTGTTCTCTGATGGGCATGTTTTCGGATACGATAAATAGCTGGATCACGCATATTCATATTAGGAGATTTCATATCGATTTTAGCTCTGAGTATCATTTCTCCATCTGAAAATTCACCGTTTTTCATTCTCTTAAATAACTCTAAATTCTCTTCAGGAGATCTATTTCTGTATGGGCTGTCTTTTCCAGGTTCAGTTAGAGTACCTCTGTATTCTCTTATTTCATTTGCATTGAGGCTATCTACATATGCGAGCCCTTTATTTATTAATTTAATTGCCGCTTGGTAAAGATTTTCAAAATAATCTGACGCAAATGTCAACCTGTCTTCCCAATCGAATCCAAGCCATGAAACATCTTCTTTTATTGACTGAACATAAATATCATCTTCTTTAAGTGGATTGGTGTCATCAAAACGAAGAAAAGTTTTACCCTTATTTTCATTGGCTACAGCAAAATTTAGACAAATTGATTTTGCATGGCCAATATGAAGGAATCCATTTGGCTCAGGAGGAAATCTGGTAATTACCTTCCTTGAATCCTGATTCTTCGTTTCATCATGAATGATCTGTCTTATAAAATCTCTTGGTTTGCTATCTTTCATTTGCTTATTTCAAATGTTTTTCTTGATACATGTTGTTTTATTTACAATTATTGCAATGACCCATCACTTCAAGTGTTTGATGTGTTGCAGAGAATCCATTACTTTTCATCTTTGATTCTACTAAATCAGAAATCTCATGATCATTGAACTCTGAAACATTATTGCAATCTTGGCATATAAAAAATTGTCCCTGATGAGTGTTTTCTGGATCGACACAACCCACAAAAGAATTCAAACTGTCCAATCGATGGACTAAGCATGCATCGATCAAAAAACTGAGAGCTCTATAGACTGTTGGTGGCTCAGCCTTAATCTCTTCAGCTCTTAGGCTGTCAAGTATTTCATAGGCACCAATAGGCTTATGGCTAGACCAGATCAACTGCAGTACCTTCTTTCGTATTTTCGTGAATCTTAAATTATTATTCTTACAAACAAGCTCTGCTTTCAATATTGCATCTTCAATGCATCCCGCATGATCATGCTCACCAGTTGTAACTATGTTTATTTTTTTATTACTCATATATTCAGATCGATAAACTTTAATCCTATTGTAACCAAAAAAAACGTATCTTAGTTAGCGGGGAGTTTATTTTCGGGTACAATGATTATATAACTTACAAAAAATAATTTTATATAATTCGAGAATATAAAGTGTTAACCATAAGACTTCCTGATGGTTCTGAAAAGCAATTTAAAGAACCGACCACTGGTATCGAAATTGCTGAATCAATAGGCTCTAATTTGGCTAAAGCTGCTGTGGCTATTGAGATTGATGGTGAGCAACATGATCTCACCGATCAAATATCAAGTGATGCAGCCATATCCATAATCACACTAAATAGTGAAGCAGGGCTCGAAATTATGCGTCACACACTAACTGCTCAAGTTCTTGCAAGAGCAATTAAGAATTTATACCCAAGCAGTAAGCTCGCCATCGGACCAACAGTAGAAGATGGTTTTTATTATGATTTCGAAGTCGATGAAATGCTATCAATCGATGATCTTCCAAAGATTGAAGATGAGATGAGAAAAATAATTGATTCGAAACATGAGATCATTAAATCCTATCATTCAAAGAAGGATGCTGTAGCCCTTTTCAAAAAAAATGCTGAAGACTACAAGTTAGAGATAATCGAAAATTCTGACCAAAAAGAGAACTTCCAGATATATCGGCAAGGAGAAACAGGCTTTATTGATCTGTGCAGAGGCCCTCACCTAACCTCATTGAAACAAATTGGATCTTTTAAATTAACAAAAATATCAGGTGCCTATTGGAGAGGAGATTCAAAAAACCAAATGTTGCAAAGGATATACGGTACTGCTTGGCTGAATAACAAGGACCTAAAAAAATACTTATTGCGCCTGGAAGAGGCTGAAAAAAGAGATCACAGAAAGCTTGGCAAACAAATGGATTTGTTTCATTTTCAAGAAGAAGCACCGGGTGCAGTTTTTTGGCATCCGAAAGGTTGGCGCCTTTTTCAAAAACTCATCGACTACATGCGAGAAAAGCAAGTTAATGCTGGATATAAGGAGGTCAATACACCTGAGCTAATGGATCGATCATTGTGGGAAGCATCCGGACATTGGGAATCCTTTGGTGAGAACATGTTCACCTCTGAGACTGTAGATGGAAGGAATTATGCTATAAAACCAATGAATTGTCCTGGGCATGTTCAAGTCTTTAAACAAGGTATAACCAGTTACAGAGACCTTCCATACAGACTTTCAGAATTTGGTAAAGTGCATCGATATGAACCCTCTGGATCACTTCATGGTATGCTCAGAGTCCGCGCATTTACTCAAGACGATGCTCATATATTTTGTACGCCTGAACAAATCACTGATGAGACAATAGCTGTTTGTGACCTTATTCTTGATATATACAAAGATTTTGGTTTTGAGGATGTAATCATCAAATATGCTGATAGACCTGATGTTCGAGTTGGCGAAGATTCTGTCTGGGATAATGCTGAAAACGCGTTGATTTCAGCGCTAGAAAAAACTGGATTAAAATACAAACATAATCCTGGCGAAGGCGCCTTTTATGGTCCTAAACTAGAATTTGTTTTACGAGATGCAATCGGAAGAGATTGGCAATGCGGAACCCATCAGGTCGATCTAAATCTGCCAAAAAGACTGGATGCATCCTACGTAGGTGAAGATGGCCAAAAACATACCCCGGTACTTCTGCATAGAGCCATATTTGGTTCACTGGAGCGTTTCATTGGAATTTTCATAGAGCATCATGCTGGCAACCTACCTTTGTGGCTATCCCCATTACCGGTAAAAGTATTGACCATCACCTCTAAAGCTGATGATTATGCTAAAGATATTGTCAAAAAATTAAGAGCAGTTGGAATTGAATCAGAGTGCGATATTCGGAATGAGAAAATCTCTTACAAAGTAAGAGAGCACAGTCACGCCAAGATACCGATCCTTATGACTGTCGGTGACAGAGAAATTGAAAATGAATCAGTCACATTGAGAAGGTTGGGCTCAAAAGATCAAAAGACAATGAGTTTGAAGGAAGCCATTAAAGGCATAGAGGACGAAATAACAGCTCGATCCTCTACATAGTCGGCATAGAAAACTCAGCGCCAGCTCTTATGCCAGTTGGCCATCTCGAGGTGACAGTCTTTAATCTTGTATAAAAACGCACACCTTCCATTCCATAAACTCCATTTGAGCCAAATAGAGATCGTTTCCAACCACCAAAAGTATGAAAAGCCAAGGGCACCGGTATTGGAACATTTATTCCAACCATGCCAACTTTAATATTGTTTGAAAACTCTCTAGCAGCATCTCCGTCACGCGTAAAAATTGCAGTGCCATTTCCAAACTCATGATCATTTACAAGTTTCACAGCTTCATCAAATGTTTCGACCCTGATCATAGTCAGAACTGGACCAAATATCTCTTCTTTATATACACGCATGTCTTTTGTAGTATGATCAAAAAAAGTAGGGCCTAAAAAATATCCCGCTGAATTAGAAATGTCATACGATCTCCCATCAACTAGTAGCTTGGCTCCCTCTTTTTCTCCTAAATCTATATATGATTTAACCTTTTCTTTATGCTCAGCAGTAATAAGTGGCCCCATGTGATTTGAAATATCATCTCCTGGCCCTATTTTTATGGTATTTATTTTAGGCAACAATTTTTCTAAAAGTGGATCCGCAGAATCGCCAACTGCAATCACAGCTGATATAGCCATACATCTCTCTCCAGCAGAACCATAGCCAGCTCCAATTAGAGCATCTGCAACCTGATCCATGTCTGCATCTGGCATAACCACCAGATGATTTTTTGCTCCACCGAGCGCTTGAACGCGTTTTCCATGCTCAGATGCTGTTTTGTAGACATGTTCTGCAACTGGAGTAGATCCAACAAAACTGGCAGCTGCTACTTCCTCATGATTCAAAAGTGCGTTAACTGCAATATGATCGCCATGGATAACATTAAATACACCATCTGGTAACCCTGCTTCTTTAAGGAGCTCTGCCCATATGTTTGCACAGGTTGGTGCTTTCTCTGACGGTTTAAGTATGAAAGTGTTGCCACATGAGATAGCAAGGGGAAACATCCATAAGGGAACCATTGCAGGAAAATTAAAAGGAGTTATGCCAACGCATATTCCTAATGGCTGTCTCATAGAAAATGTATCTACACCGGTGCCAACCTGATTATTAAACTCTCCTTTAATTAGATGCGGTATGCCACAGGCAAATTCTACAACTTCGAGTCCACGCTGAATTGATCCTTCAGCATCATCAAGAACTTTTCCGTGCTCTTGGGTAATTATTTGTGCAATTTTCTTTTTATCTCTCTCAATAAGCTCCTTGAGCTTAAACATGACCCTTGCTCGCCTCAAAACTGGAGTCTGAGACCATGTTTGGAGTGCCTTTTTTGATGACTGAATGGCAGCTTCAACGTCATCTTTAGTGGACATAATTACTGAGGCACATTGTTCCCCTGTTGCAGAATTTGTGACAATATCATATCTATCGGAGGTGGATTTTGAGGTCTTGCCATCTATCCAGGTTTCAATTTTACGATTATTATCATTCAAACTATCGAATATTGATTTCATGCTGATCTCAATGAATCTCTGACCATTTCAATTGTATCGAGAATTTGTTGCTCTTCTACAATCAATGGCGGAGAAAATGCAACGTTATCACCGGTTGTTCTTATTATTAAACCTTTGTCAAAACAATCTCGGAAAATACTCATCGCTCTTGCTGTTGGTTGGCCTTCAATTGGTGTTAATTCTACTGCTCCAACAAGACCAAAATTTCTTATATCAATTACGTTGGGTTCGCCTTTTAGAGAGTGGAGCGCATCAGCAAATTTATCCTCAAGAGACTTTGCTCTATTAAAAAGACCATCTTCACGATAAACATCTAACGTAGCACATCCTGCTGCTGCTGCTAGTGGATGACCTGAATATGTATAACCATGGAAGAACTCAATAGCACTGTCAGGCCCAGTCATGAACGTATCATAGATATCTCCCCTGGTTAAAACCGCACCCATCGGGACAGTGCCACTCGTCAAACCTTTCGCCACGGTAAGAATGTCTGGGGTTACATCAAACCGTGTTGAAGCGAACGCATCGCCAGTTCTTCCAAAACCACAGATCACTTCATCGAAGATCAACATGATTCCGTGTTTTGTGCAGATTTCTCTTAGCTTTTTGAGATAACCTTTAGGAGGAAGGAAAACTCCGGCAGAACCTGCAATAGGCTCCACAATTACTCCTGCAATGGTAGATGGATCATGAAGAGCAACGATAGCTTCCAGCTCATCGGCCAGATGTTCGCCCCAATTAGGTAAACCTCTGGAGAAGGCATTGTGTTCTAGATTGTGCGTGTGAGGTAAATGATCCACTCCGGGTAACATTGCGCCAAACATTTTTCTGTTAGGTGACATCCCTCCAACTGAGATACCGCCAAACCCAACACCGTGATAGCCGCGTTCACGACCAATAAACCTTGTTCTCTCTCCTTCACCTCTAATTCGATGATAAGCAAGCACCATTTTCATTGCGGTATCGACTGCCTCTGATCCAGAGTTGACAAAAAAAGCATGATCTATTGTTTTTGGTGCGATATCGACTAGTTTTGATGCCAATTCAAATACTTTTGGATGGCCTAACTGAAATGCCATTGCATAGTCCAGCTCTTTTGCCTGATCCTGGATAGCCTTCACAATTCTTGGGTCACAATGACCTGCATTGCAACACCATAAACCAGCCACCATATCCAATAATTTTCTGCCATCATGAGACCAACAATACATTCCTTCAGCTTTGTGAATGACTCTTGGGTTTTCTTTAAAATATCGATTACCCGTAAAAGGCATCCAATACGAATCCATATCTGGTAAATCGATACTCACGTCTGTAGTACTGTCATCTAGCACGATAATCTCCTCGATCTCTTTATTATTATCACTCTTAACTATTCATTCACTGGTATAAATTACCCAAATCTTACTGTATCCTTCTGTATCCCATTTTCCCGTCCATTCTTTAGGAATGGTGGCAGTTTCACCGGCTTCTATAACCATCACACTTCCGTCATCAGAGGTCAGTGTAATACTTCCTGAAACCACATAAAAAAACTCATCAACTCCCCATGGCTGATTTCTCTCAATGTTAGAAGCTGCTGAGGCGTACATACCTGTCTCATATTTGCCATCGCTGCTCGTAAAATTTGTTACATCTAATGTATTTGAACCATTTGGATGGGTTACCCTGGTCATATCCGATCTTAGATAAATTGCACCGGCAATGTCAGATTTACTCATCTCAGCTGGTTTAACTACATCTTCTGCCAAGGCAATAGCATTTGTTAATATCAAACTCACAACAAGGGTTATTAAGTATTTCATAATTTTTCTCCTTAACGTATTTTCAAACTATTAGCTCTTCAATTGCTCATTAACTGCTCGATCTGCAGCATCAATTGCTCCATCAACATAAGCGTATGACGATGAATCTGAATTAGCAATTGAAATTCTACCTATTTGTTTTCTTCCTTCAATATGAGGTCCATTATATGGATTGAATTCAGGAGGATCCGAATAATCATTGTACTCCCAGGCATACCCGTGAGGCCATCTGTTTACTGTGATGCCTGCAATATCTCTTTCTATATCAAACCCACCCATACCCAAAGAGCCATCCAATTGCTCATATATAAGACTTTCAAAGTCTTGGAAATTCATTTCGTATAATTTTCTTCTTCCAATTATTGATTGCTGTTTTGGGCTTAATCCTTTATCGGGATCTGCTGGAACGAAAGTCCCGTGAAGAACAGTTGGTTGATTTGGTTTGGAAGTATAATTGTAACCGCCCATACTCACAGGAAAATCCATACCAAAAGAATGCATTAATTTTGATTGGGGAATGTTAAAACTGTGAAAACCCAAATTATGAAATGCGTTCCAATTCCTGACCGCAATACTGATATAAACAAGTGGGATTTTTGTTGCATATGCCAATGATTGAATTTGATTTTCTGAGATTTCCGGGCAGACGTATGGCAACATATTATTGTAACAAGCCATGACAACGTGATTTCCTCTAACGCGATATACCTTGCCATTTTTCACATATCTTACATCTACACTTTTTTCGTCCGGCGTATGTTGAACATTCACTACCGTTGAATCCAATCGAATTTTTACTTTTGAATAGCTTGAATCCAATTCATCATAATTCACCTTGGCACTAACGAGATCTTCCATAGTATTTCCCGGGATAGAACCTGGTATTAGCTCTCTTACCAAAGCACGAGGAATACTCGCATTGCCGTCAGGAAAATGAAAAATATAGGGTTCTTCGCGGTCATTAGATTTCTCAGAAGCAGTTATATGACCTCTACTTGGATCATCATCTGGTAGAACAAAATCAAAATAATGTGTGCCAGGCATGTCGTAGTTGTATGCTTCCATGGTAGATAGTGCATCCCATCCAACACCCCATAAACCCTTGATTCCGTCACGATACAAGCCCACAACTTCCTCAGGCATTTTTAGATGACTTCTTAGGAAATTACTGTAGCTGGTGTTTCTCATGAATTCTATTTTCTTTGACTGAGACTTAATTTCTTTTAAGTGATCACTTTTATCGCTTAAAAGCGAGATGAGCGCTCTTTTGGAGTCATCTTTTATCGGATAACTATCAATTAGCTTATGAATACTCTCATCTTTCTTAGTGATGCTTCTTCTTAAACTATCTTTCGCTACAATATCTTTTCCGTAGACATCACTACTAAAATAGAGACCTCTTTCTAATCTATTTTTGTCAAAGAAATTTTGATCGTAATATTCATAAAATCTTTCAGTATGAATATTTATGTCTTTAAGTAATTTTGCTGAGACGGATGAATATGCACTTGGCGTATCAATAGATTGACTTCCTCCATAGCAGATTAGCTCCTCGCCATTCACATTAAATTCATTTCGTCTTGCATGGCCTCCAAAATCATCGTGATTATCCAGTATCAGAATTTTTGCGTCATTACCGTATCGCTGCCTAAAAAAATAAGCTGCAGAAAGACCTGATATCCCTCCCCCCACTACAACGAGATCATAATCATTATCTGTTTGTATTTTTGGTTTATCAAATTTTGCACCGCCCCAAGCAAGCGCATGCGCGACTTCAAAGGATCCTGGATTGCTGCCGCGCATCCCCATTAATGCTGGTGGATAGCGTCTTTTATCGTTAGCGAGTATCTCAATGGGTGAGAGGCTTCCGCCAGCAGCAAGACTCAGTGCAAAGCCGTTTATAAAGTCGCGTCTATTAATGTTGTGTTTTTTTTTCAAATATAAAGTACCAAGTTAAGCCAGTAATTCTTTTAAGCGAAACCACATCATGCCTAATGCAAGAGCAGGATTAGCAAACCACAATCCTCCTGGCAGTCTGATGTGTTTCACCTTTTCAAAAACGTCGAAACGTTCTGTATCACCAACAATGGCATCAGCGATAACATTGCCTGCGATATGAGTTGGACACAGTCCGTGACCAGAGTAACCTTGAACATAGTATGTATTGTTCTGGATCCTTCCCATTTGAGGAATACGATTTATGCTTATTCCGATATAACCACCCCACTCATAGTCTATTCTTTTTCCTACGAGCTGAGGGAAAACATTCAGCATTTTGGGTTGCAAGACACCTTTAATGCTCTTTGGATTTCTTCCAGAATAATTACAAAGACCGCCAAATAGCATTCTTCTATCGGCTGAAAGTCTGTAGTAATCTAGACCCACCCTTTGATCACATACCGCCATGTCTGAAGGCAATAATTCATTTGCAAGGGACTCTGATAATGGCTCTGTTGCAATAATATAACTTCCTGCAGGTATAACGGCACCCGCAAGCTTTGGTTCTGTTTTTCTTAGATAAGCGTTTCCAGCAAGAATGACTTTTTTTGCATGAACTACGCCATTCTCTGTTATCAATTTGGGATTTTCACCGTGTTTAATTTTTTTAACTTGGCTCTGCTCAAATATCGCTCCTCCCTGATCTACTATCGCTCGTGCCTCACCGATACAGAGATTTAGAGGATGTAAGTGGCCATTACCGTAATTTACTACACCGGCGATGTATTTATCAGAACCCACATGTTGCTTTAGATTCTCTTGAGCGATGAATTCCATTTTGTGCGGATAATTATTTTCTTGTTTTTCTTCCAGCCACTCATGAAAATCATCAATGTCACCCTGATTCATAGCGACGTCTAAAAATCCGAATTTCAAATCGCAATCAATGGAGTGTTTTTTTATTCTCTCTAAAACAACATCTCTGGATTCAATACCCATTTGGTAAGCAATTTCGGCGCCTATTTTTCCAACTTTTTTCTCAAATTTATCCAGATCCATTACGAAACCATCGATCAGTTGCCCTCCATTCCTTCCAGATGCACCCCAACTGATCCTGTTTGCTTCTACCACGGCAACCTTGTAGCCGTGCTCAATTAAACGAAGGGCGGCTGAAACACCGGTAAACCCTCCTCCAACTATTGCGACATCACAATGATGGTCACCTTCCAGCTTCGGATAATCTGTCTGCCAGTTTTTCGATGCCGCGTAATATGAGTTTGTATGTTCGGATGTCTCTTTCATCGGCTTTTCTTAGTTAAATTCGGGCTTAGATGCAAAAACACCAATCATTTCCATTGCTACATGAGCGCCTGCAAGTGCTGTAATCTCACCAACATCATAGGCTGGCGATACCTCAACAAGATCCATACCAATCAGATTGATCCCTGAGAGGCCTCGAATAATACTCATAGCCTGATGTGTACTTAATCCTCCGCAAACGGGGGTTCCGGTTCCAGGTGCATAGCTAGGATCAAGGCAATCGATATCGAATGTCATGTAGACTGGCTTTGTGCCAACAATTTCTTTAGTTTTTTTGATAACCGCATCTATACCATTACTGTGAACCCATGGCGCATCAAGTATATTAAATCCCATGGTATCTGGATTTTCTGTCCTGATGCCTATTTGAACAGAACTTTTTGGATCGAGAATTCCATCATTGGTAGCTTGGTAAAACATAGTTCCATGATCAATTCTATTCTCATCAGCAGGCTCATTTCCTTCGCCTGTTTCCCATGTATCGGTATGCGCATCAAACTGAATCAAAGATATTGGCTCCTGAACTTTTTTCGCAAACGCTTTAAGTATTGGATAGCTCACGAAATGATCTCCACCAATCGAAAAAACTGAAGACCCTCCGCTTAAAATTGTCGAGATATGCTCTTCTATGAAGGCAGGAACCGACTCTGGTACACCAAAATCAAAATGGCAATCGCCATAATCGACCATTGCAATTTTTTCAACCGGATTAAAATCCATTCCATATGGTTTTTCCCAGGCTAAGATTGTAGATGCTGTTCTAACCGCCCTTGGTCCAAATCTAGTTCCAGGCCTGTTCGTAACTGCTGTATCGAGAGGAATACCTGTAACGGCAAGATCTACCCCTTTAAGATCTTTTGATGACTCCCTTCGAAAGAAGGTCGTTGATCCTGAGTAGGTTGGCTCTAAATTCATACCATAAAGTTCAGGTCTTTCTTTTTTTATTTTATCGTTCATTGTAATCTCTTATTTAATATCTAGTTCGTCATTTCAGACTGGGTGTGATCGAGACACATCCATGCCTTTTCAACCATCTCATCCACTTCTTCTTCTGAAATAACCAAAGGTGGTGCTGTAACGATAGTATCACCCACAGCTCTCATGACTAAGCCGTTATTAACTGCAAAATTTCTGAATGTCATGCCTGCAGTCGATTTATCATCAAAACGCTGAGGATTATCTTTTTGAGGTACAAGCTCCATAGCACCCATCAAACCAACCATTCGAGTCTCCCCAACGATTGGATGATCCTCAAGAGATTTCCATTTATTTTGTAAATAAGGACCTATCTCATTTTTTGTTCTTAATACAAGGTTTTCTTCATCCAAAATACGAATATTTTCTATTGCAACAGCACAAGAAGCTGGATGACCAGAATAAGTGAAGCCATGGGCAAATTCTCCACCTTTATCAATAATTGCACTGGAAACTTTTTCACTTACCATAACCCCACCAAGCGGCAAATAACCAGAAGTTACACCTTTTGCGAATGTCATAAGATCCGGTTTAATCTGAAAATGATCGGCACCAAACCATTCACCTAACCTACCAAAACCACAAATTACCTCATCGGTGACCATGAGAATCCCATAATGATTGCAAATTCTCTGAATTTCGGGCCAGTATGAATCGGGTGGTATAATAACACCCCCAGCCCCCTGAATAGGTTCGCCTACAAAAGCTGCGATATTATCCACTCCTATTTCTAGGATTTTTTCTTCTAATTGTGAAGCCACTTTTTTTCCGAAATCATCCGGGCTGTGACTCCTATCTGATTCGAACCAATACGGTTGATCCACATGTTCTATTCCTGGAAGCAGAGGACCGCCTTGCTTATGCATAGCATTCATTCCACCAAGACTGACTCCAGCAATAGTTGAGCCATGATAAGCATTTTTTCGTGCGATTATTGTTTTCTTATTTGGGTGCCCTAATACTTCCCAATATCGCCTGACAATCCTTATCATTGTGTCTATTGATTCTGAGCCAGAACCCGTATAGAAGACTCTGTTAAATTGCTTCTGAGTGATTTTATCCAGTTTGTTCGCTAATTCAATTGAGGGTGGATTAGCGCACTGAAAAAAGCTGTTGTAGTAGGGTAATTCATTGAGTTGTGTGGCAGCTGCTTCAGATAGCTCGCTTCTTCCGTAGCCAATGTTCACACACCACAATCCTGACATTCCATCCAGTATTTGATTGCCATCAATATCGTATACGTATACACCATCTGCCTTGGCTATAATCCTACTCTTATTTCCAAGGTCCTTATGATCAGTAAATGGATGGAGATAATGCTCACTGTCCAAGGACTGCCAATCTGTTTTTGAGCGATCTTCTAAAAATGACATTATGCTTCTCCTTGGATAGTTGTTTAATATTTTATTTATTAACGAAAGTTATGTCTCACATAATTTCATATCATGGCAAAAAAATTCATAATATGATCAGACATTAAGGGTAATGTGCTCTCTTTCCCAAGGAGTGATAATTTCCTGAAATTGCTCATGCTCTTTTTGCTTTATTCCTGTATACATATCAACAAAAGTATCTCCCAACACACTCCTCATGGCTTCACTCGATGAAAATGCATCAATGGAGGCGTATATATGACGATGTAAGTCAAAAGGCAAATCATAAGCGCTCCCCTCAATTGCATCTCTGGGTTTTAATTTCTCTGTCATTCCTAAATATCCACAAGCAAGTGTTGCAGCCAGAGCCAGATATGGATTCACATCAGATCCACCCAGTCTATTTTCAACTCTTCGATTTTCAGGATCAGAGTCCGGTACTCTCAATCCAACACTCCTGTTATCAATCGCCCATTCCAGATTTACTGGGGATGACCAATAACTTAAAAACCTTCTGTAAGAATTTGCATACGGTGCGAATATCAGTAGAGAGTCAGGGATATATTTCTGTAATCCGCCTATATAATGAAGAAATGTCTCAGACACAGAGCCATCCTCATTAGTGAAGATATTATTATCGCTCTCATCCATGACACTTTGATGAACATGCAGGGCACTTCCAGCTTCACCAGTAATCGGCCTGGCCATGAATGTAGCGTGCATCTCATGCTGGATAGCAACCTCTTTAACAATGCGCTTAAAGCGAAAAACCTGATCAGCTAAGGATAACGGATCTCCGTGCACGAAATTTATCTCTAATTGTGCTGGCCCCATTTCCTGGGAAATATTATCTATCGAGATGCCCTGGATTTCACTGTACTCATAAACTTGATTGATAAATGGATCAAAATTGTTCATTGAATCTAAGCTGTAGGGTTGTTTGGTTGTATCGGTAATCCCCAATCTACCTTGAGGAGGTTCAATTTCGTTATGAAAATCATTGGAAGGATTAAGCAAATAGAATTCTGCTTCTGGAGCAACCACTGGCCTCCAGCCTTTTTTTGAATAGAGTTCCAGTACGTTTTGCAACACTCGTCTAGGTGCAGACTCAATTGCTGCTCCCTCTTTAGTAAAACCATTAAAAATTAATGATGCGGTTGGTATCTCCATCCATGGGACCATACAGAGAGTATTAATATTGGGCTCCAACAGCATATCTCTGTCTTCAACATTATTCTCACTTTCAAAATAGTTTCCGGTGATAGTCTGACCAAATATCCCCTCCGGCATTTTCATCTCGCCTTCCCCAAAACTGGAGACTGGTATCATTTTTCCTCTGGCTGCGCCCGCCATATCTGGAACAAGCACCTCAAGATCTTCTACTTCGTGCTCTTCAAACCATTTTTTAAATTTATTATTTTTTTCCATTAAGTTCCGATACCTTTAGTTATCTTATTTTATTTATTTTTTGCATATTCCAAACAAGCCGACCCAAATGCACTGAATAATAAGCGTGATAAATTATTTTCATTGGCTTTCCATTCTGGGTGCCACTGAACCGCGTATGCAAAAGCTTTCGAATTATTGACCTTAAACGCTTCGATTACGCCATCTTCTGCTTCCGCTTCAACTGTGACATTCGGTGCCAGTTTATTTATGCCTTGCCCATGCAACGAATTCACTTCTGCCTCTGTCTCGCCCAGAAGATCATAAAGCATTGAATCTCTGTGAATTGATATTTTGTGAGCAGGTCCATACTGAGTATTTATGTCATCTGCATTATTTTCACGATGATCAAAATTCCCCTCTATTTCATGCAAATGTTGATGAATGGTACCCCCTAAATGCACGTTTAACTCCTGAAATCCTCTGCATACAGCAAATAAAGGAATTCCTCTTTCCAAAACCTCCCCTATTAGTGGAAGAACAGTTCCGTCTCTCTCTGGATCATGAAGAGTTCCCGGCCTACTTTCCTCTTTGCCGTAGTGATGCGGCTCAATATTTGAGTAACTTCCAGTAAGAAACACACCATCGACACTATCGAGTATATCCTCTGTTACATCGTCATAACCCAACGCAGGAATGATCCATGGTACTCCCATGGATACTTCCTTTATAGCTTTGAGATATTTTTCACCCACCATATGAAAAGGATGAATGCCGACGAGTTTTCTGTCAGCAGGGACCGCAATTATGGGCCTATTGCTCATAAAATAAGCTCTTTTTTGTTACCAATCATCTCTAATTTTTAATGGCATATAAATCCAGATTAAGGCTTTCTAAAAAGAAAAGTAAATCTATCTGTATTCCCAGTCACAGATTTTCTACCTACCTCATATCTCAGTTCATCATCGGATCTGTAGTGAAGATCAGAGTAATCAACAAGCTCAAAACCAATATCTAAAAGCTCTTTTGTGATTTGAATTGGATCGGCTCTTCGCCATACTTCGCCTGTCATAGGCTGCATGTGACGTCTCGTGTGATCAATCACTCCATAGTATCCACCAGATTTGAGCGCATTGAATGTGGCTTCGTTTACAGCTTTTCTTCCATTCACGTCAAAATTGTGCATATTTCTGAAAGTGACAACCAAATCAAGATCTTTCACACCGAAATCAACATCTCTAATGGTATTCAATCTGCATTGAGCTAAAGTTCCACAATCTACACCATTTCTATTGGGGTTTATTCCTCCTATAACATTTACATGGTCAAAAGCTTCTTGTGAAAGCAATCCATTCTGAAGCCGATCTGTCCAGACAGACACATACAATTCACCGTTCTCCTCAAGAACTGGAGCGAGTATTTTGGTATACCATCCTCCACCAGGAACAAGCTCAAGTACTCGCATATTATCTTTCATGCGAAAAAAGTTTAAAGTTTCTAGTGGCTTTCTATTCTGATCTCTAGCCATTTCGGCTGATGTTCTTATATCCGACTTAAGGGCCGACATTACTTTTTCGTCAATATTATTCTGTGCAAAAGCTGCAGAAGTAGACAATAAAGTTAATACACACAATGCTAAACGAAACATAGGACTCTCCTAAATTAAAAATTTTTTTATATATTACACCAAGTGATATCATTGTTCATTTTCAATATCATGCTATGAACTTTCAATACCATCCAAGTTAGTTTATCTGTTAATGAGCCCTTTTTCCGAAATAGAGCAGTATTCCGACCAATATCAGTGAACCCAGCAAGATTGAAATTATAGGTGAAAGGCCAAAAGCACCCGGAATTGTTCCGGTTAAAATTGCAACAACACCAACAAGAACTGCATATGGCATCTGAGTTCTCACATGCTCAATATGATCGCACCCGCTTGCCATTGATGAAAGAACCGTTGTATCTGAAATTGGTGAACAATGATCCCCCCAAACTGCCCCGGCTAAATTACAAGCAATAGCAGAATACAGAATATGCATGTGTTCTGCATCAGCAATTCCGTTGATTTGCATTACAGCCCAACACAACGGTATAACCAACGGCATTAAGATACCCAGTGTTCCCCAACTGGTTCCTGTGGTAAAGGCTGTGACAGCCGATAATAAAAAAACGGTTACTGGTACCATTTGTGCTGGTAATGTATCTGCCAATACTGAAATCAAATAATTTGCTGTGTGCAGTTCTTTACTGATATCCGACAGTGCCCAAGCAAGTATTAGGATAATCATAGCGAATAACATTGCTTTAACACCTCCAAACCATGCATCGACAGTTTCATGGATAGTGAGTATTTTCTGGGTAATGGACATAATTGCCGCGACCATTGCTCCCAACAATGAAGCCCAGAGCATGGCAGTGTATGAATTTGCTGATCCTATGATTTCCGTTAAATTTTCTCCCTCTCCAGTTACATAGAGCCCACAAAGAAGAGAAACAATCAATACCACTATAGGCATAAATGCATTAATGGCCCGCATTCTAACCCCGGCCTTGGGCTCAAGATTGTCTCCGTGAATTGCAGGGGTATTTTCCTTGCTTTCTGGGATGACTTGACCCTTTCTTGCCCTGACTTCTGCATCGTACATTGGTCCCATATCCTTGCCACTGTAAGCAACTGTGAATACAAATATGATTGCAAAAATAGGATAGAAGCTATAAGGAATGGATTTCAAAAATACTGTATAGGCTGGCTGATCCAGTTCGGGAATGGATTTCAAAGCGCTATCAATCAAACCAACTTCGTATCCTATCCATGTTGTGATTAATGCAATACAAACAACTGGCGCTGCTGTTGAATCCACCAGATATGCGAGTTTTTCACGGGATATCTTAAGGTGATCAGTGAGAGGTCTGGCTGTGTTACCGACAACCAAGGTATTGCTGTAATCATCAAAAAATATCATCAAGCCCATCAACCAAACGGAGACCTGGCCGCCAATTGCAGTTTTTGCTTTGCTTACAAGAAGCATAACGATGCTATTCATTCCTCCATTTCTCGTGATAATTCCTACCATCCCACCAATCATCATTGAAAAGAGAATGATTGCGGCATGATCTTCATTAGAAAGGGCTTTGACTACATAGATTTGAAAGCCATCCAAGAGTCCTTTAAATATGCCTGATAGCGACAATGGATAAAGTGCTGCTGCACCAAACCAAATTCCGGCAATCAATGCAGGAATAACATTCCTTAAAAGCAGCGCCATAATGATTGCCAACAATGGCGGTAAAATTGATATCCATCCTGAAATCACTCTGATTTGTTTACTTGCTAATTCACTTCCTGAGCTAACAACGGAAATTACTTTTTGGCCTGTAGAGTCAAATTGTATATTTGCCGAAAAAATACCCTCCTCATCAGGAGTGAGTTGAGTTACCTGGTCATCGTAATACAGGTCAACGCTCTCGATATTTTTTTCTGAATTTAGCATGACTTCGAAAGGAACTTCGCTCAACGCTA
>CABYDR010000007.1 GCA_902517795.1 uncultured Woeseiaceae bacterium | reverse complement strand
CTTTTTTCTCAGATAAATTGACACCAATTCTTACCTTATAATTACTTTGATTGTTTTTAATATCTTCGATTAGATAAGCACTAATTTCTATATCTCTTAAATTAGCAATTTGATTTCTTGCGTTCTCGAGTTCCATATAACTTCCAACCTGAATTATCCATGACGAACTCTCAAATTCGTCAAAAATCACACTGGCTCTCCCGGGCTCACTTATATTTGAGTCCTGAATCTCTTTTTTCTCAGTGATTTCATCGCTTTTAAAGGTGCTTATGTATTCTTTAAACCTATCAATATAAGTATTTTTTTTATTACTTGACATATTTGATGGCAAACTCCCCTCTCTCAAATCAATTTCAATCACCTTTCTTTCTTTTTGATTAAACTGATTAGAAGATACCAATACTTCATCATTGTTATTTTTTGAATTGTGGCCATCCAAAATGGGTGGAACCATAATTGATATGAAAATCACAAATATAATTGCGCCTACTATCCTTTGTTTTATTTCTTGCTTCATTTTCAATTCGTTCCTGTTTCTTTCAGATAGTATAAAGCTGGCGAGACAACAAAGAATGAACCAGTAATAACAATTAGATCATCTTTTGAGGTTAAGTCTACCGCCATATTTATCGATTGTGCGACAGAATTATTCATAGAACAACTTCCTGTATTCTTTTCTTCGATGATTTTCATCAGATCGCTCGGTTCTATTGATCTTGTAATCCCAAGTTTTGGGATAAACCAATGTGTTGCATATTCGGCAATCTCATCGATAACCTTGTGAATATCCTTATCTGACATAATGCCAAAAATAAATATACATCTTCTAAATTCTTGTTTAGATAGAAAATCACCTAATATTCTTGCGCTGTCATGATTGTGGGCTACATCAAATAACCAGTTTCTCCCATGATATAACCTCTGGTCCAACCTTCCTTCGAGATGGATTCCTTGCATTGCTTTATTGATTGTTCTTTCTGACGGTAATTCATCACTATTTATACTCTCTAATAAAGCCAGAGCTGCTGAAATATTTTTGACTTGATGGGATCCCTTTATATCTGAAGATTCGAGATTGCCTCTTCTATTATATCTTCCTTGCCAATTCCATAATCCATTTAATGAATTCTCATAGCTATAGTCCTCACCCATTAAAATTAGATCAGCACTCTTATCGAAGGCTGTATCTTTGATGCTATTTGGTGGGTCCAATTCACCATAAACTGTTGGAATGTTATCTCTCATTATTCCAGCCTTTTCATACCCAATCTTTTCCCTGCTATCACCCAACCAATCCATATGGTCTAAGCCGATATTAGTTATTATTGAACCATCTGGATCAATAACATTTACAGCATCCAATCTTCCTCCTAAGCCAACTTCGAGGATTAAATAATCAACATATGAATATGATAAAATATCCAAAGCAGCAAGCGTACCAAACTCAAAATAAGTAAGAAGCTGATTGCAACGAACATTCTCAATCTTTTCAAATGCATCAGTTATTTTTTTATTTGATACGGGATTACAATTCACCTTAATCCTCTCATTATATTTGTGCATATGAGGCGAGGTGTACGAGCCAACTTGAAAACCCTGAGTTATCAGAATTGATTCGAGTATGGAGACAACTGAACCTTTTCCATTGGTACCTGCTACAGTTATAATTTTTTTTGGTCTTATGAATTTCAGTCTATCAAAGACACGTGTGACACGATCTAACCCTAAATTTATTTCTTTTGAGGAAAGACTCTCTTGCCAGGATAACCATTCTTGTAAGTTCTTTTTCAAAAGGTCAGATATCCTTAATTAAAAGCTCATTTTCCTCTTAATTACTAAGGAGTTTCATTCTTTAAAAATGACAAAATGGATATAATTTTCTCTCTCATTTGTCGTCGATCAACAATCATATCCAAGGCGCCATGCTCAAGAAGAAACTCGCTTCTCTGAAAGCCCTCTGGTAATTTTTGTCTGACAGTCTGTTCAATTACTCTTGGTCCGGCAAAACCTATCAGTGCTTCAGGCTCTGCAATATTAATATCGCCAAGCATTGCAAGAGACGCTGATACTCCACCTGTGGTCGGATCAGTCATTACCGAAATATATGGAATTCTTTCTTTATGGAGTTTTGCTATTGCCGCTGAAGTCTTTGCCATCTGAAATAATGACAGCAACCCTTCTTGCATTCTCGCACCTCCACTGCATGAGAACACTACTAAAGGTAATTTATACTTCAAGCAATATTCAGTAGCAACACAAAACCGCTCGCCCACTGCAGATCCCATAGATCCACCCAAGAAATTAAAATCAAATGAGCATGCCATCAGTCTAATTCCTTCCACCTCTCCAGAGATCACGACGAATGCATCCTGCTCATTGGTAGTTTTCTTAGCCTGCGAAATCCTATCTGAATACTTTTTTGTATCCTTAAATTTTAGAGGGTCAACTGAACTTATACTTTCAGCAATCTCAGTCTGCCTCTCAGTATCGAGAAAAAAATGCAATCTCTCTCTGGCGCCGATCCTCATGTGGAAATTGCACTTTGGACATACCTTAAAGTTTCTCTCTAATTCTGCACGATAGAGCTGAGCATCACATTTTTGGCATTTTACCCAAACACCCTCCGGAACATTTCTCTTTTTTTTGAAAGTGCTTATTCTTGATGGAATTAATTTTTCAAACCAGCTCATAACTTAAATACTCTAAACCATATGCATGAAAATATCACGATTATCAATTTTTGGAATTTCATAATTTTTTGGATAATCGACTTCGATTAAGCATAACCCATGCGATGGCGCTGTAATACCGGCTCTCTTTCTATCTCTTGCCTCAAGAACATCAATGAGCCAATCATTTGTTTTTTTCCCAAGACCAATATGCACAAGGGAGCCAACTATATTCCTCACCATTTTCTGTAAGAAAGCATTTGCTTTTATTGAGATAATAAGAAACTGATCATTTCTTTGAACATCCAGATTTTTGATTGTTCTTATAGGTGAGGAAGCTTGGCAGGATGAGGCTCGAAAAGAGTTAAAATCATGCTCTCCAACTAGAATTTTTGCCCCTTCTTGCATCAAAGATTCATCTAATGTGTCTCGTATCCACCAAAATCTATCTCTGAGTAGTGAGGATCTATTTCTACTGTTGAATATAAAATACTGATAGGCACGATTGGTAGCTGAAAATCTTGCATGGAAATCTTCCGTCACCTCTTTTGTAAAATTTATATTTATATCATCAGGAAGATGACTATTAACGCCAGTTTGCCATTCATAATTTGTCCTTTTTGCATTGGTGTCATAATGAATTATCTGACCTCTAGCATGCACTCCGGCATCAGTTCGACCAGCACAAACAATCTCCGTTTTGGAATTGGCTACTTCTGAGATTGATTGCTCAACAATTGTTTGAATTCCAATACCAACATTTTGTTTTTGCCACCCATTGTAAGCATTGCCATCATACTCTACACCCATTACTATTCTCATTTTTTTTAATTACCCAGATTAGCTATCAATGGATTTAAGGAGTTTCTTTGCGAGTAATTGTTGTGATTTATTGCCTTTTGAGATTACTTCATCAAGTATTTCATATGCCCCATCAGGTTCACCCATATCAACATAGGCTCTTGCAAGATCCAATTTTGTGGCAATTTCATTATCACTTATTGAGTTTTCTAAATCTGCAATTGATTTTTTGTCATTTTTAAACTTTTTTACAATACTAAATAAAATGAACAAGAAAAGAACTACTCCAAGCGAAATAAGAGCCCAAAAATTATCAACTATTTGTAATAATTCTTTAAAATTGATGCTTTTATTTTTTACTATAACTCTAGTTTCTGGTGTAATTTTTGGGCTCTTTGTTGCCAACTTTTTTTCATCTCGGTCAGTTTCATTAGATATTTCTTTTTGAAAATCTGCGTTATTGATGGGTTCGTTTTGGCTGGTATTTCCCTCAGAAATAGAAAGCTCATAATCATCTTGAGCAATATCCAACTTGATGTTTATATTATTATTAGATGAATCAGCTTTCTCGTTGAAATTTAAGTTGATCTCTTTATTAGTGTCAATGGCATTTTTGTCCACTTGATACAAGCTGAGATTATCTACACTAAAAATACTGTCAGATGGCACAAGACTAATGAAATCCTCTGATGGAATCTCAACAATACCCTCCTTGATATCATTAATATTTCCTGAAAAGAGATCATGATTATTCTTATACAAAGCTATCATCATTTGATCCATTGTAAATTGGTCGCTGGGTCGATTTTTATAGGCAATACTCCATAGAGTATCTCCAGGTTGGATTATATATTGACCTGAGACATCCTCTAAAAACAGGGTAACAGGAATACTGATCAAACTGTTTTCATTATTATTTGTTAACTCAAAAAGAAGAATGAAGGAGGCACGAGTAATTGGAATCTCTGAATTAATATTATAATTCTTCTTACCGTCTGTATTACTCTCACTATGACTGATTTTGATCCTATCAAGTAATTTTGGCCTTTCAATTCCATATTGTTGATACCTATTTTTTGAGGCGAGTTTTATGGATAAATCACTGTCTTCTGGTTTTGATAGATCAAATGAAAGGTTAATACTTAAAGGCTCATTTAGTTTGGATACAACAACATGATCAACTATTTGATTGCTATTTAGGCCATGTTGCAATATAAAAAGGAGCCCTATTACACGAAGAAGCACTTTATTAGTTCCACAGTTATTAAACAGTAAATTTACTTTATCACAATAAAACGCTATGACACCTAGACTTTTTTACAGGTAGTCTCTTACCAGTATCTCAGCAATTTGGACAGTATTAAGAGCTGCTCCTTTTCGGATATTATCAGCTACAATCCAGAGATTGATGCCATTAGGATGACTGATATCCTCCCTTATCCTGCCCACATAGACTGGATCAGCACCTGAGGCATCAGATACTGCGGTTGGGTAAGCGCCAAGCTCGACGCCATCAATCACCTCAACACCGTCAGTTTGATTCATTAAATCAATAACTTCGTTGCATGAAATCTTCGACTTTGTCTCCATATGAACAGCTTCAGAATGTCCGTAGAAAACCGGTATACGTACTGCAGTCGGATTTACCATTATACTGCTATCTTCTAATATTTTTTGAGTCTCCCAGACCATTTTCATCTCTTCTTTGGTGTATTTATTTTCTTGGAAATTATCAATATGAGGAATCGCATTAAAAGCAATTTGTTTAGTTTTACCTTTCGTGGATACTGGCTTACCATTTAATAGGGAGGAAGTTTGGTTTACCAAATCTTCAATCATTTCTTTCCCGGCTCCAGACACGGCTTGATAGGTTGCGACATTGATCCTGCTTATTCCAACGGCATCATGAATTGGTTTCAAAGGAA
This sequence comes from uncultured Woeseiaceae bacterium, assembly GCA_902517795.1. GTDB lineage: Bacteria > Pseudomonadota > Gammaproteobacteria > Steroidobacterales > Woeseiaceae > SP4260. Next base: position 40,278 of record CABYDR010000007.1, on the reverse strand, counting down.
CCAGCATCTGCATAGTAGAACAGTTTGGATTTGCGATAATTCCTCTATTTTTATATTCAGCTATCCTTTCTGGATTAACTTCTGATATTACGAGAGGAATATCGTCCTCATACCTGTATCTGGATGTATTATCTATTACGATACAACCAGCATCTGCTGCCTGAGGTGCATATATTTCAGAGACATCAGCACCAGCTGAAAATAACCCTATTTCAACTGTTGAAAAATCAAATTCAGCCAGATCGATAATATCAAGTTGTTCACCTCCAAAATCGACTTGTTTTCCTAGTGAACGATTACTTGCTAATGGAAAAATATTCTCTGACGGTACACCCCTATCGGATAAGATTTCCAACATAACTTCACCAACAGCGCCAGTCGCACCAACTACAGCAAATTTAACATTCTTAAACATGTTTATATACTCTTCTTATTAAGTGGGTTTATATGATTGTAATGCCCACAATTATATACCGCCATCAATGATTGGTGTCTTTGAATCAACGTCAGCATTTTGTGCTCGCTGTCTTAATGCATGATCCATCAATACCAGCGCCATCATTGATTCGGCAATAGGTGCCGCTCTCAAACCAACACAGGGATCATGTCGTCCTGTTGTTGAAATCTCAGTATTTTCACCGTCTTTATTAATTGTTGAAGTGACTGCTGAAATACTGGATGTAGGCTTTAAAGCGATACTTGCAAATATGTCCTGACCGGATGAAATACCTCCTAATGTGCCGCCTGAATCATTCTTTTGAAAACCTTCTTCTGAAAGCACATCTCTATGCTCACTTCCTTTCTGAGTTATAGAAGCAAATCCTGAGCCGATCTCAACACCTTTAACTGCATTAATACTCATCAAACCATGAGCTATATCTGCCTCAAGTTTATCGAATACCGGCTCTCCAAGACCGACAGGCATATTTTTCGCTACAATGCTAATTCTTGCACCTATGGAGTCGCCCTCCTCTCTTAATTTTTGCATGTAAGAGTTGATCTCTTCATAACGATCTGGATCGGCACAAAAATAGGGATTTTTTTTCACAAAATCTTTATCAGTGATATCCAGCTTGATCGGCCCTAATTGAGTCAAATAACCATCAATCTGAACGTTGAACTTTTCTTTTAGATACTTTTTAGCAATAGCTCCTGCAGCCACTCTCATTGCTGTCTCTCTAGCTGAAGATCTTCCTCCGCCTCGATAGTCTCTAATTCCATATTTTTGCTGATAGGTATAATCGGCATGACCCGGTCTAAATTTATCTTTTATATCGCTATAGTCTTTTGATTTTTGATCTTTATTTCTAATAATAAGTCCGATTGGTGTGCCAGTAGTTTTCCCTTCAAATGTGCCAGAGAGAATCTCAACGGTATCTGGTTCGTTGCGTTTTGTTGTGTGCTCTGACTTTCCTGGGCTTCTTCTATCAAGATCGACTTGTATATCTTTCTCGGACAAAGTCATACCTGGAGGGCAACCATCAACAATACAACCGAGAGCAACACCATGACTTTCGCCAAAAGTGGTTACTGTAAAAATTTTTCCAAAGGTATTGCCAGACATATCTAATCCTATTTATTTAATATTTCCATATGTGCTTCAAGGTCACTCTTCATCAACAAAAAAACTCCCTCGCCGCCAAGCATAAAATCAATCCAGATAAAGGGAAGTGTTGGATAAAACTCTTCTAATGCTTGTCGACTATTTCCAACTTCTACAATTAATAAGCCATTATCTCTCAGATATTTACACGATTCTCTTAAAAGTATTTTAACAGATTCTAAACCATCTTTCCCTGATGCCAAACCCAATATTGGCTCATGATGAAACTCAGGAGCCATATTACTAATATCCTCCTGATCAACATAAGGTGGATTACTGATAATGAGATCGTAGCAATTTGAGTATTGATATTCGGGAAGATTAGAAAAAAAATCAGATTCAATTAAATTTATGCGATCTGTCATTTTATGATGCTCAAGATTGATATTCGCTACTTGAAGCGCCTCGGAAGAATAATCAATAGCGTCAATTTCAATATCAGGAAAAAATTTTCCCAAAGCAATTGCAATACAACCACTTCCAGTTCCCATATCTAATGCTCTAGTCACTAGTCTATCATCAGCCCAGGGTCTTAATTTATTTGTGATTAATTCTGCCAATGGAGATCTTGGCACTAATACTCTCTCATCAACAAAAAATTCGAGTCCAGCAAACCAAGCTTTTTTAATCAAATAGGCCACCGGACAATTTTGATTGATTCGACAGTCAATCAATTTATCGATTTCTAGTAAATCTTCATTTGAAATAGATTTCTGATAAGCTTCTTCCGCTTCATCATGATTAAGATCAAGATAGCCAAAAATAAGATAGGCCGCCTCATCAATAGCATTATCTGTCCCATGACCAAATGTAAGACTGGACTCATTAAATTTATTTGCGGTCTCTCTAATCAGAGATTCAACTGTAACCATTACCTTTCCCAAAAAAATAATTCTATATAATTTTTTTATTATCGATTCTTTTCAAAACTTATCATAATTAATTCGAATTTGAATGAAAATGAATTTGCCTGAGTTATAATTGACTTTCTTAATTGAATATTGATTTTTTCTCTTTATGTCGCTAATAAAAAAAACGTTTCTCTTTATATTCTTTTTTTCACTCGTGTCTGCCTGCACAAAAAGAGAGCCAGAATTTTCTACGGTATTAGATGATCCAAAACCATTATCTGATTTCTCATTGAACAGAGAAAATGGCGCAGGTTTTAATCTTGAATCTCTAAAAGACAAATGGAGTGTTCTTTTTTTTGGTTACACGCACTGTCCTGATGTTTGTCCTTTGACATTGTATCAACTAGCGGAGGCAAACAAAAAACTTGAAGGAGTAATTGATAATCTTCCCAGAATAATATTGGTAAGTGTTGATCCAGATCGAGACTCAAATGAAGTTTTAAAAACATACGTTAATGCATTTGGAGAAAACGTCATTGGCATAACCGGGAACATCGAAGAACTCAGAAAACTGACAGATCAACTTGGAATATTCTTCAAAGCAAATAAACACGAAGGTGAAAACTATTCAGTAAATCATTCTGCTGCAGTAGTAGTGATAAATAAAGAGGCCCAATTTCATGCTGTATTTAGTGCTCCTCATAGTATTGAACAATTCGTGTCTGATTTACCAATCATTATCAAAGGAAGTTAATGAGATTATTTCTGCTTACATCTCTATTATTTTTCTTAGCGGCTTGCGAAAAAAATGGGGGTTCAATTTCACTTAATAATCTCGAAATTTACGCTCCGCTTCCAGGTAATACTGTCACCTCAGGTTATACCAAAATAACGAACCATACTGATGTGACTATTTCAATCGATTCAATAACCAGCCCTGATTTTGAGACAGTTGAAATACATGAGACCATCATTGTGAATGGTATTGCTAGAATGATAGAGATTGAGCAATTAACGATCCCTGCAAATAACGACGTCGTATTGAAGCGAGGCGGAAAACATTTTATGTTTTTTGATCCAACAGAAAATATAAATATTGGACAAAATATCAAATTGGACATCAAATTATCAAACAACGAAAATCTAAAATTTGAGGTTCCAGCAAAGTCACGTTTTTAAATTTAAAATAAACCAATAAATGCAAATAATTAGATAAAATTAAATTATGGCCTGGTTATTCATAAAACTTCAGCAGTCGCTGCCCAAAAAGCTCATTACAAAGATAATATTTTTTTTGGCAAGGATAAAAGTAAAAGTTATTAAAGACTTTTTGATAAAAAATTTCATCTCCATATACAGTATTAATACCGATGAGGTGCTTAAAAAGATTCCTGATGATTTTATTACTTTCAATGATTTTTTTGTCAGAGAGTTAAAGCCAAATTCAAGAATAATAATATCTGGTGAAGATAATATCTGCTCTCCTGCTGATGGGAAGCTGACGATGTTTGGCAAAATTAATAACGACACAATACTTCAAGCAAAAAATAAAACATATTCTATCGAGGATTTACTCCAAGAAAACAAAACTGTAACCGAAAGTTTTTATGACGGCATTTTTGCTACGATATATCTAGCGCCATACAATTATCACAGAGTGCATTCTCCATTAGAGGGAGAGATTATAAGGATCACCCACATACCCGGAACATTGTTCAGTGTAAATGAGGTGACAACAAACAATATACCTAAAGTTCTCGCAAGGAATGAACGTGTTGTCTGCTTCATTAGAGCAAGAGAAAAGCAAGCTGCAATAGTATTTGTAGGTGCTCTCAATGTTGGCAGTATTTCAACTCCCTGGACAGGCCTAATTAAACCGATTGGTAGGGGCGCTGCTAGAGATTTGATATTGCATAAAAGTGTCAATAAGAAAGTTAATAAAGGCGATTTGCTGGGTTGGTTTAATATGGGTTCTACCGTAGTCTCAGTTTTTCCAAAGGGTTTAATATCTTTGAAGGGAAATATTAAGAAAGATCAGAAAATACATATGGGTGATTGTCTTGGAAGTATTAATGAAGAAATATCACCAAATGCAAAGTAAATCCTCAATGGAAAAAATCGATGTACTCAAAAGGCGTGCGTCAAGAATAAAAAAAATAAGAAAGTACTTCGATAAACAGAATGTACTCGAAGTGGATACCCCTATCCTCTCAGAGAAGGCAGTCTCGGACATTCACATAGAAAGCATCGGTGCGACTGTCAATAATAAAAAAAATTTTCTTCAAACTTCACCAGAATTCTGTATGAAAAGGATTCTTGCAATGTGCTCTGCTGACATCTATCAAATATGCAAAGTATTTAGAGATTATGAGAAGGGTTCATTACACTCACCAGAATTTACTATGGTTGAATGGTACAGAATGAATTTCACGTTACAAGATATCATCAATGACACTTGTCAGTTGATATCTCTCATTCTGACCAATAACCAAAATAAATTAATCCGAAATACTTGGACATATCAAGATATTTTCATTCATTACCTAGGAATAGATCCGATAAATGATGAAATAAAAGAAATAATAGAACATTTTAAATTTGATAAGTCGTTAATTGATGAATTCAAAGAAGATAAGGATCAATATCTGAATTATTTATTTGCAACAGAAATAACCAATAAATTTAAAAATAATCAATTGACTGTGGTGTCCCATTTTCCTGCCTCTCAAGCAGCCTTAGCCAGGATCACTCCAAATAATGACATGTTATCGGATCGATTTGAGGTGTTCTTTTCAGATATTGAATTGGCTAATGGTTATGTTGAACTTACTGACTCTAATGAACTAAAAAAACGCATAAAGAATGATCAGGCATTCAGAAAAAAAAATGGATTGGCCATCCGGCCAATTGACAATGATTTTATTCAAGCCATGGAAGATGGCTTGCCATCATGTTCAGGTGTCGCCCTTGGATATGACCGACTGAATATGATTGCCGAAGGAAAGAATACTCTTCAGGAGATCAATCTTTTTATATAAACAAAGGATTGTATGATTTATTTAACACGCGATACGTATTCTTGGGATCGCGTGTCTATTTTCAGGATTTCACCTTCTTCAATAAATAATGGAACGCGCACAACCGCTCCCGTGGATAACTTTGCTGGTTTAACTCCACCACTGGCTGTATCACCTCTCAAACCAGGATCCGTTTCAATGACCTCTAGCTCAACAAAGTTGGGTGGTACAACAACTATAGGCTCATTGTTCCAAAGAGTGATCTGACAAACATCTTGGTCGGTTATCCAAAGTTTTGCATTTGAGACAGCCGCTTCATTTGCGGCAAATTGTTCGAAGGAGTTTGGCTCCATAAAATGCCACATTTCTCCATCTGAATACAAAAATTGCATATCTCTGTCAATAACATCAGCAGCTTCAACACTTTCACCTGACTTAAATGTTTTATCTATGACCTTCCCAGTTTTTAGATTCCTGACTCTAACACGGTTAAATGCCTGCCCCTTGCCTGGCTTAACAAACTCATTTTCAACAATAATATAGGGATCTTGATCTAGTAGAATTCTCAATCCAGATTTAAAAAAATTTGTACTGTAAGATGCCATTTCGTTCCTCAGGGTTATTCATTCTGATTATTATCATCCTTTTTTTTGGATCTTTCTACGGTTAAATGAATTGCTTTTTTAAACTTCTTTGAATAGTTCTTTCCTCGAAGCGCTCTATCTGAAACAAATTCTTGAAGGTCATTCCATTTCAGTGTCATCGAGTTATTTTTATCTCGATAAACATTGAGTTGGTCGCCTTCACCAATAACTGCCACAGCCATAAGCCTTTCTTCTCCTGATTTGAACTTTTTGGTCGGAATATTGATTAATTTATTTCCTTTACCTTTGGCTAATTCGGGCAATTCCTTTAGATCGAATATCAATAATTTTCCAATCGAGCTAACCGCAACTATATAATTTGCATCATTCATTATTGGTGATGGTATTATCGGTCTCCCACCATCGGGAACTCTTAGAACCGACTTACCAGCTTTATTTCGAGAAAAGAGATCTGATAATTTTACCCTGAATCCATATCCAGCATCACTAGCAAGAAGCCAGTGATCTTCTGGTTTACCTATTATCGTGCCACAAAATTCAGAGCCATCGGGTGGATTAAATCTTCCCGATAGAGGTTCACCTTGCCCTCTCGCAGATGGAAGGAGGTTAGCTAGGAGACTATATACCCTTCCTGTACTGTCAATGAACATTGCATTTTGATTGCTTCTTCCTTGGGCAGATGCACGAAACTCATCACCTGATCTGTAGTTTAATGATTGAGGATCTATGTCGTGGCCTTTTGCAGCTCTTGCCCAACCACGCCCAGATAAAATTATTGTAACTGGATCGCTAGCCAATAACTGTGTTTCATCGATTGCTTGAGCAGCTTCGCGTTCAATTATCTCAGTTCTTCTTTCGTCTCCATATGCCTCAATATCTTCATTAATTTCACTTTTAATTAGTTCTTTTAACTTATTATTATTATTGAGTATTTTCTCTATATTTAATCTTTCTGTATCGAGTGCTTCTTGTTCTGTTTTTATCTTTATTTCTTCTAATTTTGCCAAATACCTAAGCCTAAGATTTAGTATTGAATCAGCCTGATTTTCAGTTAGTTTATATTTCTTGATTAGAGCACTTTTAGGGTCATCTTCATTGCGAATAATTTTAATAACTTCATCAATATTCAAATAGGCAATAAATAGTCCTTCCAAGATGTGAAGACGATCAGAAACGATTTTGTGTCTGTGTTTTAATCTCGCTTTTACTGTGCTTTTACGAAACTCGAGCCACTCAACCAACACATCTTTTAACCCATAAGTTTTAGGTTTTCCATTAAGATCTATGATGTTCATATTTACACGAACGGTTTTTTCCAGTGAGGTTGTTGAAAATAGGTGAGACATCAGCTCCTCTCTATTGACTCGTCTTGATTTTGGTGAAATTACCAATCGTATAGGATTTTCATGATCTGACTCATCTCTAAGATCATCCACGAGAGGCAGTTTTTTGTTTCTCATTTGAGTCGCTATCTGTTCAAGCACTTTATTACCAGAAATTTGATAAGGAAGATCTGTAATAATGATCTCATCACCTTCCTCTGTGTATTTTGCTCTTAGTTTCAGTGTTCCATTTCCAGTTTTATAAATATTTCGGATATCACTTCTGGAAGAGACTAACTCGCCACCTGTTGGGAAATCTGGCCCTTTAATATTTTTCATTAGTTTACCCAGAGTAGTATCTGGATCATCTAACAGTTGAATTAAGCTTTTTGCGACTTCGGTTAAGTTATGAGGTGGAATATCAGTAGACATACCTACAGCTATACCGGTGGTTCCATTAAGCAATATATTGGGTTGCCTGGCCGGCATAACTACTGGCTCTTTTAGAGTTCCATCAAAATTTGGAATCCATTCAACTGTTCCCTCGCCCAATTCTTGCAATAATGTTTTTGCATACGGCTTTAATCTAGATTCTGTATAGCGCATTGCTGCGAATGATTTAGGATCATCGGTTGACCCCCAGTTACCTTGACCATCGATAATTGGATATCTGTACGAAAATTCTTGTGCCATTAACACCATGGCTTCATAACAAGCAGAATCGCCGTGCGGATGAAATTTACCGATTACGTCACCAACCGTTCTTGCTGATTTTTTTGGTTTTTGACCACCCGATAGGCCGAGTTCGCTCATTGAATAGATGATTCTCCTCTGAACAGGTTTAAGACCATCTCCTATTTGTGGGAGCGCCCGATCGAGCAATACATACATTGAGTAATTTAAGTAAGCTTTCTCACTGTAATTTTTAAGTGACAGTTTCTCGAGATTGGCTTCAAAATTCAGTTCTTGGTTTTTCATATCTACACTTCCGCCAGATCGCCCTTGTCTTCAAGCCACTGTCTTCTCTCGCTTGCACGTTTTTTTGCTAACAACATATCCATGAGTTCTTCGCTATTATCGTCATTAGAAACACTGAGTTGAACCAATCTCCTTGTATCACGGTTCATCGTCGTTTCTCTCAGTTGCTGGGGATTCATCTCTCCAAGACCTTTAAACCGAGTAACTGTAACCTTGCCTTTGAAGTTTTCTTTTTCCAGTTTATCGAGAACACTTTGTCGTTCACTCTCATCAAGAGCGTAAAAAACTTTTTTTCCTGCATCAATTCTAAACAGTGGTGGCATTGCTATGTATATGTGTCCTGCTTCTACTAAATTCCTGTAATGTCTCAAAAAAAGCGCACAAATAAGAGTAGCAATATGCAATCCATCTGAGTCAGCATCTGCCAAAATACAGATTTTATGATATCGAAGATCCTCTATATTTTGATTCACTGGATCGACACCAATAGCAACACTAATATCATGCACTTCCTGAGAAGCAAGTATCTCTGTTGTTTCCACTTCCCATGTGTTTAGTATTTTTCCTCTCAATGGCATTATTGCTTGAGTTATTCTGTCTCTTGCTTGTTTCGCAGAACCGCCTGCCGAATCTCCTTCAACCAAAAATAGTTCGCACAACTCTGGTTCTTGCGATGTGCAATCTGCAAGTTTTCCGGGTAATGATGGTCCAGAAACCACTTTTTTTCTGACTACTTTTTTCGCACTTTTTATTCTTTTTTGAGCTCGTTCTATTGCCAATTGTGCGATCAAATCTCCTGTTTCTGGATGCTGGTTTAACCACAAAGAAAATTCATCTTTAATTACCCCTGTCACAAATGCAGCTGACTCTCTGGAAGAAAGCCTCTCTTTTGTTTGCCCAGAAAATTGAGGGTCTTCAAGTTTCACGCTAAGCACATAATTCACATTATCCCAAACATCCTCTGGTGTAAGAGTAACTCCTCTTGGAAGAAGACTTCTGAATTCACAGAATTCTCTTATTGCATTTGCAAGTCCTGTTCTTAACCCATTAACATGTGTGCCTCCTTGTACAGTAGGTATGAGATTGACATAACTCTCTGATAAGTTGCTGCCTTCTTCTTGGAGCCATACCAAAGCCCAGTCTACTGACTCGTTGTCACTTTTAAATCCTCCACTGAATGGAACCTCAGGAATGTGTTGTGTCTGGCCTATAGTCTCAGCAAGATACTGCTCAAGACCACCCGTATACACCCATGTAATTTTCTCACCAGTGCTTTCGATCTTCAGCTTCACCTCTAAGCCCGGACAAAGAACTGCCTTGGCTTTCAGAGCGTGTTGAAGTTTCGAAGCTGAAATATTGGATGAATCAAAGTATTGTGGGTCTGGCCAAAACCTGATTGTAGTACCTGTATTGGCTTTGCCTACTTTGCCAACTTCCTCAAGTTCGCCTTGTTTTTTTCCTCCGGCAAAGCTCATGTTTTGTTCGGTGCCATCTCTTCTGACCCAGACTTCTAGGTTTTTTGAAAGTGCGTTGACAACAGAGACGCCAACGCCATGCAAGCCACCTGAATATTGATAGTTATCTTTATTGAATTTTCCACCCGCATGAAGTCTGGTCAATATTAACTCAACTCCTGGTATTTTTTCTTTTGGATGGATATCAACAGGCATGCCTCTACCATCATCGACCACCTCAAGCGACCCGTCTTTATAAAGAGTAACGCTGATTTTTTTGCAATGGTCTGCAAGTGCCTCATCTACACTATTATCAATTACTTCATGAGCCAGGTGATTTGGTCTAGAGGTGTCGGTATACATGCCAGGTCTTCTTCTTACTGGCTCTAGCCCACTTAATACTTCTATGTCCGCAGCTTCGTATTTTTTGCTCATAGTGTTTGAAAACTATTAAGATTTTATAATTGTAATTCTAACAGGATGCGAATATTTTCGCTCACTGAAAATGAATAAATTAAAGAATTTTAAATTTTTTATTCTGCTACAATGAGCTTTGTAAAAAATATGCAAAATAAAATATGACATCAAAAAAATCATTTGATCTGGAAAAAACACTGTCAGATCTTGAGCAAATTGTTGAGGAACTTGAGGACGGGCAACTTTCACTTGAAGATGCAATGAAACGTTTCGAAGAAGGAGTGAAATTAACAAGAATTTGCCAGAAAACTCTCAAGGAAGCCGAACAAAAAGTCGAAATTCTTATGAAGAATTCCGATGATACTGTACCTTTTGAAACAGATGAAGAATCAGAAAAATAGATAAATTATTTTAAAAAATCCAAGAGCGAATAAGCCCGCAATAAGGTCATCGACCATGATACCAAGGCCTCCCGTTATTTTTGAATCAAACCACGAAATTGGCCATGGTTTCCAAATATCAAAAAGTCGGAATAGAATGAAAATAATTATCCATGATGTTATTTCATTCGGAACAAACAAAAGAAGGCAATACATTGAGGCCATTTCATCCCAGACTATACTCGGATGATCATGTGAGTCGAGAATCTCTGTAGCTTGCCTGCATATCCAAATACCGCTGATTACGATGGCTATCGCTATTGTAATTTTTGTGCTCATCAAAAGACCTTTGCATAAAAAATACACAAAAAAACCAAAAATTGAACCAACCGTGCCTGGAGCTTTTGTAATATTTCCTGCTCCAAAGCATGAGCTGAGCATGATTATAGTTTTGCTGTATGTGGAGGTTATGTCTTTTGTCATGAGTAAAAATTTCTACTTGAAATGCAGATAACCCTCATCCTGATATTCATAAATAACTCCCTCCTTGCGGCATTCTAGATTTTTATTTTCAGTGATATTACCAATGTGTGTAATTTTCTGATCGATTTCTTTAGAAATATCCATAATTTTTGACAGATTTTCAGATGGAGCGGTAAATAGCAATTCGTAATCATCGCCACCAGACAAAGCAAAAGTTTGAGATATTTTTGGTTCATAGATTTTCAGCATCTCCTTGGACAGCGGAATATCCTCTATATTCAAAATTGCACCGACATCTGAAGCACTCATAATCTTCTTAAGATCGCCAATTAGACCATCCGAAATATCAATTGATGATGACGCATAACCCATAATGGCTAGACCAATATCAACTCGAGCTGATGGTCGAAAAAAACGTTCAATCAAACACTGATTATATTGATTTAATACCGCTTTTTTTTCAAATTGCTCGAGTCCGGCTGCCGCGTCACCAAGGGTACCAGTAACAAATAAGAGTTCTCCTGGTTGAGCATTGCTTCTCAATAATTGTGTGTCTGTGTCAACTTCACCAATCATCTGTATGGTTATGATATCTTGATCAGCTTTAGTTAGATCCCCACCAATTAGATTCAGTGAATACTCATCAGCGGCAAGAAATAATCCTTTTGAAAAACCTTTCAACCATTCTGGATTTGTTTCACTTAGAGATAAGGCCAATGTCATCCACTCCGGCTTGCCTCCCATTGCAGCTATGTCGGATACATTCACAATGACTGAGCGATAACCAATATCGCAAGGAGAAGAATCAGCGGGAAAATGAACACCACTTACCAGGGTATCTGTGGCTACAACTAGATTCTTTCCGGAATCGTTATGAATAATCGCCCCATCATCACCAATACCCAGCTTTACAGATACAGGCAAATCTTCACTATGGAAATAACGACGAATAATTTCAAATTCATTCATAAGAATTCTTTGATGCTATATTAAATTATTTCTCACTTTCTTTGCTGCTTTATCAAGAATTGCATTAATGTATTTGTGACCATCCAGAGACCCAAAACATTTAGCTAAATTTACGGCCTCATTTATAATGACTGGTACATCAAGATCTAGTTTTATTCTCAACTCATAATAACCCAACATCAGTATTCCAAGTTCAATTGGATCAATCTGTTCGATCGGCCGATCAAGATAATCCTGCAATTCGATGAAATACTGCTCATAATCATCGCAAATTGATGTAAAGACTTCTATAAAGTAGGATTTATCAATTTCTTGATACTGCTCCCTCTCTCTGACCTGAGAAAGAATCTCATCTTTGTGATGTTGTGCAATTTGCATCTGGTAAAGCGCTTGTACAATGGTGAGTCTTGCCAGGCCGCGCTTTCCAAGAGATTTTGGATTCGCTTTTTTTTCTGTCACGATTAATCTATTTTTCTGAGCAAATTAACCATCTCAATGACCGCTAATGTCGCCTCTTCGCCTTTGTTGCCGGCTTTAGTACCCGCTCTCTCGAGTGCTTGTTCAAGTGTATCCACCATCAAAACACCAAAACCGACAGGAATACCTTCTAGCCTCTGAATTTCAGACAGTCCTCGAGCACATTCGCCTGATACATAATCAAAGTGAGATGTTGCACCTCTTATAACTGCTCCCAATGCAATGATTCCATCAACACGTTTAGTTCTAGCAAGCTTACTTACAGCCAAAGGAATTTCATAAGCACCTGGTACTTTTATTATTTCAATAGCATTTTTATCTACACCATGTCGATCCAGACAGTCGAGGCTTCCCTTTATTAGAGCATTGACAACAAACTCATTAAAACGTGAGGCCACAATTGCAAACTTTGCGTCTCTTGGGTGCAGATCGCCTTCTGTTATTTTAACCTCTGTCATTTCTTCCTCTTTCAATAGTGTCTTTATTTATTAACATATTCGCTAATTTCTAGATCGAATCCTGATATTGCATACATCTGCTTGGGGGCAGATAAAACACGCATTTTCTTAACTCCAAGATCACGAAGAATTTGTGCCCCAATGCCGTAAGTTCTCAGACTCTCATCTGTAAATTTAGCTTCTCTTACCTGCTCACTTCTTTTTTTCAATCCGTTTACAGCATCCATTAAATCTCTTGAGGATTCTTGTTCTCTTAGAATGACCACCACACCTTTTTCCTCGGCAGCGATTCTCTGTATCGCATCTTTTATTGGCCATCCAAGTGAAGAGGCTTTTATGCTCAAAACATCGCCAAGCGTATCCTGAATGTGCACTCTAACCAAAGGTTCATCTTTTTCTATTAATTTTCCTTTAACCAATGCTACATGAACGGACTGATTTACCTGATCATCATAGCAATACAGAGTAAATTTTCCGTATTCTGTTTCCACTTGTTTTTTTGATATGCGTTCAACATACCTTTCCTTTTCAAGGCGATAACGAATCAAATCAGCGATGGTACCTATTTTGATATTATGTTTTTTGGAGAAACTTTCTAAGTCCGGTCGCCTTGCCATACTTCCGTCTTCATTGAGAATTTCAACGATTGTTGCTGCCGCCTCGAACCCTGCCAATCTTGCCAAATCACAGCCAGCTTCAGTATGTCCTGCCCTGGTCAAAACTCCACCTGGTTGGGACATAATCGGAAATATATGACCAGGCTGACTTAGTTGATCTGGCGTTGCATTTTTTGCAACCGCAGTTTGTACAGTTTTTGCTCTATCATGCGCTGAAATACCAGTAGTTATACCTTTCGTCGCCTCAATTGAAACGGTAAAGTTTGTTGTATGATGCTCATCCGTTTCTTCAACCATTAGAGGAAGTCTCAACTGAGCGCACCTCTCCCTGGTGAGCGTGAGACAGATTAGCCCTCTTCCATATCTGGCCATATAGTTTATGTCTTCTGGCCGAACTTTCTCAGCAGCCATAATCAGATCGCCTTCATTCTCTCTATCCTCGTCATCAACCATGATGACCATCTTTCCGTTACGGACATCTTCGATAATATCTTCAATATTTGAAAAAGTATTATGTAATGTAGTAACAACTTTATTGGTCATAACCATTATCTCTTAGGAATTTCTCTGTTATTACGCCATCATTTGGCTTATCAAGCAAACGTTCTATGTATCTAGCCATCATGTCAATTTCAATATTAACCTTTTCTCCAATCTTATAATCTCCAATGATTGTTGCTTTTGCTGTATGCGGAATAATATAGACATTAAAATTTGAGCCATTGACTGAGTTGACTGTAAGGCTGACTCCATCAACTGTAATTGAGCCTTTTGGCGCAATATAGCGGGCGATTCGATTTGGTACCTCAATCTGTAATGAGGTTGCTCTAGCTTTAGATTCTTTGCTCACAATCTCGGCCACACAATCAATGTGCCCTGTAACAAAATGACCTCCGATCTTATCGCCAACAGTCAGGGAAGGCTCAATATTCAGTTGATCATTTTTTTTAAGATTGCTGAGCGTGGTTACGCTCATGGTTTCTGATGAAATATCAGCATCAAAACCATCACTGTGAATCTTTGTAGCTGTCAAGCAAATACCATTTATTGATATGCTTTCTCCAATCGAGATTTTATTCCAATCAATTCGATCGGCTTTAACGGTAATTTCTAGATCGCCATCCTTGGGCCTTATATTTTTCAATACACCCAGAGACTTTACAATTCCAGTAAACATTATGCTTCTGCTCGGTAAATTGGTTCTGCAATCATTTTTATATCTTCACCCAATTTTTTTGAATCTTTGATATTAATTTTAAGGCTTTCGTTTAATTTATTGTAACCCGGCGTGTGAAACATCTTTCGAGTATTGCTTCCCATAATAAGGGGTGCCTGATAAATAACAAACTCATTGGCCAGCTCTTCTCTGATTAGCGCGCCACATAAATGAGATCCTGCCTCAACCAATAAATCATTAATCCCTTTGTCAGCAAGTATCTCAAGAACAGAACTTAGATTGACATAATTTCCATTTTTGTCGACTTTAAATACCTCGGTATTTTTATTCTGAAAAAGGGTTTTGTTCTTATCATCAACACAAAAAATCCACGTAGTTTTATCGTCCTGATAAATCTTAGCGTCTGGGGATGTTTGAAGTTTTGTGTCTATAATTACTCGAATAGGATCGATGGCTTTAAGCGTCTCATCTCTGACAGTAAGAGAAGGATTATCGATTTTAATCGTGCCGGATCCAGTGAGTATTGCTCCTGATGATGCCCTCAGTTTTTGAACATCTTCTCTGGCTGCTTCACCTGTTATCCATTGACTCTCACCATTCTCCATTGCAGTAGCGCCATCGATACTGATGCCAAGCTTGAGAGTTACAAATGGTTTTTTATTAATCACTCTAGAAAAAAAACCTCTATTTAATTGTTTCGCCTCATCTCTTAACAAACCAACACAGACTGATATACCGGCATCATTGAGTTTCTGTGGCATACTTTTGTCATTCTTCTCAAACGGATCTTCAGTGGCATAAACAACCCTGGATACACCAGCCTCAATCAGCGCCTCATCACATGGGCCAGTCTTCCCATGGTGTGAGCAAGGTTCAAGGGTAATATAGGCTGTCGCTTTCCTGGCTTTTTTTCCTGCATCATTAAGGGCATGAATCTCTGCATGTGGACCGCCATAAGATTGATGCCAGCCTTTTCCCACAATATCACCATCTGAGACAATAACACACCCCACCCTGGGGTTTGGGTGGGTTGTGTAACATCCCAGCTTTGCGAGCCTTAATGCCTCTGACATATATCCTACTTCTTCTGTTGTAAACTCAGTCATGAGGAAAGTTATTTCTTTTTCCCCGTTTTATCTGAGATGTCAGGCAATAGTGATAATTGGACACGCTTTGATTTTTTCTTTGGTTGCTTTTGCAGACGGTTCACTTCTTCTTGAAATTCTGTAACATCTTGAAAGCTGCGATAAACGGAAGCGAACCGAATGTAGGCCACCTCATCCAAACCTCTCAATTCTTCCATTACCAGCTCACCAACCAATCTAGAAGGAACTTCACGTTCACCCATTGTTCTTAACTTATGCAGCATTCGACCCATAGCTTCTTCAAATAAGTCAGCTGATACTGGTCTTTTTTCTAAGGCACGATGCATACTTGAACGAAGTTTATGCTCATCGAAGGGCTCCCTGCGATCATCAGTTTTGATGAGTCTCGGCATTACAAGCTCTGCGCCTTCGAAAGTTGTAAATCGCTCATTGCAGTCAAGACATTCTCTTCTTCTGCGAATTTGTCTACCGTCACCGGTCAGTCTTGAGTCGATGACTTTTGTCTCTCCTTGATCGCAAAACGGACAATTCATTCTTTAGAGAATCCCCAAATTTAGGCTGAATAGACAGGAAAATTTGAACAAAGCTTAATTACGTCGTTCTTCACCTGGTTAATCACATCTTCATTATTTAAATCATCAAGTATATCTGCAATCCACCTGGTCATAAGTTTTGTCTCATTTAATCCAAAACCTCTTGTTGTTATTGCCGGTGTTCCAAGTCGTAAGCCACTTGTAACGAATGGAGAGCATGGGTCATTAGGTACGGTATTCTTGTTTACAGTTATATTTGCTCGACTCAAGGCTGCATCGGCATCCTTACCAGTTAAGCCTTTATCAATTAGGCTCACTAAAACTAAATGATTATCTGTGCCTCCTGACACAATACTGTAACCTCTATCTATGAGAGTCTGAGACATCATTTGTGCGTTTTGAATTACCCGTTCCTGATAATCCTTAAATTCTGGGCTCAACGCCTCTTTGAAGGCGACGGCTTTTGCGGCAATAACATGCATTAATGGCCCACCTTGAGTTCCGGGAAACACTAGAGAATTGAACTTTTTGGTCAAATCAGGATTTTCTCTGGCAAGGATAATACCTCCTCTTGGCCCTCTCAATGTTTTGTGTGTTGTTGAGGTAACCACATCGGCTATACCAACTGGATTTGGGTAATGGCCACTGGCTATCAAACCAGAGACGTGTGCCATATCCACAAGAAAGTAGGCACCAACAGAATCGGCAATATCTCTAAATTTTTGCCAATCAATTACTCGAGAGTAAGCGGAAAATCCGGCAATAAGTAATTTCGGTCTGTGTTTTTTTGCTAAAGATTCTACTTCGTCGTAATCAATCAATCCTGTTTCTGGGTTTACGCCATATTGTGCAGCATCAAAAAGTTTGCCCGAAAAATTTACTGATGTTCCATGGGTAAGATGACCCCCATCAGATAAACTCATGCCGAGAATTTTGTCTCCGGCATTGAGTAAGGCTAAAAATACAGCAGTATTAGCTTGCGATCCAGAATGTGGCTGAACGTTAGCATAATCAGCACCATAGAGCTCCTTGACACGCTGAATAGCTAAATCTTCTGCTATGTCAACATATTCACAACCACCATAATAACGCTTTGAAGGGTAACCCTCAGCGTATTTGTTTGTGAGTACTGACCCCTGTGCCTCGAGAACCCTTGGACTGGCATAATTTTCAGAAGCAATTAATTCGATGTGCTGTTCTTGACGATTTTCTTCTTTTTGAATGGCGTCATACAACTCAGAATCAAAAGCAGAAATTGATGAAGTGTTAGAGAACATATTTTCCTCACTAAAGCAGATTTTCTTTTACATAAATTTGAGCGCCCAATTTCATTTATATGGGCATTTTTATCTATTTTAACTCCTAAATTGAAAATCAAGCCAGAAAAATTAAAAAGATGGCTATCTTTTTAATGTTTAGAGACGCCGGTGTCTATTTGAAAGGTATTAATATCCAAAATTGAGTTTATCGTATCTATTCGCTCTGAGAGACTGATTGATTCTAAAATTGCTTGTTTATCCATTTTGTCAAACGGGGCAATCATGGGAAGTGTTGAGAGAAGTTGTATATTCGAAGTTTCAGTAAGGGTGTTGAAATCAATATCGAGTTTTTTTAATTCGAAAAAGTTAATGTATTTTTGGATGAGTTCATTACGATTTATTTCTGGTTCGATGACATCAAGATCATCCAAATAATTACTGCAATCTATTTCAGCCTGATAATAGCCATCCTCGACAAGCGTTTTGGTTTTCAGATTAAAACGACAGATACCCTCTAGATTTATCATGATTCGGTAGTCTCGGGTCTCAGTATAGGACGTTACCTTTCCCAAGCAGCCCATCTGAAAAAGCTCCTCAGGACCATTTCTTGGTTGTATCATGCCGATCATTCTATGAGATTTTAAGCTGTCCATGGTCATTTTTACGTATCTCTGCTCAAACATATTCAAAGGCAAGTTGCCAAAAGGAAGTAATAAGACATTATCCAATGGAAAGATAGGCACTGAATTGGGCAAGCCCTCTTTATGGATCTCAAATAAATGTTTTGCTTTTTCATTCATAAAAAAATACCGATGTGATGACTACGAATTTAATCAATAAGTCCTTCAACAACCGCTGTCCATGCCTTAGCGATATTATCGAGATTATACCCGCCTCCACCCAAGGCAACCAGCTTTCCTTGACAGCATTTTTCAGCAATCAACGAGAGTGATTTTGCTGCCATATTGTGTGATTTCTCAGACAGCTCAAGCTGCGTAATTGGATCACCGGCAAGACTATCTGCACCGCATTGCAGAATAATAAATTCTGGTTGATAGGTTTCTATATGATCTTGAATTTCACTCCACGCATGCTGAAAATGTCCATCATTTGCGCCTACAGGTAATGGGATATTAAGTTTGGTTCCCTTCGCTTGACCAGTTCCAATTTCTGACCTGTCTCCAGTACCTGGATAGATTGTTCTGCCATCTTGATGCACATCAGCGAAGATTAAATTTGGATCATCTTGAAATGGATAATACATTCCATCACCATGATGCGCATCGATATCAATGTAAGCAACTCGCTGTATATTGTAATTTTTTCTTAAGTGCTCTACAGCAATACCGCAGTCATTAAAAACACAAAAACCACTTGCACGATCTCGCATTGCGTGATGCAAGCCTCCAATTGGCACGAACGCACGTTTTGTCTCGCGATTCATAATGGAATCAACTGCAGACAAGGTAGTACCGACAACATTACAAGCGGCCTCGAAGATTCCTGCAACCGCTGGTGTGTCGCCATGATCAAGGAAACCCCGGCCATCTTTAGACGCCACAGAAACCTTGTCAATGTATTCTGAGGTATGAAATAAAGCCAATTGGTCCACGTCTGCACTTTTAGGGCTTTGATATTTGATGGACTCACCCATACTAAGAGCAGCTAACTGCCCATGAAAAGCATCATGTCTTTCTGGTCCAAAGGGATGATTTGAACCAAAATTATATTTGGCTAATGCCTCCCCCTTATAGACAAATACCGGTTTAGTCTTCACAATTCTCTATTTAATATTAGTTAGTGGAACGTATTTTATTATGGCGCAGTATATTTATACCATGAACAGTGTGGCAAAAATGGTGCCACCTAAGAAATTTATCATAAGAGACATTTCTCTGTCTTTTTTTCCTGGCGCTAAAATTGGTGTGCTTGGCATTAATGGTTCAGGAAAATCAACACTTTTGCGAATTATGGCTGGACTAGATAAAGAATTTGATGGTGAAGCCAGGCCTCAAGCGGGAATAAAAATCGGATATCTACCTCAAGAGCCCGAATTGGATTTGGAAAAGAACGTAAGACAAAACGTTGAAATTGGGGTCAGTGAAATTCAATCACTGCTAGCTAGATTTGACGAAATCAGTATGCGTTTTGGAGAAGAGCTGAGCGAAGATGAAATGAATGCTTTGCTTGAAGAGCAAGGAAAATTGCAAGATGCAATTGATTCCTGCGGAGGATGGGAACTCGATCGAAAATTGGATATTGCCGCTGATGCGCTTAGGCTGCCTCCTTGGAATTCTAAAGTCACCAATCTATCTGGTGGAGAAAAAAGACGAGTCGCATTGTGTCGCTTACTCTTGTCTGAACCAGATATGCTCCTGCTGGATGAACCAACAAACCACCTAGATGCAGAATCTGTGGCTTGGCTTGAAAGATTTCTAGAGGAATACAAAGGAACGGTAATTGCGGTAACCCACGATAGGTACTTTTTAGATAATGTTGCCGGATGGATACTCGAATTAGATCGTGGTCATGGAATCCCATGGGAAGGAAATTATTCATCGTGGCTTGAACAAAAAGAGAGAAGGCTCTCTCAAGAAGAAGCCACTCAAAAGGCAAAACAAAAAGCAATGCAAGTTGAATTGGAGTGGGTTAGACAAAATCCTAAAGCAAGGCAAGCAAAGTCAAAGGCAAGACTTAAGCAGTTTGCAGAGCTAACGTCAGAAAAATATCAAGCAAGAAATGAGACCAATGAAATATTTATTCCACCTGGACCAAGATTGGGGGATTTGGTAATTGAGGCTAAAGACATACAAAAAGCTTTCGATGAGAAAGTGCTGATAGAATCTCTCAGCTTTCAGCTCCCAGCAGGTGGAATTGTTGGAATCATTGGGCCAAACGGTGCCGGTAAAACAACTCTTTTTAACATGATCACAGGTCATGAAAAAACAGATGCAGGTGAAATTAGGTTGGGTGAAACTGTCAAAATTGCAAGTGTCGATCAGTCTAGAGACAGTCTTGATGACAACAAAACTATTTGGGAAGAAATATCCGATGGTCAAGACATCATTACTGTAGGAAAATATGAGACACCCTCAAGAGCTTACGTTGGAAGATTTAACTTTCGTGGCACGGAACAACAAAAAAAGATTGGACTGCTCTCTGGTGGCGAACGAAACCGAGTGCATCTGGCAAAAATGCTTAAGTCTGGCGGAAACCTACTGCTACTTGATGAACCAACAAACGATTTGGATGTCGAAACACTGAGAGCGCTTGAAACGGCATTGCTAGAATTTCCAGGGTCTGCCATTGTGATATCCCATGACCGATGGTTCCTTGATAGAATCGCAACACACATTTTGGCCTTTGAAGGCAACAGTCAAGTTAATTGGTTCAGTGGCAACTTCTCTGAATACGAAGAAGACAGAAAACGAAGGCTTGGAAGCAACGAAATACAACCCAGTAGAATTAAATACAAAAAAATATAAAAAGGTAAATCATGTTTCATCCCTTTAAAATTGAAAGCTATCTAACCGAGCACGAACACAATGTTTCTCATAACTATTCCGAAAGTGGCGTTCATCCGCTTGAACTTGGAGAGTTCTGTAATCTGGCAGGAATTGATATCAATGACCTGTTGACCACAAAATTGGATTATCCGAACGTTCGTGGAAATGTCTCATTAAGAGAAAAAATTGCACTGCTTTATCCTGGATCTGGCGTTTCCAATATTTTGATAACCATCGGCGCCTCAGAAGCAAATTACTTGGTTTCAAAAACCATGTTGTCGCCAGGTGATGAGGTGGTAACCCTTCAGCCCGCCTATCTCCAATTACCAGGAAACGCCATCAACAATGGCATTAAAATTAAGACTGTTGAATTAGTTGAAGAAAAAAACTGGGCTTTAGACCTCGAGCAACTGAAGAAAGCAGTTAACGCAAAAACGAAAATCATCAGTGTGATTAATCCAAATAATCCGACTGGACACATACTGGATGAAACTGAGATGCAGGCCATTATAGATTCAGCATCTGCAGTAGGTGCTTGGATTGTTGCCGACGAGGTTTATGCAGGAACCGAGAGAGGTGATCGACAAGTAACCCCTTCTTTTTGGGGCAAATACGATCGTGTCATTGCCATAAACAGCATGAGCAAGGCCTATGGTATGCCAGGATTGAGAATTGGCTGGGTTGTAGCTCCCGAGGAGATTCAGCCAGAGTTGCAATTGAGGCATGAGTATACAACCATAAGCGCAACGATGCTTGGCAATATCTTAACCAATACTGCATTGGACCCAAGCGTAAGACCAAAGCTTACGGCAAGGGCTCGGAAGTTAATCAATTTTGGTTTTGATACCCTGATGGATATCTTATCTGAACACAAAGATACTTATTCTGTTGTACCACCAGAAGCATCAGCAATGTGTATTGTGCGTTTCGATTTGCCTGTATCCTCATTGGATTTTGTGGATCGCTTAGTTCAAGAAAAAAGCACATTGGTGGTTCCTGGAAACTGTTTCGGTTTGGACCATCACTTTAGATGCAGTTCTGCGTTGCCAGAAGCTTACTTGAGAGAAGGCATCTCAAAGATCAATGATTTAGTCAGCGAGATTAAAGCTTAAGCTAAGTATTTTCTTGCGTTTTTAAACATTTGAAACCACGGTCCTTCGTCCTCCCAATCATTGGGGTGCCATGAGTTTTGTGTGGTCCTTGAAACTCTCTCTGGGTGCGGCATGATAATTGTGGCTCTGCCATCGCTCGAGGTTAATCCACATACACCCTCAATAGATCCATTTGGATTTTCAGGATACCTTTCTGCAATGTTGCCGTAATTATCGATATAGCGAACTGCAATTTGAGGTTTAGCTTGTTGGTGAACCTCCGAGCTTGAAAATACAACTCTTCCCTCGCCATGCGAGGTGGCAATGGGAATTTGAGAACCCGCCATTTCTGCCAAAAAGATTGAGTTAGTTGACTCGATTTTTACCAGACTGAAACGGGCTTCAAACTGTTCAGATTTATTTCTTTTAAATTCTGGCCAATACTCAGCTCCAGGTATCATGGTTTTGAGATGGCTCATCATCTGACATCCATTACAAACACCCAGCGAAAAAGTATTTTTGCGATTGAAAAACTCAGCGAATTGATCGCTCAATTGATTGTTGTAAAGGATGGATTTTGCCCATCCTCCACCAGCACCCAAAACATCGCCATAAGAAAAACCCCCACAAGCTACGATGCCCTGGTAATTATCCAATTGGTCCACACCGGATAAGAGATCACTCATATGCACATCAATGGCCTCAAAACCCGCCCGCATAAATACCGCAGCCATTTCATACTGACTGTTGACTCCCTGTTCCCGCAATATGGCAACCCGTGGCTTGTTGCCAGAAATTCCTGTGGGATTGCTTCTTTTTTCTAGATCAAAAGTCAATTTTACCAGCATGCCTGGATCGTCCTGATCCAGAATACGATCGTATTCTTCTTGAGCTGTAACAGGATTATCCCGCTGAGACTGGATTCTATAGGATGTCTCTGACCAAGCTCTCTGCAATTGCACTCGGTTTGCCCTGAAAATAACTTCGTCATCTTCGATTAATGTGAGCTGTTCATCGGGTTCTACTTGACCTATTTCGACCCAATGCATTTCATTGGTATCCATTAAATCTTGTACTTTACTCAATTGGCTCTCTGCTACCTGAATAACGGCACCTAATTCCTCGTTGAACATATAACGCAGTGTTTTTTCTGCTGAACCCGATATATTCAATGAAACGCCCAGGTGTCCGGCAAACATCATTTCTGCAATTGTGGTAAGTAAACCGCCATCGGAACGATCATGATAAGCAAGAATAAGTTTTTCTTTTATGAGGGCTTGAATGCCGTCAAAAAATATTTTTAGTTTTGATGGATGATCTATGTTTGGTGCCATACCACCACTTAAATTATAGGTCTGCGCCAAAACTGAGCCCCCCAAACGTTCTGAACTCTGCCCCAGATCCACAAGCAACAGTTTGGATCTCTCATTAATTCTTTTTAGCTCGGGCGTAAGGTGATTACGAATATCTTCTACTGGTGAAAATGCTGAGACAATCAACGAAACGGGTGCTACAACTTGATAATCTTTGCCGTCTTCTTGCCAATTTGTTCGCATTGAGAGTGAATCTTTGCCCACTGGTATGGAGATACCAAGCTCTCTACATAACTCTGAACTTATGGCTTTCACTGTATCAAATAAATTGGCATCTTCGCCTGGATGACCTGCTGCTGCCATCCAATTGGCAGAAAGTTTTACTTTTCCTAGGTTACCAATCTGAGCCGCCGCAATGTTTGTAATTGCCTCACCAACAGCCATTCTTCCAGAAGCTGATGCATTCAATGCGGCCAATGGTGTTCTTTCTCCCATGGCCATGGCTTCGCCACACTGGCTTGTATGACTGGTTGCTGTTATTGCCATATCACTGACTGGGACCTGCCAGGGTCCAACTAACTGATCCCTTACACTGAGTCCACCAACTGTTCTATCTCCAATATGAATCAGGAAGGATTTGTCGGCAACAGCAGGAAAACGGAGTACCCTGTATACTGCTTCATCAAGATGTATGCCATCCAAATTCAATGCCTCTGTCGTTCTTTTAATTCTCTCAACATCGCGTTTCATTTTTGGTGGCTTTCCAAGTAAAACATCCATTGGAATGTCCACCGGTTTATTGGAAAAATGATCATCGTTTACTGTGAGTTGTTTGCTGTTATTAAGATCACCAACCAGCGAGTAAGGACATCTTTCCCTTTTGCATATTTTGATAAATTCGTCGCGTCGTTTTTTGTCAATTACCAACACATAACGTTCTTGCGCTTCATTGCACCAAATAGCCATCGGTGACATTCCAGGCTCAGCATTATCGACATTTCGCAGTTCCAGCGCCGCACCATGACCACTATGATCAACAGCTTCGGGAATGGCATTTGATAACCCACCTGCACCAATATCGTGAATCAATAATATTGGATTATTGTTTCCCAAAGAAACGCATCGATCGATTACCTCTTGTGCGCGCCTTTCAATTTCTGGGTTGCCTCTCTGAACCGAGGCAAAATCCAGATCTTCTGAACTGCTGCCACTGTGTAAACTGGAAGCGGCGCCACCACCCAAGCCAATCAACATGGCTGGACCTCCAATCACAATAATCTCAGACTCATCGGGAACATCTTGCTTTAAAGCATGTGCTTCACGAACATTACCTACACCACCAGCGATCATGATGGGTTTATGATAACCACGAATTTCATTGTCAGGTAAATCAGGAAGCGAAGTTTCATAGGTGCGAAAATAACCGAGCAGATTTGGCCTGCCAAATTCATTATTGAATGCCGCACTTCCGATTGGACCATCAGTCATTATCTCAAGTGGCGAGGCCATTCTCTCTGGATGCCCAAATGTAATCTCCCAAGGCTGAGGATAATCAGGAATTCTTAAATGCGATACGGTAAAACCGGTTAATCCAGCTTTTGGTTTTGCCCCTAATCCAGTTGCGCCCTCGTCACGAATCTCTCCCCCTGCACCTGTAGCTGCACCAGCAAATGGTGAAATAGCAGTTGGGTGATTGTGTGTTTCCACTTTCATCACGATGTGAGTGGGTTCCTCATGAAAAACAAACTCACGATTTGGCAGTGATGACATAAGCCGCGAGACATTAAAACCTTCAATAACGGCCGCATTGTCTGAATACGCAGAAATTACGCCGTCTGGACTTGCTTCGGTAGTGCTTTTGATCATTGAAAATAATTTATCGGATTGAGGTTCTCCATCTATCACCCAATCGGCATTAAAAATTTTGTGCCTGCAGTGCTCTGAATTCGCCTGAGCAAACATCATTAGCTCAGCATCGGTTGGATTTCTCTTGGCGTCCTCATAGTAATCACAGAGATACTCGATCTCATCCTCAGAGAGCGCAAGCCCCAGTTCGGTATTTGCCTTTTCGAGGGCTTCTTTGCCATTAGATATTAATTCAATTTCAACCAATGATTGAGGTTCATACTGAACAAATAAATCCTCTGTATTGAAGGATTTTGGCAAGACGCTCTCGGTCATTCGGTCATGGATAATTTGTTTAATATTCGTGAATTTTTCTTCATCTATATCACCTGGAGCCTCAAAAATAAAACAAACACCACGTTCAATCCTTTCAATGGCCTGCAATCCGCATGCTTGCGCAATATCCGTTGCCTTACTGCTCCAAGAGGAGATTGTTCCTACTCGTGGCACAACAACTTGAAAATGTTCTCCCTCATTATCAATGGCCATCTCTCCTGAGAGCAATAGGTTTGTGAGCCTATCGTATTCTTCTTTTTGTAGCGCTTTATTTAATTTTATGAAATACCTAAAAGCCGATTGAGTAATTTTAACATCGGGTTCAATCCGCTGAATGTTTTCATTGAGTTTTGCTACGCGAAAATCAGAGAGGGCCGACTGCCCATTTATACACAATATCTCGTGTACCGAATTATTTGATGTTCTTGTTGCTTTTGTGGACAAGCTATTGGCTTCCTATTTCACCAAATACATCATTTTGGCTTCAGATTTTTAAATCGCAATTACGTTTTCTTTGAACTTCCGTCAGGTGTATACATTGGCATCGGAAATTGAGAAATGTTGTTGCCTTCCAGTTTTGATATTTTGCTGGCGCCTTGTTTATCAACTTCATCGATACGAATAACAGAGTGCATAGGAATATGCGTTCTTTTTACTCCTTCAAATTCGGTTTTTATCTTCTCTTCAGATGGGTCAACCACAACCGAGCTTCGCTCACCAAATACAAGCTCTTCAATCTCAATGAATCCAAAGAGAGCACCCTGAGCAATGCTGTTTGCATATACCTCATAAACTTGGCCTTGGCACATAAAAGAAATTCTGTATAAAGTTTTTTTTGCCATAACTATTGAAAAATCCCAACTGCTTCCGAATCAGTTATAAGTTTACCTAAATTTTTCAAAGGATACTTCACTTAAAATAAAATTTTTTTAACTTTTTTTCAATATAACGACCATTAATCAAATTCAGATAAAACTAACGATTCATTCGATTTTCAATAAGGTTTTCAACAACGGATGGATCTGCCAGGGTAGAAACATCGCCTAGATCTTGGTATTTGTTCTCAGCCACTTTTCTGAGAATGCGACGCATGATCTTGCCAGATCGAGTTTTTGGCAAATCTGGAGCCCATTGCATTAGATCTGGCGTAGCTATGGGGCCAATTTCTTTTCTAACCCACTGTTTGAGCTCGTTTAATAAATCTTCGCTGGGTTCTTCGCCTTGCATGAGGGTGACATAGGCATAGATACCTTGACCTTTGATTTCATGGGGATATCCAACTACAGCTGCCTCAGCCACTTTTTGATGTGCCACTAAAGCACTCTCAACTTCAGCTGTGCCCATTCTGTGCCCAGATACATTGAGCACATCATCGACACGCCCCGTGATCCAATAATAGCCATCTGCATCGCGCCGAGCGCCATCACCAGTGGTATAAGCATTATCAAAAGTTGAAAAGTACGTATCCACAAAACGTTGATGATCACCATATACGGTCCTCATTTGACCTGGCCAACTGTCGAGAATGATCAGATTGCCTTCTGTCTCACCCTCTAATATTTCTCCGTTTTGATCAACTAGGGCTGGCTGGATACCAAAAAATGGTTTACTGGCAGAGCCAGGTTTCAATTCCGTGACACCGGGCAAGGGTGTGATCAAAACCCCGCCAGTTTCGGTTTGCCACCACGTATCCACAATGGGGCATCTGCTCTCGCCCACACAGTGATAATACCACTCCCACGCTTCTGGATTGATTGGTTCTCCAACGCTTCCAAGTATCCTGAGCGATTTTCTGGATGTTGCTTTAACCGGCGAATTCCCCTCTCGCATCAAAGCTCGTATGGCTGTGGGCGCGGTATAACATATGTTAACTTGGTGTTTGTCGCACACTTGCCAAAATCTCGATGCATTTGGATAATTTGGCACACCCTCAAACATCAGTGTGACGGCTCCGTTGGCCAGCGGCCCATATACGATATAAGTGTGCCCTGTTACCCAACCCACGTCCGCGGTGCACCAATATATATCGCCAGGGTGATAATCGAAAACGTATTCGTGTGTGATAGAAGCATAAACCATGTATCCGCCCGTGGTATGCAATACCCCTTTGGGTTTTCCTGTCGAACCCGAGGTATACAAAATGAATAATGGATCCTCTGCATTCATCTCTTCGCAGGGGCATTCATCCTCAACGTTAAGCACAAGTTCATGTAACCATGCATCTCGTCCCTCTTGCCAAGCAATTGGGTTGCCGGTATTTTTAATCACCAAAACTTTTTCGAGGCTGGTAACCAGATCATTTTCAATGGCGGCATCGACATTGGCTTTAAGTGGAATTGTTTTTGCACCGCGAACGCCTTCATCGGCCGTAATCACGATATTGGACTGACAATCATGTATGCGCCCCGCTAAAGCATCAGGTGAAAAACCACCAAAAACAACACTGTGGATCGCACCAATACGAGCGCATGCCAACATGGCAACGGCCGCCTCAGGGATCATCGGCATGTAGAGGGTAATTCTGTCCCCCTTTTTGGCGCCAAGAGTTTTTAAGGCATTGGCAAATTTTGATACACGCTGATGGAGTTCGCCGTAAGTAATTTTCATATCGTTGTTGGGGTCGTCGCCTTCCCATATGATGGCTACATCGTCTTTTTTTTCAGGAAGATGACGATCTACACAGTTATAGCATGCATTCAAGACACCATCGGTAAACCATTTTATGTGAACATCATCCTTGGCGTATGAGACGTCTTTGATTTCAGTAAAGGGTTTGAACCAATCAATACGATTCGCCTGAGCCGCCCAAAAAACCTCATTGTCATTCACTGACGATTGATACATTTTGTTGTATGTATTTTCATCAATCAATGCATGTGATTGTGTGCTTTCATCTACAGCGTATTTTTTTGTCATTGGTCACCCATCTTTAAATTATCTTTTGCAACTATTCTGCATTTAATTTTATTGCTAAGCTAGAGGCAGCTCAAAAAAATAAAAAGGAGAGAGGAATGTCTATAACCAGAAGAACCTTTACCAAGGCCAGCTTGGGTGTCAGCGCTTTAATGGCCACGCAACCTAATATGTTTGCAATGGAAAATGAGATTATAAAACGGGTTATTCCTTCCTCTGGAGAAGTTATGCCTGTAATTGGTGTGGGAACGAATCGCTACGGTGTGGGTAACGATCAATCTGCCAGAGCTCCATTGAAAGCAGCTTTGGCAAAATTTCACGAGCTTGGTGGCACTGTCGTCGATACTGCACCAACGTATGGCAGTTCTGAGGTCGTGCTGGGTGAGTTGATTTCTGAAATTGGCATACAAAAAGACTTGTTTCTTGCCAGCAAAGTTGACCGAAGAAATATCAGCGACAATACAGTTGGATTTCACGAATCCTTCAAACGCTTTGATACAAAAAAGTTTGATTTGATGCAGGTACATAATTTTAAAGACTGGGAAAACTCATTGGCTTTTCTAAAAGAGCGAAAAGCTGCGGGAACAATTCGTTATATCGGTATGACCACGCACATGCCAAGTCAGTATGATTTAATGGAAAAGGCCATCAAAGAACACGCTCTGGATTTTATCCAAGTGAATCTTTCTTTAGCCAATCAGAGGAGTTCAAGTGAACGGGTCATTCCAATGGCCAAGGACAATGGGGTTGCGGTGCTCATTAATCGTCCCTTCGGAGGCGGCGGTGTTTTTTCCAAGCTCAGTAAGGCAAAATTGCCGGCGTGGGCGACAGAATTTGAATCTGAGAGTTGGGCACAATTTCTTCTTAAATACGCACTTTCTGAGCCAGGCGTGACAGCAACGATTCCGGGTATGACCAAAACACGGCATGTGATGGACAATATGAAAGGCGGAATGGGCAGAATGCCAAGTGCGAACCTCAGAAAAAGACAGGAAAGATTCTTTGATGATTTATAATTTCGGGTAACCGGCCTGCTGGACAAATTCTTCGAGATTGCCGCCTTCAAAAAATAGAGCTTCAATCTGAATATTTCGCGCCGCCTGAAGATCGGTTTCTTTATCACCAATCAACAGGCTATTTTCTTTATCAACTGACCACGAAGAGATTAAATCCTCTAACATCCCGCTTCCAGGTTTTCGCCAGTTGCATTCAGCTTTGTATGCATTAATTTTGGCGTCCGCGTGATGGGGACAATATCTGATGTCGTCGATCTGCGCTCCCTGCTTAGCAAGTTCAGAGCGCATATAATCGTGAATTCGATTTACATCTTCTTCTGCGTATAAACCCCTGCCCACACCAGATTGATTGGTGACCACAAAAACCCAATAATTGGCGTCGTTAAATCGTTTGATGGTATTGATGGCACCATCTATCCATGACCAATCCTGAACTTTATAAATATAACCCTTATCTTGATTGAGCACCCCATCCCGATCAAAGAATACGGCTGGCTTCATATCATCGGCATTGGTCATGTTTCAGATAGACTGTTTTCAACAATTTCGCAAAGCGTGTGACCAATCGCAATGTGCATCTCTTGGATGCGCGGAGTGTGTGTTGATGGAGCACGAATTGCAATATCAGCATGATCACCCGCCTCACTGGAATTTTGCCCTGTCAGTGCAATGCTTTTGACGCCGCATTCGCTTGCCATTTTAATGGCCTCAATCACATTGGCACTGTTGCCACTGGTTGAAATACCCACCAGTACGTCACCGGTTTTGGCCAAACCCTGTAATTGTCTGGAGAAGATCTCACTGTAATCGTAGTCATTGGCAATCGCCGTAACCGCCGATGCATTAGTTGTTAATGCGATCGCAGGCAGTGGTTGACGTTCCTTTAAAAAGCGCCCTAAAAATTCGGCTTCCAAATGTTGTGCATCCCCGGCTGAACCGCCATTGCCACAAAAAAATACCTTACCACCCTGTCGCAATGCTTCGGTAATCATCTGCGCTGCTTTTTCTACGTCATCGGATATTTTTGTGATGGCAGTGAAACTGTCTGCTGCGTTTTTTAATATTTGATGCGCTGAATTCATTTTGCCCTACCTATTATCACCCAATGGAACTTTCATTTTGCCGACAAGCACTTTCAGGTCCGCGTTTTGCGAAGACCAAATCATTGATTCTAATATAACAAACTTCATTGAGAGTTCTATCCTGAAGAATGGATTTTTTTTTCTTTTCTTTGTCACTCTTAAATAAACGTGTCACGTTCAATGCTTTGTAATTTAACTCTTTTCCTTGGTGTTGAGACTTTGCTTCTTCTCGAAATTGTTCGCAGTCCAATCGTCTAACTCTTCTGATGTTTTCATAGGTATACCATTCATCCATATCTTTTACGGTAAAAAAACCATAACAAAGATCGTAATCTTTCATCACGTGCAAGGCCGTTATTTTTGTTTTGTTGGAGGTCATGTGATTTTCTTGGGTAGTGGCGCAACCAGAGATAAGCACTAAAAACAAAAAGCAGTGAATTCCATTTTTTAACATCGGTGTCCGATCTGCATATTTAACATTCATGATCATTATTGTAGCCGTTTATCCGCAAAAATTTCATTATTTATCTATTAAACAAAACAATATTTAAAGACAATTACGTTATTTAAGTCATTGAAATAATTATTTTTTTCAATTTTTCATGTAAAAAAAATACTGAAAAATACTGCATTATTAGAAAATCTAGGATACCGTTATCCTGTTTTTATGGTGGTTTGCTTGATGGATATAACTCAATGAAGCGAAGAACGATAAAAAAAGAACGTGCGTTGAGCACCCTCGACTTTGATTGGACCAAAATCAGAGTGAAGTACCACCGACTCTTTTCTATACCCATAGTTTGTATCCTTGCCGTGACATGTTCTAACGAACCAAACGTCCTCGATCAAATAAAAGAAAAAGGCGAACTGCATGTGGTCACACTCATAAGTCCCACAACTTTTTACCAAGATGACATGCAAATGACTGGACCCGAGTATGATCTGGTAAATGAGCTTGCCAAAAATCTGGGTGTAAAGCTGGTGATCAAGGTGGTGGATAAAATTGCCGACATAAAACCGGCATTGGAATCCGGCAAAGGTCACTTGGCAGCAGCTGGAGTTACACCAACAGAAAACTGGAGTGAGAGTCTGATTTTTGGATATCCTTATGCGAATGTGGATACACATCTAATCTACAAACGTGGTAACACAAAACCCCAATCTGTGGAAAACATAGTGGGTCGAAAAATTGAAATTACCAGCGAGAATGATCACGAAGAAGCGCTTAAAGAATTGAAGTTAGACCATCCTAATTTAACTTGGTCAACCAATGCCTCTCAGGGTGTGGAAGAATTAATGAGCAGAGTGGATCTAGAAGAGATTGATTTCACTATTGCCGACAGCAATGAATTTGCCCTAAAAAGACACATAAATCCAGAATTAAGGGTGGCATTGGATCTTAAAAAGAACAAAGAACTGGCATGGGTTTACAAGAAAAAAGGCACACGAGAATTGAGAGAACAAGCCGATAACTTCCTGATAGAAGCCGAACGAGAGGGCCTAGTGACACAAATCAATGAACGCTATTATGGGCATGCGAATGCATTGGATTATGTGGACACCAGAACCTTTATTGAACACATTGAGAATCGCCTACCTAAGTACAAGGAAAATTTTGTATCCGCAGGCATGCGATTTGATGTGGACTGGCGACTCTTAGCAGCCATCGGATACCAAGAATCACACTGGCAGCCCAGGGCAATCTCTAAAACGGGTGTAAGGGGTTTAATGATGCTGACACTCACCACAGCTAAAGAACTGAACATTAAAAATCGTTTGGACCCTGCCAGCAGCATTCGCGGAGGTGCTGAATATTTTATTAAGCAGTGGCACCGCCTCCCTGAAACAATCACTGAGCCAGATCGTAGCTGGTTTGCCTTGGCTGCTTATAACGTCGGTTACGGCCACCTCAAAGATGCATGGCAAGTGACGGAGTTTCAAGGAAATGATCCGACCCGCTGGGACAACGTCAGTAAATCCCTACCACTTTTGGCCAATAAGAAATGGTATCCGTTTTTAAGCCATGGCTATGCCAGGGGCTGGGAACCAGTAATTTATGTAAATAACATTCGAAGCTACTACGAAATCTTAACCTCGATTGCCGACAAAGAAGAAACCGTTGCAACCCTGGTTGATGCGCCGATCAATATCAGCGACGCGCTCTAAAAAACGCCCTTAAGATTTCAGCACATTCGTCTTTTAGTATTCCTTTTTCAACATCAATCCTATGATTGAGTTCGGGAAGATTGGATAAATCCATGACACTGCCGGCTGCTCCGGCTTTAGGATCGCTGGCACCATACACCAAACGTTTTATGCGTGCCTGCAATAAAGCCCCCATGCACATGGCGCAGGGTTCCAAGGTAACGAACACGGTGGCTTGGTTGAGACGGTGATTATTAATTTCTTTTGCGGCTTTACGAATGGCCACCATTTCAGCATGTGCAGTGGGATCACAATCCACAATGGTGCGATTGAATCCCGAGGCAATCACTTTATCTTCAACTACAACAATGGCTCCCACTGGGACTTCATTCTGTTTTTCAGCAACGTGTGCTTCGGCCAGAGCCAACGACATAAACTCATGATCCCGAGATATGCCGTGCATTTGAATTACTGACTACGCTTGCGGGTCAGATTCGTCGACACTGGTCGGGTTTTGTTGTAATTCTGCCATGTGTTCAGCTTGCGCTTCTCTTGCCATGACATCAACAATAATACCAATCACCATGTTAAAGAGAATAAAGGCATTCAAGATCAAGAAACTCACAAAATAGATCCACGCCCATGGATAAACCTCCAATACATCCCGCATAACGGCCGCCCAGTCATCGTAGGTGATCATTTGCAATAACACCAACATGGCACTGCCAATGTTGCCCCAACGCGACGGATCGATCTCATCAAACATCAACGAACCGATGGCTGCCCAGATATAAAAGAAGATCGACATCAAGAGAATAATAAAGCCTGCACGCGGTATGGTTTTAATAAGCCCATCAATAATGCGGCGGAACTCTGGCACAATCGTAATCACACGAAGGATTCTGACAATACGCAACAATCGAGCCACAAACACTGTCTCTGCACCACCGACTGGGATCAAACTGACCGTGACGATGATAAAATCAAACACGTTCCAGCCGCTCTTAAAGAAATCCACCAAGCGTTTCTCAGACATCAAACGAATCAATATTTCAATGACAAAAAATACTGTGATCGAGTAATCAAAAAAGTTTAATGCCGCTTCATAATTGTCTGGTAGATCATAAGTAGTAACACCAGCATAAAAAGCCGACGCCAGTATCACTGATATTACAATAGTGTTAAACGCTTTACTGTTGCGTATCTTTAAGAAAAAATCGACAAAACTCACATTGCTCTCCTGTTTGATTTTTTATATTTCTATTTCAGTATTAACCCACATTTAATCGACTAGGTAAATACCCTCTGCCACATAAAAGTCATTTGCTCCTTGACCATTTAGTGGGCCATTCTTATATAAACTGACATTAATGCGACCGCCACTCTCATCTGGGTAAGTACTTTTATAGAGCGCGCCTTCCACAGCTGCCCCACCCAACCAACCGTTTTGGATGGTGGTGGTGGAAGCACCAGTATATCTGCTGGTAAGACCGTTGCTGCTGTTAAGACTGACG
The DNA here is from genome assembly GCA_902517795.1 of uncultured Woeseiaceae bacterium. Classification (GTDB taxonomy): domain Bacteria; phylum Pseudomonadota; class Gammaproteobacteria; order Steroidobacterales; family Woeseiaceae; genus SP4260. Next base: position 5,811 of record CABYDR010000007.1, on the reverse strand, counting down.
TTAAAAGAAGTAAAGCCGGCGTTGACAACAATCGGGTTCTTATCATCAAAGTTGGTGAACGCTAAGGTACCAGTGTAAGCACTGGAACCCCAGTTAAAGGTGGCGGCCACATCCGCAGTGGTAGTGTATTTGTGTACATCGTAAGTGTTGTCACTTGAGTTATGACGATATGCGGCTTTGACCACTGCGGCACCACTCATGTTGGCCGAGCCCGAAGTAGGGATATTATTGTTGGCCAGCAGTTCACCGGCAACCCAGGTGCCCAAATGCACCGCTGCTGTTTGATTGCCGCTGTTGGGAGAGACATCCACTGCACCCATAGCCCAAAAACCCCAGGTTGAATATTCGGTATTGGGCATCGGGTCATTGCCATTGGTGTGGAATAAATCCGAATCTTCTTTATCTAAAGTGTTGTAACTTACCATCACCCCCGCCAAATTGTTGGTGCTACCGGAGGAGCCGTCGATCTGGGTGCCATTGTCCTGTATCTCTGCGGCAAAGACTTCATTGGAGAGATAAGCCGACTTGGCATTGCTGTTGTCGGCATCACCGAAATTAAGAACCAGCTCGCCCTCATCTACCTTGTCCCAAGTGTTGGTGTAGTTATTACCGGGTAGTTTTGAGACAGTTAGCGGTGCTGCCACCTGGACATCGTCGTTGGTGGTGTCAAAATTAATTGACGTCAGCGTGCTATTCGATCGTATGGAGGCGAGCTGGTCATTACCGGTGCCGGAAACATCAAACTCCATGAGGCCACTAAAAAATCCATAATAAGTGGTGGCGGTGGAAGAATAAAAATCGGTGTGTCTAAAATCGGAGATGGATTTGTAATCCTCTTCAGTACAACAAATCTCAACATCGGTTCCACTATATTGAAAACCAGTATTACCAGCAAGCATACCACCAACGTAGTAGCTGCCGTTGTTTGGATAGCTCCAAACACCAGGATTAGCCCATGTTGGTCGGTCGATGTAATTAAACACCATTAAATCACCATTCCAGTGCCACATATAATCATGGTATCCATCACCCAAGATATATACTTGAGTTGCGTTATAAGAATTGGTGTCCTCTAAGGCAAAGGTAAAGGTACCGGATGACTCGGAGAGGCGCGCTGTTTTTCCGATCTTGTAATCGGTCACCCATTGTTTGGGGTTTGTAATCATCATCGCAATCTCGGCATCAGATTGAGGTTGGCCAACTTGCAATGTCGTCTGAATGTTGTTGGCAATCATCAGTTGGTCATCGTTGCTGTTTGAAATATGATTATTACCAATGTAATAACGTTTGTTTGCCGAGCCAGTAAACCAGTGGTTAGGGTTATTGCCGTTTTGTTGCGAGCCTGCCGCAGTGGTTACCACGCCAGTTACCGGATCCACCAACTTAATCGTCATGCAACAATTAAATTCTTGATAATGGGTAAGACTGCCGCCATCATAAGTTAAATACAAACCGTACCATTGGCCTTCGGTTAAATCATCGATTCCATTAAACTTGATGTAATTTGAAGACATGCGGCCGCCGCCAAATCTTATCCGGTTATTCTCGATATGCATGTAAACTTCACCGCTATCAACGTTACCATTTCCGCTAGACCACTTGGTCCCCCAAAGTGGATGGGTTTGATTGCCATCACTTTCTGGAAGGTAGAACATTGTGCTGACAGCAAAGGCATCGCCCGCTTCTAAGGAGTGAATAGCGCAGGTGTTATCAGCACAATTCGTATTACTTGTAATGTAGTCACCATAAGACCAATTAAATTTTAAGGCAGATCTAACGCCTGATAGACGTCCTGAAATAGCATTACTGGTCACCATTTGATTGATGGTGTCGGTTGCCCAGCTATCACTATTGGTGTCGTATTTGACGCCGAGGGTCATGTCACCATTTTTGTAGGGATCAGAACTGGTAGCCATTAAAGCCAACGGGCGGTTATTGGTAGTGTTATCGCGTCCTAAAAAACACCCCACATCAGAACTGGATGCACATTCAATCGGGGTGCTGCCCAGTTGCACACCCAAGCCATCGTTGGTGGCGTTGGTGCGTTTTTGATACGACCAGTAATGATTGCCTTCTAATTGCTGACCGGTGTCCCCAACGTTATATCGAGTGAGGTCATTGCTCCGTTTATCTAGACTACTGATCATGACGCCTAAGTAACTTTGTTGATCATCGCGGGTGGTAGAGCCACCAGCACCGTCATACGAGTCCTGAATGGAAAGTTGTGCCTGTAAACCGACGCCTTTACCGGCAGGGTTCAGGACTTGATACCATTGAGAGGTGCCTTCGGGCATCTCAGAACTGCTGGCGTCGAATCGGCTGGTATAAACAGTCTGATTAACATCGAGTAATTGCTCGGCCCAGTCGTAATTATTCGCGTAAGTGTTACACGTACTGGTATTGTTGCCCACCGCAGCACAGTAATCTGGACCCAAGCTTTTAAAGTCCATAGAAGCGCTTGAGTACATACCCGATGGGAAAAAACTCGGATAGAAAAAGTCATCGTTGGTGCCCGATGCCAAATGATTCTCGATCGGTATGGGATTTAAAGCGATGACGCGTTTATTGCTGCTGGTAAAACTGTTGTACATGGCATCGGTGAAGACATCTCCAGTCAGGGTGATCTGATCGTTGAAAGTGTGGTATTGCTGGGAAGAATACCCGCTCAATGTATGTCTATCAAGGAGCCAAAAAGCGATGTCCTCATTATTTTGACTGGTGTAATATGTAGAGTGATTACCGCCTATTCCGCCGATATCATTATGAATAAACATGTCTGCGTTCACGCCGGACTCGAGATCCTCAGCCTTAAAATATGCTGCCGAATAGAGGTTGGCATCACCATCGCCTTGTGCTTTATTGAACAACAGTTGACCATTGGTGGCAGCAGATAAACGTCTTCCCATCGCCGCGGGGTCGTAAATAAACCCGTTTAAACCGTAATAGATAGAATCTGAAGAAAACAAATTCGCATCGACGATACCACCGTAATTAGGGGTACCGCCATCCTCATCAATATCTCCTGAAATCGTGATTCCACCACCAATGGTTTGCAAAAAAGCATGCGTTCTGGCTTCTATGGTGTTGCCGCCTATCCTTTCCGAAAACATTTTGACATAAAGAAGACTGCCGTCGTCCTTCATCCAATTCTCAAATAATGCGTCATCACTGGCGTTTCCATAGCTCATACGTGAATCAACGATAATCTCATAATCATCGAGATCATCTGCTGCATTCTGCATCGCATTATATGAGGAAAAGCTATGAGAAAAATCCATGCCATAAGCGGTGATCAATTTCTTCCAACCCCACTCATCATTCATTGCATTAGCTGAGGAGGCGTAATTATGCAGAAACAGCACATCAAGATCAGCAGCATTTGATTGCCGTGAATTGAAGTTCATGCTGGCTGCATTCTTATCGGTCACCATCCAATACACTTTACCGCTACTCAAACGACCCGCTGAGACCACTTCGCTCTGTGCAATATCCAACACCACTTGGCTTTGTGCATCCACGGTTTTGTAATGACCATCTAGATTTTGTTGTCCGGGCGAGAACTGATACTGCCCAACACCTTCAGTGGCACCAAGCGGATAAAAATATTTAAAATCAAAGTTATCCACCGTGGTGTCATACTTGACGCCATCGCCGCTAACGATTGACACCGGTGTAGTCATGTTGCTGCCGTTGTGGTAACTGGTCAGGTATTTGCTATCGGCTGTGGCTGCCGTGGCCGTGACCACCTGTTCTTGCGTGAAGTTCCCTAAGTTGGTGCCGGAGGGGCCGCCATCACGGGTGGCGGTGGCGCTAAAACCAGTGCGAGAAGGACTGAGCGCAACCGGTGAGTAGCGCAAGGTCATCGACTGCAACTCTTCGACGTTTTTAACCGGCACGGTGATGGTGCTGCTGGCGGTATCGCCTGAACTCTGACCGGTTGCGGTTAAAGTCAGGTTGTAACTTCTGGCTTCTTCAAAATCCAATGCCGAGACGTTGGTGATGGCACCGGTACTGGCGTTAACAGTAAATTTGTTGCTGCCGGTGCCACTGAGCGTATACACCAAAGCCTCATTGTTGCTATTGGCGATCGAAGAGACGGATGCCACCGCAGTGCCGTTGGCACTGGACTCGGTGAAGAGCGTATTTTGTAAAGCGGTAACCAAACTATCCAGTAACACATCGGTGACCGAGATGGCGAGCATGGTGGAGGCAGTATTGGTGCCATCTGAAGCGTTCACGGTGATGCTGTAACTGGACTTGGTCTCGTAATCTAAAAGACTGGCAATGGTCACGGTGCCATTGCTGGCGATCGAGAACTTAGTGGCATCGGTGCCGGTAAGTGAGTAAGTTATAGCGCCTGACTCGGGATCGCTGGCCGAGGCAGTGGCAACAGTGGTGCCGACCGCTGAGCTCTCAGCAAAGTTGGCGGCAGCCAAGTTGGCCGAGAGTGTCGGCGCTTCATTGATGTTGTTGATATTCACGGAGATGGTCTTGGAGACGGTGATACCATCGGCGGTGGTGTTCACGACCACGCTGTAATTGTTTTTGGTCTCATAATCAAGCAATGAGGCGGTCTTGACTGTGCCATCGGCATCGATAGTGAACTTATTCGCATCGGTGCCAGAAAGGGAGTAGGTTATCGTGCCCCCTTCTGGATCGATGACGCTGGTGATGGCAACAGTGGTGCCTACAACAGATGCTTCGGTAAGTGAGGCATCGGACACCGTCACATTCACACTGTGATTTTCGTTAATGTCGGTTAACGATATGGCCATTGCCTTGGATAAACTGTGGATACCATCTGACGCAGTAACAGTAATGCTGTAATTTTTTTTGGTCTCATAATCAAGCAATGAGGCAATTCTGACCGTACCATTAGCATCAATTGAGAACAGATCAGCATCGGTACCACCAAGAGAAAAGGTAACAGCGCCCCCTTCTGGATCGTTAGCTGATGCGGTCATTACAGTGGTGCCTACAACCGAATCTTCACTGAAGTTAGCTGCGGCTAGAGTGGCAATTAAATCCGGTTCCTCATTGATATCATTGACATCGATATTGATGGGAATATTGATTACTTCGTTGTTATTTAATTTGGTAAACACCAAAACCAACTCATAACGTGCTTGACTTTCAAAGTCAGCGCTACCGTTATAACGTAATTCATTGTTGTCTTTATCATAAATAAAGCTATTACTTCCAGTGCCCGTTATGTCGACCTTATAAGCGATGTCAGATGGATTGTCGATTAAGATGCTGGCTACCTTGGTTGCAGCGCTGTTCTCATCCATAACGGTGATGTTTTGTTGAATCTCGGTTTCAAACACACCAATAACCTCAACGGTTTTGGTGGCAGTATCTTCCACGGTGGTCTCGGCAGCCACAGTGGTGGTTTCTTCAGTAATTTCTTCGGTAGCGCTTTCGTCGTTGGTTTCGTCTTCGACCTCAATTTCAACGTCGCCGGCAAAATCGTCCGCCACTGAGAGCGTGTCGGGATCGGCATTGGAGGAGTTGTCTGAGATTCCTGAGGAGTCCAGTGCGCCTTCGTTGACTTGGGGTTGCGCCTCTGTCTCAGTCTCAATTTCTGTTTCTACTTCAGTTTCGGTTTCATTTTCTACTTCAGTTTCGGTTTCATTTTCCATACCGCTGTCTTCGCTATCGGCAGAAGCATCCGAACCGCCATCCTCATTTCCACTGTCATCACTGCCTGAGTCATCCGAACCACTGTCATCCGATTCTTCGTCATCGCCCACTTCCGTATCAGATTCTTCTTCATTTTCAGAGTCTGAGCTTTCTTCCTCGGATTCTTCT
>CABYDR010000006.1 GCA_902517795.1 uncultured Woeseiaceae bacterium | reverse complement strand
CTTCAGGAACATAAAGGAACCCCTTTACCAATGAATATCTCTATATAAATCTTGAATGATTCTAATGCTAAGCAGATTCCTTTTCTAGCTCTAATGCAATTAATTAACAAAACTTAACTCTTTAAAAAATATAATTTATCAGGTCTTGAGAAGATCATGATAAGCAAAAAGTCCTGCCGAACCACCTGTGTGAATAAATGCTATATTTTCTTGTTTTTTAAAATACCCCTTATTAATGAGATCTATCATTCCAGCTAAACCTTTACCGCTATATACTGGGTCAAACAATAGTCCTTCTTGTCTAGCTAGCAATAATATGGCCTCATTCATCTCATCAGTTGGAATGCCATAGCCATCTCCGACGTAGTCGCAGTTTGCAACTATATCATTTCGTTCTACCAATCCTGGCAGACCCATAAAATCAGATAATTCACAGGCAAGTTGGTAAACTTTCTCTTCCTGCTTCTCTTTATCAGCATTTACCCCTATTCCCAAAACTGGGATCTTACTATTAAGTGCTTTTGCACCAACTACAATCCCTGCTTGTGTGCCTGCACTTCCAGTTGCATGAATGATTGTATCTATAACAACATTCATGGTGTTCGCCTGACCAATTAATTCAAAAACACAATCAACGTAACCCAGGGCGCCAATTGAGTTTGATCCTCCACCAGGAATGATATAGGGATTCATCCCCTCCTCCCTTAGAGCTGAACTGATATTCTCCATCTCTTTATTCATGTCGGAACCACTCTCAACCTCTTGAATATTTGCACCAAAAAGTTTATCCAAGAAAACGTTGCCTGACTCCATATAAGCAGATGATGCATCAGTAACTCTTTTTTCAAAAACTAACTCGCATCTCATGCCAACTTTTGCAGCAGCTGCTGCTGTCTGTCTGGCATGATTTGATTGCACTGCTCCTTGGGTAATTACTACATCAGCCTTCTTTTCAATAGCATCTGCAATCAAGAACTCAAGTTTTCTAGTTTTGTTCCCGCCCGTACCCAAACCCGTACAATCATCCCTCTTTACATAGATGTTTGGTCCATTTAGATACTCTGTTAATCTTGGAAGATATTCGAAAGGTGTTGGCAAATGAGCCAATGAAACCCTAGGATAACGTGATAACAACATAATCTATTCCTTTTTATAGTTTCTCTCTATTTTTATATGGTTAGCATACTCTATGGTTTTTATTGCTAAAACCTCTGTGGAGGATATAAGCGGAACATTAAGATCCTCATTTTTTAATACAAGCGGAATTTCAGTACACCCTGCAATTAAAATCTCAGCACCTTTTTCAGTTAAATGATTAGCAACTTTATACATTGAATCTGCAGGATTTGAGATTTCGGTTCCTTCTTTTATGTCAAAGATACTTTTCATGCATTCATCTTGATAAGATTCGCTGGGTAGATGAAATTTTTTGTTGTTAACAGTTAAGCCATCCTGATAAATCTTGGCATTGATACAAGCTGATGTTGCCAAGATACCTACGGATTTTTTGTCGGGAAAATACGCTGTTATTTCATTAATGGTTTCATCAACTATGTGTATGAAAGGAATATTTATTCTAGTCTTTATATCATCTGAGAACATATGAGCTGTATTGCAAGGCATAACGATAAAATCTGCTCCGGCATTTTGTAATTTCAAAGCTCCATCAGCAAGCATTGATCCAATGTTTTTTGATTTGATGTTAGACACTATCTGACGATTTGGAATATGGGGATTTTGATCGACCAAAAGCCTTACATGATCGTCTTCAGTTACTATCGGACAAAGATCGATTACCATTGACATAAAATCAACCGTCGCCAAAGGGCCCATTCCACCTAGAACACCAGCTATCAACTTCTTTTTTCCGTTATTTTTTTTCATATCGAATGAATTTTTTTATTTATGATATTAGCATCATCCTTTCAATAAAAATATTTGTTAAATTTTGAAAAGAATCTTGAATAACAACAAGATGCATATTAGTCTTTAATGCATCTTGAATTAATTGAAAATCACTTTCACACAAACATAGGCATTTACATGAAAAATATAATTATAATTATTTCAGTATTCTCCCTTATATCAGGATGTACTAATACTCAACAAAAAATAACTAATTTTAAGGACTCGGTCATGTCGGGTGTTAATCAGCTTGTTCCTGGAAAAAGCAAGGAAACATCAATAAAGTCCGCACCCTTATCTGCTCCTGTTGGGGTTCACTCATCAATGATGATGGAGAGTAGTTACGATAAACCAATTGATTATATTCCTGAGGCGCTTGGTGAATGGGAATGGAAAGTTACAACTTCAGAGCAAGGAGCGCAGGACTATTTCAAACAAGGCATGCAACTGAGATGGGCATATAATGTAAATGAAGCCGCACGGTCTATGGCCGAGGCAAGAAGAATAGACCCAAATTGTGCTATGTGTTATTGGGGTGAAGCATTTGCTCTAGGATCATTTTTAAATGGACATATGACAACCGAAAAAGGAATGAGAGCCAGGACTGCAATTATGAAAGCCGCCGAAATCGCTGATGGAAATACCTCACCGATGGAATATGATTTAATTATGGCTTCACTAGTCAGATATCCGGAGAATTGGACTACAGAAATAGCAAATGATAAACAAAAAAGACAGCCAACCTATCAAGCTTATGCTGACGAAGTTGCGGGACTTTATAAGAAATATCCTAAAAATCATGAAATAGCTAGTATTTATGGTCAAGCACTGTTTATGCTTGAAGAGAGACGTGGTTATCGAGCTGAAACACCAGAATTGATAAGGCTTCATAGTGTGCTAACTGGAGTGCTTGATGAGAATATTTCGCATCCAGGAGCATGTCATTTATATATTCATGCAACTGAGTCAACAATTATGCCTGAAAGGGCTGTACCCTGTGCTGATAAATTGAGTGATGCTGTTCCAATTGCAAGTCATATTCAACATATGCCTGCTCATACTTATAATAGAACAGGAATGTGGGGTAAAAATGTCACAACGAGTATCAAAGCATCTCAATCAGATATCATGGCTAAATCAAACAAGGGTTTCTCTTATGGGGCAGCACACAACCTTCATATGCTTTTATATGGAGCAGCTTACGACGGTCAGGGTGCAGTCGCTATCCAGGCAGGGAAGGATTACAGAGAAATTACAGATATGGCGCCTTATGAGACACTAACTCAAATAAGATTTGGTCGATTCCAAGACGTTCTTGATAATAAGAATATACCGGAAGATGTTTTCTCTGTTGCTCTGTATAAATTTGCCAAAGGTTACGCAAGTTTAAAAATGGGTGACAGCAAAACGGCTAGAGAGGTTGAAAGTGATTTATTTAAGGCTGCTGAGGGTGATCTTGGTTCTGAGTACTTCAGAGGTGACTACAAATCAACTTTGGTCACTGTCGTTGCTTATATCCTCCAAGGCGAGATAAAAATATTAGAGGGTGATCTAGAAGGTGCAATTCAGTCTTTTGAGGCTGGTGTTAATACTGAAAACACTCTTGGATTTAGTGAACCTGGTCCATTGCCATTTTCTGCTCGCCATTGGCTTGGAGCTGCCTTGATTGATTCAGGTGAATTTGAAAAAGCTGAGTCAATATACCGAGGAGAACTTGAAAAACACCCCCATAATGGGTGGTCTTTATATGGTTTAAAGCAAGCGTTGGCTGGCCAAGGAATTGACGATCCGGCTATCAATCAGGATTTTAATGACAGCTGGGCACGATCCAATCTATATATAACCTCATCTCGGTTTTGAGGCATATATGAAAATAGAAGAAAAACCGGCCAAATGGCCGGTTTTTTTATTTTAAGGTCTCCACCCAATATGCTCATATCGTACTAATTGTTCTGGACCGACCTCCGCTCCATATATATTTCCTTGGTCGTCAACTGCAACACCCTCAGCTGCTGTTGTGCTTCCATTCAGATCGGGTTGACCGGGATCTGGGATGAAGAATACAACCCAAGCATCTTTTGTGCTTCCGATTCGTATACCTCTTTTCCATCCCCAATTTCCAGACCATGGAACATGTGATTCTGAATCTGCAGAATACAAAACATCATTTTTATCGATAAATAAACCACTTGGCCTTCCAAATTGTGTCCATGTTGCTATCCAGCTTCCGTCTTGATCAAATATCTGAATACGGCTATTTCCTCTGTCACCTACATACAGTTTTCCCTCTGAATCCATTGCAAGTGCATGAGGATCTCTAAACTCTCCTCTTTCGGCTCCAGTTACACCCCATGTTTTAATGAATTCTCCGTTTTTATCGTATTTCACTATTCGATTATTTCCAGAACTGCCATGACCGTCCGCAACAAAAATATCGCCATTTGGTGCAACCAAAACATCAGATGGCATATTAAATTCGTAATTACCATCTCCCTTAACTCCTGGTTTCCCAAGCGTCATCAAGACTTCGCCTTCAGAGCTAAACTTAATAATCTGATGCCCTAATTTCCCCTGATTTCTAGGTGCGTTACTGCATCCTGGACAAGCAGCATCTGTTATCCAAATGTTATTTTCTTTATCTACAAAAATACCGTGTGGCCAGTCAATCATTCCTGCACCAAAACTTTTTATGACATTGCCATCGCGATCAAACTGAAGAATGGGATCATCATCTGATCCGACACAACTATTTTGTCCGCATCGCTCTCCTACCCACATCGTACCATCTTTTCCTGGAAAGACAGCGCTCGTTGAACCCCATGTCCTTTCAGCAGGCATTTTGGCCCATTCGTTATTTGCCCTCCAAGGATGTTCTTGAGCGAACAAGGACGTAGATAACAAGATTAGCAATATTACGCCTGATAAATCTTTTTTAACTAGATTCAATAACATTATTTTCTCCTATGTTGTCATTGATATTTTATATCATAATAATTTTATTATGTTTATGCTTTTAGCTCTTCTTTTATCACATCAACTGTGACTTGCATCTCATCCAGCGTACCTAGTGTGACGCGAATGTAATTTTTTATCGCATCATTGTCATAGGCTCTTACTCTGACATTTTTTTCCATCAGTTTCTTCTGAAATGCTTGTGCGTCCTCCTCAACATTTACCAACACAAAGCTGGAATGACTGGGTATGTAATTCAAGCCAAGAATATCAAGTTCTCTGTAAAAATAGTCCTTTGTTTCACCCGTAAGTCTTTTAACCTGTCTAGTGAAGGATAAATCTTTTAAGGCAGCAGCTGCAGCATAGCAATTGATGCTGGGAAGGCCCCAGCTGTTTCCTGATGCGCGTAAATCAGAAATTATTGATTTACTAGCGACTGCGTAACCAATTCTCATAGCCGCTAATCCATACATTTTTGAAAATGTTCTGGTGACAATCACATTATTATATTTCAGCGCCAAAGAAATCCCTGTTTCATAATTGTCTTCTCTCACAAAATCGATGTATGCCTCATCAATAAGCAAAGTAACATGTCTTGGAATATTATTGATAAATCTCTCCAACTCTTGATATGAGAGAAGTGTTCCAGTTGGATTGTTTGGATTGGTAATCACCACAAGAGTAGTATTGTCTGTGATTGCTTCCTCCATTGCTTTTAGATCATGTACAAATTTTGAAGTAGTTGGAATTCTTTTTATTTTTATTTCAGCGCCAAACTGGGATCGGAGCGACATGGCAGCTCTGGTCACTCCTCCATAACCAGGATCAATTTCTATAATTTCACCTGCACCATTCTTAACACCATAAAGCATTGTTACTTGATTTAATATAAAACTGGAACCTCCCTCAACATACACAGGATAGAGGCTTTTTCCAAACAATGGGTTTGCCCCAAAAGCTGGATTTGGGTCTTTTTCTAAACCAAGATGATCACCAATTGCATTCTCAAGATTTGTATACGCAACAAAGTCGTATCGATTGACATCCATGATGGAATCTGTGACAGCTCTAATAGCACGTGGTGAGGGTCCATATGGATTTTCATTGAAACCAATACTAACCATACCGGGACGGCTTCCCCACCCATGAATCTCGTCTATTTGTCTTGCTGGGTAAACTGATGAGATTGTTTCTGCGAATAATTTATTATTGGCTAGTGCTAGGGAGCCAATACCTGCACTTGCACCTAGGAAACCTCTTCTTGTTAGTTTTGATATTGAATTATTATTTCCATCTAATGGCTTCATCTTAATTCCTTGTTTATTGTTGTGGGGCTTGTCTGGGAATGAGAAATATTTCCTTCTGACGTCCATCAATATAATAAACACTATTACCGTCAAACATCGCATCTTCCTCAAGTTTAATTCTTACTGGTTTTCCCCAACTTGGAACGTTCGTTTCTGCATACAGCTCAATGGAATATGCAGTGTTGGGGTAAATTGGATAGTCTCCTCCACCTGGAACACCCCCTTGTTGATCCCACATACCAATGGTAGATCCAGCACCATGTCCATGATACCCAATTGGATGAGTGTATATAGATGGTGTAATACCTTCATTTTTGGCTTTTCCTAGGGCGCTTGCCAAAACTTCGTTCCCTGTTCTACCAACAGCAATTTCTCCGGTCAGTATATCTTGGAGACGATTGCCATTTTGCATTGCGATCTTTAAGTCGTCGGGAATTTTATTTTCTCCAGTCTTTAGAACATAGGCATGCTGTTGCGTATCTGTGTTCAAACGGAGATATGTAATTCCAAAATCTACATGTAGTAAATCACCTGGCATAATAATATTGTCGTCATGTCTGGCCAATATTGAAGATTTTGCATCCAATGCAGGACTTGCCTCTCTCTGTATTGAAACTGAAGGATGAAACCAAGCAGTTAATTTCAACTCTCTTATTCGATCACGATACCACCATGCAACATCATTGGTGGTTGAAATTCCAGGCTGGATTACCTCATCAGTCAACCCTGCCGCAAGAATTTCATGGGCGATACGGCAAATCTGTTGATAAATTATCATTTCGGTCTTTGATCTCGTCTCTAACCATCCTACAGCTAATTTTTCTGCTGAAATTACCTTATCTCTGTGGGCAGGGTTCAGTGATTCTAGGAATAAGTCATGTTCTGTGTGAGTTATCCCATCAGCTAATGCAAATGTATCTGAATAATTAATTCCAATTTTATTTGGATTTCTTTCTTCAATTAATTCAGCTAGACGTTTCCATTGATCGCCATGTAGCTCCTTGTCCCAAGCCTTAATGAATGTCTTACCTACACCGTACCTAGCGACTGCAAGGGTCTCAAGTGGTTTGCCGCTACCTGGATTATAAATTAACAATATGGTTCTTCTTCTTGCTGTCTGCCAAGTTGATGGCAAGAATGTTTTCAATACTGGGTCTTCATTATATTCTCTAGAAATGATTATCCACATATCAATTCCTGTTCGTTCCATCAGGCCTGGAAGAACTGTCTCAATTCTTTCATCAATTATCTCATCAATAACTTGTGCTCTCTCCCGCATTGGCAAAATGACTGCATCGGCACTGATTGCTTGGAAAAATAGAACGGATATGACTAATATAATTATTCGCATTTAATTGATCTCCATAAATTTATATTAACATCTTAAATAAAAATTATTGAAGTTAATAAGTTAACGACAACGCAATTAATTCTGCAGGATTTTTCCCATCAGAAACGGTCATGACAATATATTGTTTTCCATTTAGACGATAAGAACTGGGTGGACTTGTCTGTGTTGCAGGTAACGAAATCTCAGCTATAATTTCACCTGTAAGTTTATTATGAGCTCTGAATACCGGTTCACCACCAAACCCCTCTCCAGCAAAAAGCAGTGTATCTGTAACTAGAATACCTGACCTGATTGGTTTACCTGTTCTTGGAAGATCAATTCCAACAAGAGCCGGGTTATCCTTAATATGTTTAGGGGTATCTCCGTTTGCAATGGACCATTGATGTTTCCCAGTTACCAGATCTATAGCTGTTATCCTTCCCCATGGTGGTTTCGCAATGGGTAGATCAAAAATCTTAGGTTCTGGATCGTTCCCAGAGATATATCTTATGTCTGAAGATTCAGGTTCATGAACCAATTGCATTAAACCCACTCTGGTTTGAGAAGGGACAAATAAAAGTGAGCTATTTGGGTCATATGCACTACCCTCCCAATTCGCGCCACCTAATAAATGTGGCAAACTAAGAGTGCCATCAGTACCGTCTTCTGCACCCACAATGGACGGTGGCGTGAAAAGAGGTCCAATCCGATATTTTGTCAATAAATCATCAACCGCTCTTCTTATCTCAGGGGTGTAATCAATTAAATCGTTCCTTGTAACGCCCTGTCTTTCAAAAGGTAATGGTAACTCTGGAATTGGTTGGGTAAGTGAAGTCCACTCGCCCTCAACATCTGTTTGAGGAACAGGGGTTTCATTTATAGGCCAAATAGGGTTCCCATTTATTCGATCAAACACATACACAAAACCTTGTTTTGTAACTTGAGCAACAATCTTTTTTCCGTCAGGAAGATTAGCCAGTATAGGTGCTGTTGGATTATCCCAATCCCAAATATCATGATGAATTAATTGGAAATACCATCTCATTTCTCCTGTCATATAATCCAAGGCAATAAGACTGTTTGCATAGAGATTGTTTCCATGACGATCTCCACCATATTGGTCTCCCGTGGCTGATTCAACAGGTAAATACACAAGCCCATTTTCGGTATCAGCTGACATAGGAGCCCAAACACCTGCATTTCCTGTGTAAAGAGCAGAATCATTTAACCATGTTTCATAACCAGCCTCATCAGGTTCTGGAATCGTATGAAAGGTCCACAATAATTTTCCAGTACTGGCATCAAATCCACGAACGTCCCCTTTAACATTGGCTTTAGAGGGGGGGCGGAAGCTCACATCATGAGCAGAGCCGACTACGATTACATCTTCAACAACCAATGCTGGTGAAGTTAAACCCACATCTAAATTGCGATCTACCGCTCTTCTTAGACCCTTAGTTAAATCCACTCGACCATTTTCGCCAAATTTTGGATTAGGTAGCCCCGTTTCAGCGTCCAGACTCACGAGAAAATAACCCGGGGTAACGACTATGACAAATTTTTTTCCATCCTCATCTTCATAATAAGAAATACCTTTTCCTGAATCTTTTCGGGCTGCTTGATTAAATCTATCTCCCTCATTTGCTCTCCACAACCACAGTGTTTGACCAGATTCAGCATCTATTGAAACAATATTTCTAGTAGATCCCACACCGATAAAAATTTTTCCATCTCTCATGATTGGCATCGATACATTTCTGATTTCTGGAGAGGGGCCAAAGTTATCTGTCTTCCATCTCCAAGCTATATCTAGGTCACCTACATTGTCTTTATTAATCTCACTTAATGGCACATATCTTTGAGCATTTAATCCTGAACCAAAGTTCTTCCATTCAATATCTGGAGCTGAATTTCTATTTTCTCTATATTCAATCTTCATAGAAGTGATGTTATCGATAGTTAAGGAGGAAACCTCTACATCAGCAATATCAAACATATATTTCAACAGGTGAAGATATTCTTGATCTGCAAGTGAGCCAGGTGATCCTGCTGGCATAGTGTTCTTATTCTCCAAGAAAAAATCCATCATAGATCGTCCAATCCATTTTTTTTGAATGAATTCTTTAATATTCTCGTTGGAGTGACAGCGAGCGCACTCGGAACCAAAGATTCCTTTTCCGTCAGCTTTTAAATCCTGAATCAATGGATCTGGAACTAAAAATAATACTAATGAGCACATCAAAAGCTTAAATTTAATTCTTAACACTTTCATTTGAACATTAGTATTTTCTTAATGGTTCAATAGAGAGTTGCCAGGCACTATGTTCTTCAGAATTCTTTGGGCCAATCATTCCTTCTGCCGAATTCAATAATAAAACTGGATCATAGATAACACCCTCTTTAATTACGAATTCAATATTTCTTGCGTTTCTTATATCAGATATTGGATCTCCATTTATGATTACCAGATCTGCCTCTTTTCCAACATCGATTGAACCTAATATATCTTCAATGCCCAGTGACTTTGCTGCATTGATTGTTGCAGCTTTTATAATATTAATGGCGGGAATTCCAAAATACTGCATTGCATATAGCTCTCTGTGATAAGCAAATCCTGGTAATAAGGTGGTATACACTGGCTCGTCAGTACCCACAATCATCAGATCTTGCCCTCCTTCTTCAAAGAAAGTAATTAATTCTACAACTCGCTGATTAAATTCTGCTTCTTCAGATTCTGGAGGAGGATCGCCTCTCTCTTTTAACAGGGATTGAGCGTATGGAGTAAAATATTTTGATTCATCAGTCCAAACCAGATCTGGAATTTGTGCTCTTAAATTTATCCCTCCATACATCTGAAGATTGGCATCATAATAAATTTTCCTTTTTATCATCAGGTCAATCATTTGATCCATTTCTTTGCTCTTTTCGCCGCCATTCCCAAGTGTAATCTGATGTTCAACGCGGTCTAATCCCATCAAAATGGCATCTCTAAGATCTACATCATACTCACCGTAATAATTCGCAAGATGTGCTGCAGTTGTCATGCCGTTCTTATGTGCCTCTTCTATTAATATTTTTGCCTCACCAGGGGTTGCCTGTTTAATCTTGATGCTGATCACACCTTTCTGCGCCCATTTATTCACCTCATTTCTGATTTCTTGTTCAGAAATATCATTTGGCCATGCTACGCAGTCATCCTCTGCAGCCTTAACATTGTATTCGCATCTAAAACCCCCAAAATAGGGACCTGAATTGAATATTCTCGGACCAAGCTTGTCTCCTTTATTAATTGAATCTCTATGTTTTATTACTCTCTCCGGATTATATTCACCTGCTGACCATGTGGATGTAACGCCGTTAGCTAGAAAAATCATACCGTTAAAATTCACCTCATCGACCCGGCCCTGATCAACCAAATCGAAATTATAATGGGCATGCATATCAATCATGCCTGGTAAAATCGTTTGCGAGTCTATCAAATTAATCTGTCTTAAATTATTTAAGGATTTTTGATCTTCATGATTCAAAGATACAATTAATCCATCTTGAATGAGAATTCCTCGATTTTTCTCTTTTTTCATTTGCGTTAGATCAATATACCAACCACCTTTAATGAGGATTGATTCGGATTTGATATTCTGAGATTTTGCGTTGTTAAATAAAAGAAACACCGCGGCGCACAAAAAACAAAAACATTGAGAAAACATGTTATTTGATCGTGTTATTTGAAGGGGCATAAAATTACCTCGGAATTACTAAATGTTTTATTTACAATATCAAAAATTCCACTTTTTTTTCAGTCATTCTTAATGACTGAAAACTTAACAGAGAAAATTATAATGAAAATTATTATTAAGATTGCCTGTTTTCTATCCATTATCACAATTCCTGCAATTCAAATTCAGGCTCAGGAGAGCCTCTGGAAAATATACGACCAAAGAAACTCAGGAGAGAATGTAGTCGCTCTATTGAGAAATACCTCAGAAGCATCGATAAACAATTTAGAACACTCAGAAAAAGTATTCCCGGAGCTTAGTCTTTATTGCGAACAAGGCAACCCAAATATTTCGATAAAAATAAACTGGAAAAGATATATATCCTCATTCAATAAAACTGAGATTGGAATAAAAATTGATGGTAAAAACTATACATGGCTGAGTTTTAATCTAGATAAAACAGGACAAATTAGTTTCCAAAATCCCAGTACACACTCAAATGAACTGATAAATAAATTTAAGAAAATCACAAAATTGGCAGTCGAAATCGAACCTTATTCTGAGCCGCCCATCAATGTATATTTTGATCTATCTGGATTTGCTTCTCATCTTGAAAAGCTCAAAAGTATTTGTAGCCAGTAGTTGAGCTTCTGGATTTATTCCTTCAATCCTAGTCTTTCATGCATTATTGAACTGGTCGTCGTATACTGCAGATGAACTTTCTTATCAGGCTCAATTCGCTGTTTGATAGCAAAAGCAGCCAGAGCAGCTTCATGAAAACCAGACAGGATTAGTTTCTTCTTTCCTGGGTAATAGTTTATGTCTCCAATTGCATATATCCCTTCTGTGGAAGTCTGAAACTTTTCAGTATCAACATTAATGGTTTTCCTGTTTATATCCAAACCCCATTCAGCAATAGGTCCAAGCTTTGGAGCTAGCCCATAAAATACTAGAAGATGATCAATTTTGATCGTGAACTCCTCTGATTCATTATTTCCAACAAGTATTGATACTAACTGGCTGTCTTTGCCATTTATTGCATACATTTTGGCATTTTCGATAATGTTTATTTTTCCCTGTTCGGATAACTTCTTTGCCCGCATGACTGAATCTGGGACAGCTCTATATTCATTTCTTCGATGGATGAGCGTCAATTCGGCTGTTTTTTCAGACAAATCAAGGGCCCAATCTAAAGCAGAGTCACCACCGCCAAGAATAGCTATTTTCTTATTACGAAAAACTGAAGAATCTTTAATCCTATAGTGAAGAGAACTACCTTCATAGTCAGGCGCATTGCCAAATTTTAATTTTCTTGGTTGAAATGAGCCCACTCCGCCTGCAATAACAACAGCACTCGACTGAAACTCTTTTCCTGATATTGTTTTTATGTAGAAAGTTCCGTCCTCTTTTTTTTCTAGCTCTGAAACTTCATCACTTAGTGTCATTCCATAATCAAATGGTTCTATTTGTTTTAATAAATTATCTATCAATTCTTCTCCAGTGCATACTGGAATAGCAGGGATATCATAGATTGGTTTGTCAGGATAGAGTTCCGAACACTGACCGCCAGGTTGTCTTATCGAATCAATGATTTCTGCTTTGAGGCCCAATAATCCCAATTCAAAAACTTGAAACAATCCGCAAGGGCCAGCTCCAATAATCACAACATCAGTTTTTTTCAATTTATTAAACTCCAAACAAGTTATGGAACTAATTGTCCGTGTAATTCTTATTGCCTGCAAATTTTATTGGTAAAATGCAGATAAATGTCTATAGAATCACAAAAACATGGGGCAAAAAATTATCAATTCAATAGATCATTATACGCAATATAAGAATAGATGCGGATGGGACCTGCTTTTGCCCGAGTATCGGCCAAGAAAGATACTTTGTGATGACATATCTGCCGATGTTCTAATTATTGGTGCTGGTTATACAGGAATTGCTGCAGCGAAAAAATGGAGAGAAATTTGCCCTAATGACCGAATAGCAATTATTGATGCGAGTGTTTCTGGTGAGAATAATTCAGGAAGGAACTCTGGATTCTTGCTAGAGGTTTCGTTGGCAAATGATGCTGATGCTGAACAAATTAACAGAATGAAGGAATGTAATTTACTAATCGAAAAATCCGCACAAAAAATTTTTAATGAAGTTAAGGATTCGGCAATTGATTGTCAAATACATCGAGCTGGAACATATAGAGCTGCTGCTAGTGAATTAGGAAAAAAATCACTCAGAGATTACGAAAAATTTCTTAAAAAATCTGGCTTAGAATATGACAGATTAAACAAGGATCAGTTAGACGAGAAATTGGGCACCAATTATTACAGTGAGGGCTTATACAATCCTCATTGTTATCTCGCTCAACCTGCAGCCTTAATTAGGGCGCTGATTGACAAACTCCCAAAAAGTATAGATCTCTACGAAAATACGCCGGCACTCTCGATAAAACAAGATAAAAAAAGTTGGCTAATCATTACACCGAAAGCATCAATACGGTCTAAAAAAGTTGTTATTGCTAATAATGCATTTTGTGCAAAATTAGGCTTCATGAGAAGTTATATTTCACCGATATACACTTATGCTGCAATTACAGAACCTCTTCAAGAAAATGAATTATTCACACTCGGCACTGAGACAAATTGGGGTATTTTGCCGGCACACAGACTAGGTAGTACTCTCAGGCTCACGATTGATGGCAGATTAATGATTAGATCACTCTATGATTATGGGTACGAAAGAAATAACGTCGATGCATCTATGCTTCTGAAACAAAGCTTAAAATTAAGATTTCCACAATTAACAAATATAAATTTTGAAAGTGTTTGGGGCGGAACAACTGGATTCACATACAATGGAGGTCCCATATGGGGAGAAATTGAAAATAATATTCATATATCTGCAGGTTGTAATGGAGGTGGAATTGTTAAAGGAACATTATTTGGTGAGTTACTGGCCATGTCAGCGAATCAATTAAAAGTGCCAGAGATTAAAAAATTGTTTGGATCGGCAAGCCGAATGCCGCCCGAACCATTCAGAAAAATTGGCTTTAAATTGATATCAATGATAGAAAGTAAAAGAGTAAAAAAAGAAATATAACCTAACTAATACAATTTGGTTTTCTATCATGGATCCATTGGAAAATTTTGGAGTGATATCACTCATACCTGCAAGTGTTGCCATCCTTCTTGCATTTATTACTAGAAATACAATCTTTTCTTTGGCGATGGCATGTTTAATCGGTGTGATTGTGTCTGGTCAAGGTTTAATTGGATTTCCAAATTTACTCAAAAATGCGCTTGGTAATACCGACTTTTCATGGGTGCTTTTGCTCGAATTTTTTATTGGTATTTCAATTGCATTCTTCCAGAGAACAGGTGCAATCCGTAATTTTTCATTATTCATTGCTTCAAAAAAAATGACTCGAATACGTGTTCAATTGATCGCTTGGTTTATGGGCATGTTTGTGTACTTTAGTGACTATTTCAGTCCGCTATTTGTTGGTTCAACAATGAGGGATCTATCTGATAGGTTTAGAATATCTCGTGAAAAGCTAGCATACATATGTGATTCAACATCAGCGCCGGTGAGTATACTTGTTCCTATAACCGGCTGGGCCGTTTTAGTAGCAACACTTATGATTGGGATGGGGCCAGTTCAAGATGCCGGTGAGGCAATGATGCTATTCATATATTCCATCCCTTACAATATTTATTCAATACTAGCGGTGATTATGGTTGGATTAATTGCCACAAAAGTAATACCTGACTTTGGCCCAATGAGAGAAGCTGAGCAGAGGGCAATCAATGAAAATAAATTATTGAGAGATGGGGCAAATCCACTTATGGGAGTTGAGCTAACCAACATCGAGCCTTTCGAAGGTATTCAAACCAGCTTGTTCTGGAATTTTGTTTTTCCTGTCTTAATTGTAATCTGTTTTGCTGTGGGCTCATTCATGATTACTTCTTCAGCAAAACCAATGGAAGCTTTTCTGCTATCGTCTTCAGTCGCTGGGATAATAATGAGAATTCAGGGTGTGCCCCTAAATGAAATAATCAATACTGCCATGATGGGTATTAAAGGAATTATGCCGGCTATAATTATTTTAGCTCTCGCATACTCATTGAATGATCTTTCTGCAATGCTCAATACCGCGGGTTTTATCATTGACAATACAGAATCATGGCTGACGCCAAAACTGTTGCCTATGTTGGCATTCCTTATCACAGCCATTGTCGCTTTTTCAACAGGAACCTCATGGGGCACCTACGCAATAATGATACCGATTGCCGTTCCTTTAGCATTTAATTTTTCAGGAAATGAGATCACACACATAGTATATGCAACAGTTGCAGCTATTGCAGGTGGGGGTGTATTCGGTGATCATTGCTCACCTTTATCTGATACCTCGATTCTTGCATCAACTGGTGCAGCATCAGATCATATCGATCATATAAAAACACAAATGCCTTATGCTTTAACTGTCGGTCTTATAAGCGTTCTAATCTATCTTCTAATTGGAAACACTTTCTGAAGAAACAAGAGAAATCAGATTAATTAAAAAAAGCTCAGTCATTATTTCACTAGGAGCTCCAGTGTCATCTTGAAGCTCTTTTTCTCTCTACCTCAGTGAGTAGTTTTTTTCTGATTCGAATATTGCTGGGTGTCACTTCAACCAATTCATCATCATTTATAAATTCCAATGCTTGTTCTAATGAAAAGTTGATTGGTGGTGTAAGTACGATATTTTCATCGTTTCCTGATGCTCTCATATTATCTAACTTCTTAGCCTTTGTGGGGTTAACATTTAAATCGTTGGTTCTACTGTTGATACCAATAATCATTCCTTCATAAACTTCATCCGCATGTTTAGCCATTAATTTTCCACGCTCCTGAAGATTGAATAATGCATAGGCCAGAGCTTTTCCTGTTACCATCGAAACTAGGACGCCGTTATTTCGTTGGCCAAGTGTGGATTCAATGCGCACGTCATACCTATCAAAAACATGATACATAAGCCCTGTTCCTGAGGTAGCGGATAAATACTCTGTCCTAAAGCCAATCAGACCACGAGTGGGTATGTTGTAATCCAATCTTACCCTACCTTTTCCATCCGGGATCATTTCGGTTAACTTTCCTTTACGATCAGCTAACCTAGTCATGATTGTTCCCTGATGCTCCTCTTCAAAATCAACTGTGAGTTGCTCCCAAGGCTCATGTACCTCACCATTAATTTCACGATAAATAACCTCAGGCCTCGATACTGCTAATTCAAAACCCTCTCTACGCATATTTTCAATTAAGATAGAAAGATGAAGCTCCCCTCTTCCAGATACTCTAAATTTATCTGGATCGCTCGTGTCCTCAACCTTTAGTGCGACATTATGAGTTAGCTCTGTATCCAAACGTTCCCGAATTTGTCGACTTGTAAGATATTTTCCATCTTTTCCTGAAAAAGGAGATTTATTGACCTGGAAAGTCATACTTATAGTTGGCTCATCAACCTTAAGGGGAGGAAGTAACTCTATGCAATCTCGATCACATAATGTGTCTGATATTGATAGATCATCAATCCCAGAAATTGTAATGATATCGCCAGCATACGCAGATTCAATCTTTACTCTTTTGAGGCCATCGAAGCCAAATAAATCCATGATCCTAGCATTTTTGCTGTTATTGGTTTCAGAGGCTATAGAAATTGGTGTGTTCGATTTTACCCCTCCTCTTTGAATCCTTCCTGTTCCCAAGACACCAATATATGGATCATATCCTAAGCTAGAAATTTGCATCTGAAACGGACCATCAAGATCTACAACTGGGGGTGGTGATTGAGATATTATTGTTGATAACAACGGAGACATATCACCATTTTTATCTTGAGGATCAAGGCTGGAATAACCCGATAAAGCAGATGCATAGACAACAGCGAAATCAAGTTGATCATCAGTTGCACCAAGTTTGTCAAAAAGATCAAACGTTTGGTTAAGAACCCAGTCTGGTCTTGCGCCATCCCGATCAATTTTATTAATTATTACAATCGGCTTTAGCCCTCTAGCGAATGCTTTTTGCGTTACAAATCGTGTTTGGGGCATTGGTCCATCTACCGCATCAACAAGGAGGAGGACGCTATCAACCATGGAAAGAATTCTTTCTACCTCACCACCAAAATCAGCATGCCCAGGGGTATCCACTATATTGATTTGATATTCATTCCAAGTAATGGATGTATTTTTTGATAAAATTGTGATGCCCCGTTCTCGCTCCAGATCATTTGAATCCATCACTCTATCTGTTGAATTATCTCGAGGATCAAGCGTTCCAGAGTATCTCAATAATTGATCGACAAGAGTGGTTTTTCCATGATCAACATGAGCAATAATTGCAATATTACGAATATTCTGAATTTTTGACATTAAACGGTCTCGCTTAAATCATTTTGAGATGAAGCAAGTTACTACTAAAAGCATTTCGAAATCAAATAAAAAGATCAGGATTTTCTTCAGGACTATGATCACTCAGTAGAGAAACTATGATTAAGGTTGGTAACCCAATTATCCAGCCGAGATATGAGGCTGCAAAACCAAACGGCTCTCCGATGATTGAATAAATTACTGCAGATGAACCTCCCAGAAGCATACTCCAAAATGCACCTTTTGCTGTAGTTTTTTTCCAAAACAACAAACCAAGCATTGGAAAAAAGATTCCTGCTGAGCCGAATGTATATGCATATAAGATTAAATCTAGAACATTCGGAATTAGATATGCCGTAACAATCGCAAGAATGCCTAGTATCAAAGTCGCATATCGAGCGACTCTTACGAGGTGGAGCTCTGAAGAATCTGGCTTTATATATCTTTTATAAATATCATTAGTGAATATAGCAACTGGTCCCATTAAGCATGAATCAGCCGAGGACATCACAGCAGCAATGTAGGCGGCAATAACCAATCCTGCGATACCGGCAGGCAACAATTGCATGATGATCATCGGAGTGGCCAATTCTGGATCAGTCAGATCTGGAATTAAGTATCTTGCAAAAAGACCTATCATCGTGCTTCCGATGGCAAATAAAGGCCATTCAATGGGTATGCCTGTAAGAAAAAAGCCTCTCTGCGCAGTTTTGACATCTCTGGCAGCGATAATTCTCTGCATTGCAGCTATAGAGATAAACCAAACTGGAAAAATTGCGAAAAACCAGCCAAGCATTTGACGCCACCCAACCGCACTCCAATCCAACAGGTGTTTTGTTGAATCTGAAGAGCTAAATTGCTGTGCCATCGCACTCCAACCTCCTACCTCGATTAGGCCTATTGGAACTGCTATAAAAACTATACCGATCATTAAAACCAACATTTGAAATACATCTGTGTATATGACAGCTTTAAGGCCCCCCATTATTGTATATGCAAGAATCACTGCTCCGGACACCAAAACAGCCACTGTCAAATTCATATTCAAAGTAACTTGAAGCAATTTTCCACCAGCAATTATTTGACCACCCACAAATGTGAACCATGAGAGTCCAATCACGACGGCTGCAAGTGTTCCTGTTTTTCGATCAAATCTCGCTGCAAATAAATCCCCTGTAGTTAAACCTTTTACCTTATCTGACCAACGTTTTACTTTTGGTACCATTAAGAATGACACCATTACGATACTGAGACCTGATACTGCGATCATCCATGAACCGGAGACTCCAAGAGTAAAGCCGAGCCCTCCCATTGCAATGCTAAAACCACCTCCGATATCTGTTGCAGCTGCACTGCTGGTAGTTTGCAGGAGATTCATGTTTCTATCAGCCGCTAAAAATGAATCGTACTTGTTTTTTTCGTTTCTTGATCTAACTACAGAAACCCCTATCCATATAAGCACAAGGAAGTATGTGAGCATTGCTACATAATCGAGGAATTGGAGTGAATTCATTTTACCGTTACACCTAATTTCTCTCTGGTTTCCAAGCTCGCATCAATCTCTTTAGGAGCGCTCTCAAAAAAGATTGAAGGACAGGGTGATAGTGATAACCACTTCTCCATTTCACTTGGAAATGCCACTCCCGGAAAATCAGAATTCAAACCCAATAAATCTAAAATAATTTGAAAATGAAGATGGGGAG
This sequence comes from uncultured Woeseiaceae bacterium, assembly GCA_902517795.1. Taxonomy (GTDB): domain Bacteria; phylum Pseudomonadota; class Gammaproteobacteria; order Steroidobacterales; family Woeseiaceae; genus SP4260. Next base: position 31,643 of record CABYDR010000006.1, on the reverse strand, counting down.
GCCAATTGCCATTCTCTGGTGGCGCACCCACCTCAGCAATGAGTTGGCCAGCAATAATTTCATCTCCCTCATGAATATTTATCAGGCTTTTTGAATCAAGATGCCCGTATAATGTAAAAAAGACTCCTCCTTCATCGTCATCATGCTCCAATATTAATAAAGGACCATAATCCAACTCTTGCTTATTATTCGTTTTTATATGGATTCGTCCATCCAGTGGACTATATATTTTGGTTCCATCATCACAAAATACGTCGAGGCCAAGATGAATAGAGCGTTTCTCACTTATAGCGTCTGCATTAGAGTTAAATAAATCATTTGCATAGATGCCTCTATTTTCTGCCCATCTCCCATAAGCAAATCCTGTCTCTGCTTCAAGTAATGCACGATTTATGAGATCGCAGAAGTGATCAACATTTAGACCTGAGAGTGACACACCATACAAATTTGCTTCTCGACTGAGATCTAATGTGATTGTATTCTTATCGACTTTAATGATTTCATTTGCTGAGAATGCACATGAATTCAAGAAAGTCAGAGATGATTTGTATCTCAATGTAAAATCGTCGAGATCAAACTTTTCATCTTTCAAGGAAACAGAGGCAGTATTTTTTTTGTCTTTCATGATTTATCTTATATTTTTCGGTCTCAACACTCTTCCCCAGAGTTGTTGACTTTGATTTTGATCTTGCCAAGCTTTTTTACCATTAACTAAAACAATATCAAATCCCTCAGCCAGAACAAATGGGTTCGGATAGGTAGCAAGTGCACGAATATTATTTGGTTCAAAAATATTTATATCGGCTTTCATACCCACCTCAAGTGTCCCTCGATCATGAATACCGAGAATATTTGCTGAAAAAGAAGTCATTTTCCTGATTGCTTCTTCTAACTTCAACAGTTTTTCTTGAACCACGTATTTTTCAATTATTTTTGCAAATGTGCCATGTCCTCTGGGATGAAAGCCACTTATACTTCCATCCGAACACACACCCACATATGGATCAGTTAATAAGCGATCTTGAAGCTCATCATTCATAACAAAGTATGCCCCTGAGGCTCCATTAGGCCCAATTTCATCAATAAGTAGATCCTCAAAATTGATCTCTTTTTCATGGGCGATACTTGCTAAAGTTCTGCCAGTATATGGTGGCGTTCCCAGCAGTGTAGCTTCAGGGCCATTTCTCCTATTAACACGATTTCTAAGATAAGTTGCTAATTCATCTCTTCTATTCATTTTTGCTTCTTGAAATTGTTCTGGCGTTTTAGACCAGATTGGAAAAACAATGCCTATCCCTGTATAACTTGCGGTATAAGGATAAACTTCTGCAGTTACATCAATTCCATTTCTTCTGGCACTATCCAATATAGATAAAATTTCATCGGCACGTTTTTCTCCTTTTCCATACACAGCCTTGAGATGAGAAATGTGTATTTTAGCGTATTCCCCTTGCTGCAATAATTCGGAAATTGAGCTTTCAAGTTCATCATCATCCTCGTTTCGCATATGACTCATGATTAGTCGGTTATTTTTTCCAACAACCTTAGCAATCTCTTTTAGCTCTGCTGATTTGGCATTTAACCCTGGACTATATTCTAATCCTGTACTCAGTCCAAAGGTATATTTAAGAGTTTCATCCAACATGGATAACATACCATTGATTTTTTCTGGGTCAGGATTGTTGTCTGTTTTAATACCTGAAAGATTCCTAAGAGTTCCATGGCCCACAAACATGGCGAGATTTGGGCCTATACCCCGCTCTTCTAACCTATTTATCCATGAAGATAATGGATGAATTTCAGGGCTCGCTCCATCTTGACCGAGGGTAATAGTGGTAACCCCCATTGCTAAAAAATTTGGCATTGATGGATACTTCAAAGGGTCGCCATGTGAATGCAAATCGATAAATCCTGGAGTTACAACTCTTCCATCGGCATGAATTATATTTTTTATCCTGTTTTGTTTATCAATTTCTGAGAATCTTGTATCACCGATAAAAACGATTTCATCTTCAACAATCACGAGATCTGAAAAGAAAGCCTCATTGCCTGTACCATCGACGATCTTTCCATTTTTTATTAGGTAATCGATCTCGGTGTAATCGGGAAGAAAAATCTTTTGATTATCTGAACATGCACCCAGAAGAGATAATAGTATTATTTTAAAAAAAAGTCTGACGGACATGTTTATTGTAACTAAAGAGATAGCATTTCATTTGCTGCCCGGATTCCTTCGGTAATAGCAGCATTGGTATCCGCTGAAGCGGCTGCATCAGAGTTTGCAATCGAGATCCTTCCATATTGCCTGCTTCCTATTATCCATGGTTTACTCTCATCGTTCGGCCATTCTGGCTCCCAAATAAGATCGTTTGAATACGAATAACCATGAGGCCATCGATTAACTGTAATTGCTGATATGTCTCTATCTGCATCGAATCCTGCTTGTTTGAGTGCTTGATCTAAGTGATTTTTAATATGATCTTCAAAAACAGAAAAAGGCGTCGATAAAAGCACTCTCCTACCTTCTTTCCATTGATCTGGCCCCTGAATATCTGGGGAATGATGAGAATGACACATGTGGAGTATCATGGAGTCATTCGGTGATTTGTTAAATTGATAATCGCCTATAGATACTGGATATGCCAATTCAACCTGTTTAAAAAACCCATTTGTGTAATAAACAAAATCCAACCCCAATTCAGCAAAGTATTTCCAACTAGGTATCATTACCTTGGTATATGTCAGCGGGATCTTGACGTTATATTTCAACCCTTCTTTTTGTTTGCTTGGTAATTCTGGGCAAATGTACGGAACAGCACTGTTATAGCAGGCGAGAATACACTTATCTGCTCTTATTGTATGCGCATTATTGTGCCTCACGTAAGTCACATCAACTGCAGTTGAGTCGCGGTTATGAGCTACATCAACTACAGTGGAGTTGAGTCGTATTTTGTTTAAATTATCATTATCCAACAAAGAGTAATCAACCTTAGCAAGAACCACATCTTCCATGGTTGAGCCAGGAACAGCTTCAGGTATTAGTTTTCTCACTAACAGTCTTGCAACAGAGGCATTGCCATCTGGAAAATGAAAAATATAAGGTTCGTCCCCTCTATACCCGCTTCTATTTAATGTATGATCTAAGCCAGGCATTCCACCGTCATAATTTTGAATCAGAGTGCATGGGACTTCGTCTATACCAACACACCAGAAACTCATGCCCCAACGTCTGAATATTTCGAGAATTTGCTGATCAACTTTTACATAGTCTTTTAAAAAATCGTAATAACTAATATTTTTTAATAATTGATATTTTTCTTCATCAGATAACACCGGTAGATAATCTTTTTTTTCCGTCCAAACTCTGATCAGATCATCCTTAGCTTTATCTGTCATTGGAGTTTTATCGGCATACTCTCTCCATGGGATCTTATTGTAGCCAACCACTAATTTCTCTTCAGAAAAAGATTGATTATCAAAGAGAATACCCTTCGATAACCCCAATGAGGAATATAAGGACTGATCATATGCTTCGTAAAATTTACTAACGTCAATGCCAATTTCTTTTATTAATTCCTTTGCCTCTTTACTGTAGGAGGAAGGTGTATCGATGGCTTCAGTTCCTCCATAACCTATTCGATTATCTCCATTTACATTAAATTCATTCCTCTTGGCATGTCCGCCAAAATCATCGTGATTATCCAATATAAGAATTTTTGAATTGGGATGTTCTTTTTTAAAATGATATGCTGCAGACAATCCACTGATACCAGCACCTACAACAACTAAATCGTATTTTTCCTCATGCCCAGTCTTTGGCCAAGATTTCCCTGTCACCCTTGTATGCATGACTTCCCAGGAACCATCATGACTTCCTCTTAGACCAGTCATCGCTGGCGGGTAATAATTCTCTGGTAAAGAAAATGAACTATTACTTGCACCTAGGATATTTTGCATAGGTGAAACCATAGAAGCACCAATAGCGATTTGTGTTCCATTTAAAAAATCTCTTCTCGTGATTTTATTTTTCAAATAAAGACCCTCATTTGGAATTTTAAACTTTAGATATTATTCAAGATTCATCCATGAATGTATTTCCAAGGATTTGTTTCAGAATCTTTTTCAATTTCTACCTCAATAATTGCTGGCTTGTCTTCTTCAATTGCATTTTTAAGGGCAGGTTTAAAATCTTTTGGAGTCGATACTCGATAGCCTCTAACATCAAATGACTCTGCAATTTTTAGGAAATCTGGATTTGTAAGATCGGCGCCAATAATATTTGATTGGAACCTATCTTTTTGATCTCTCCTCACGTTCCCAAAAGAATTATTATTAAACAATACTGTAACAACAGAGAGGTTGTGTTGAACAGCTGTTGCTAGTTCTGGCATTGCGAACATAAAACCACCATCGCCAATGATAGAAACCACTGCTTTATCAGGCATAGAAGCTTTTACCCCGAGCGCAGTTGGAAAGCCAAAACCTAAGGTGCCTTGATAACCGGAAGAGACATAAGTTCTTGGCTCATACACAGGAAACCCATAATAAGATGTAAATCCTGCCTGACAGAGCTCTTCAACAAAATACCCATCTCTTGGCAGAACATCTCTAATGATATCAAGGTATGACATCTGAGGTTGAATTTTTTCAATGGCTTTTCTCATTTTAGCTTTCATTGATGCAATACGATCGAGATTTCCTTTGTGAAAACCAATTTTATTTACTCGGTTAATTAATGCTGTCACTCCATCAATAGAGTCTGCAATAATTCCGACGTCAGGCTTGAGTCTGATCATCTCCTCTGGATCAATATCAATTCTAATAAGTTTAGGTGCATTGGGTGTGACAGAACCCCTCCATCCTGGAGGAGAACGATCATAGTACTTCATCATCGACAACCATCGCATGTACTGCATTTCCAGCCGTGACCCAATTCCAATAAGAAGATCGGTATCTTCCCATAACTTTCTTGCTACGGCAGAGGAAACTCCTACATCACTGTCTTCGCTCACAACCCCTTTTCCACTTCTAAGTGCTGTAGATGGAGCTCCGAGCAATGAAGCCAATTCCCTGACTTCCTTACTTGCATGCTGAGCCCCTGCGCCAGACATGATCATGATATTTTTCGAATTGGATATTAATTTTGCTGCTTCATTAACTGCATCATCATCTAAATCTGGTTTATCAACAGAACTGTTCCCTTTTGTCACTTCAACATCCCACTGCTGACCCATGGTATCCCAACACATTTCCAGTGATACAGGTCCAGGACGGCCGCTTAACATAGTGCGAAAAGCCTTATTCATGTATGAGTATGTTTTAGATGGATCGGCAATATGCTCTGCATGCTTTATTAATGTCTCTAATGTACCAGTTTGACTAGATAACTCATGCAGATGACCTCTTCCTTTACCAAGAAATTCAGCAGGAACTTGTCCTGTCATGCACAAAAGAGGAACATTCCCTCCTGCAGCAGTACACAATGCAGCAGTCGTATTCAATACGCCAGGACCAGGAACTACCGAAAAAGCCCCAGGTTTACCCGTTGCTTTAGAATATCCATAAGCCATATACGCCGCCCCTTGCTCGTGGCGAGATACGATTGTTTTTATTTCAGGCAAGTTATATAACGCATCAAAGATTGGATATGTTTGTGCTCCAGGAAGACCAAAAACTGTATCTATACCATTAGCCTTGGCTGCCATAACCATAGCTTTTCCACCTGTCATTTTCTTGATATTGCTCATACAAAAATCCTCGTATATACGAAAGCCACTGCAAACATTGTCATGATGACGATGCATGCCCAATTCCATATAATTAAAGAGTTCTTCGGTCTGTATTTTGCTGGAATTTTAGCAGAGGTTATAGCTTTGTAATTATAATATCCAATCGTCGGAGCAGCAATTAATCCAACACTTGTAGCGAAGTAGAGAAATGCCTTAAAGCTACTCAAAAAGAAAAGCAATATAATTATTATTCCTGTAACTTGGATAGCAGAGAAGAGTTTATATCTGTCTGGTAAGTCATTGGATCGTTTCATCATAATTCCAGATAGTCTGTCTGTTAGTCGCGGCATTACATCCATCAAAGCAATCAAGGTTGACCACATAACAGCAAGTCCAGCGGAAGCAATGATTGGATAGGACCAGTCGCCTATTGTTTCGGTGAAAACACGGAATAACTCAGATGCAAATTCGGGTGGTGTTACTGGAACAGTTCTTCCAGTTTCAAAAAGCACGGCTGTCCCCATGACAACAAAACAAATAGCTAAAAATAGTGTCAAAAAATAACCAATCTTAAAATCTCTCAAAGCAATATCGTCTTTAAATTCATCTCTATTTATTTTTCTTTTCTCACAGACCCATTTTGAAAACAATACTGCTCCATTTGTTGGCATAGGCATCCAACCAGCAACCGCAATAATAAAAAGTGACAACTCCATATTCATGTCAATTTCTGCGAGTATGGCTCTATCATTACTTCCTAGAATGGGTATTGCGAAAATGACTGCAGCCAATGTAAGCAAGGAAAAAATTAAGACAAGAAATCTTACGATATTTTCTGCTTTTGCGTATTGACCATTCATTAGTATGACAGCAGAAAATAGAGTTATCACGATTGCTACTTGAGGTGCAGTATAGGGCACGTCAAAAATATTTATAAATAACCCAGCGGTAACGAGCGCGACAGCGCTCGTTGCTATGAAAGTATCAACAATAAAACCAGCCATTAACCAACCCAATGCTAATTTACTTATATCACCATAAGCTCTGACTAAGCTCTCGCCAGTTGCATTAGCATAGTCAACAGCAAAACGAAATGCTGGGTACTTTATTAGTGTAATTGCGATTATCAGCCATAACAGTGATAACCCATAATCTGCCCCTGCTTGAGTAGAATAAACCAGGTGAGAGACACCTACGCCAACAGCGGCAAGCATCATTCCCGGGCCAATCCGAGATAATATATTGTTCACTTGAGTTATGCCTTTGCTACATTTACGATCTGGATATTGGTGTATTCATGCAAACCCTCTTCTGCGAATTCAACTCCGATTCCAGAACATTTAACACCGCCAAAAGGTACATTTGGAGCAATTCCTCCATGACCATTAACCCAGGCTGTTCCACATTCGAGTTTGCTTGCAACTTCAGCGGCTCGCTCTAGATTTGAAGACCATACTGATCCTCCCAGCCCAGTTTCGAGTGAATTGGCGCTTTTTATCGCATCATCAAGATCTGAGTATTTTATGATTGGTAAGAGTGGACCGAATTGCTCCTCATCAACGATACGCATACCATCTTTAACATCTGCAACAAGAGTGTAAGGCATAAAGTAACCAGGGACATCTGGAATATCTCCACCACAAAGTACTCTACCACCCTGCTTTTTAGCGTCTTCGAAGAGATCAACAACTTTATCGTATTGCATTTTATTCTGAATTGGTCCTTGCAAATTATTCTCATCAAGTCCATCGCCCATAGGTATTCCTGTAGCAGCTTCAGCTAATTTTTCACATAATTCGTCATGGACTGATTCATGAACATACAATCGCTTGAGTGCAGCACAGGTCTGTCCATTGTTCAAAAAAGCACCTTGAATAATGTCTTGTGCAACCGCCGATGGATCAATATCATCAAGAACGATCCCTGCATCATTTCCTCCCAGCTCAAGTGTCAACCTTTTTAGTGTTGCTGATGAGCTATTCATCACTTTTTTTCCTGTCGGTATGGATCCAGTGAAGATAATTTTTTGAATATCCTTATGCTCAGTCATCCACTGTCCTAGTTCATTCTCTCCAGAAACGCAGTTTAGAACACCGGAAGGAAGAACTGAGCTGATTATCTCTGCTAACCTGAGAGAACTGAGTGGTGTATATGGTGACGGTTTCATTACTACTGTGTTACCTGCCCTAATTGCTGGAACAACGTGCCATACCGCTATCATCAGTGGCCAGTTCCAAGGAAGAATTGAACCCACAACTCCAATTGGTTTTCTTGTTTGTACAATTTTTGCATTTTCATCATCGACAATTACTTTCTCAGGAAGCTTTAATGTGCTGGTATACCCTGCCCAACCCGCAGCGCCTCCAAGCTCGAAACGTGAACCCGCTCCTTCTAGGGGTTTACCTTGTTCCTGGGTCAGAAGTTTTGCCAATTCTTCTGAATGAGAAGCAATTGCGTCAGAAATTTTTCCACATACTGCAGCTCTCTCTTGATCAGAAACTCTCGACCAACTCTCAAATGCTTTTGAAGCTGCTTCAACTGCTTGATCCAGATGCTCCCTTGTTGCAATTGGACATTCTGCTAATACTTCTTCATTTGCAGGATTAAGAACAGAAAACGTATTTTCTGTGTATATTTTCTGACCATCTATTATCATCCCATAATCAGACATTACAGACCTCCTAGTTTTTATATATGCCAGTCACCTCTTATCGAGAAAAAATGTAAAAATATCGACCTGGTTTGCTAACAATTTTTAATAAATAATGACAATTTTCTTGCCAATAAAATAAAGTATACTTAAACAATACTTTATAAAGGTAATTAATTCCATGTTAGTCCAAAAAACAAAACATCTATTAAAAATTTATCTGAGTATCTTGTTCTCTGTAGTTATCTGTTCTGTTGCAATGTCTGACGAACGTCCAAATATAATATTAATTGTTGCAGATGATCTTGGATACTCCGATCTTGGTGTATACGGAAGTGAGATTAAAACTCCTAACCTTGATAAATTATCAAAAAATGGTATTCAGCTTACAAATTATTATACTGCTCCGACTTGTGGACCAACTCGTGCAATGTTACTCACCGGTGTGGACAATCACATGGCAGGTTTAGGAACAAATTCAGCTGCGTTGAGGAGGCTTCCAGAATTAAGAGGAAGACCTGGATATGAAGGGTATTTGAATGATTCTGTGATCCCTTTTCCAAAAATGCTAAATCAAGCTGGCTACGATACTTTCATGACCGGTAAATGGCATCTTGGCAAGAAACAGGGAAAGCTTCCAACTGATCAAGGTTTCGATAAATATTTTGGAATTCTTGATGGTGGAGGTAGCCATTTTTCTGATGCATCAGGAACTTTCTCCGGAACGCCTGTTGCAGAGTATTATGAAGATGGAAAAAAATTAAATAAGTTATCGGAGGATTTTTATTCTTCAAAAGATTACACAATAAAAATGCTAGATTACATAAATACGAATGATAACAGCAAAAATCCATTCTTTGCTTACCTCGCTTATACTGCTCCTCACTGGCCTCTGCATGTTCCTGATGAATGGATAGATAAATATAAAGGTATTTATGATGGAGGTTGGAATGAAATAAGAAAATCAAGGTTCAGTAGACAAAAAACATTAGGAATTCTTCCAAAGGATTCTGAGTTACCCCCTATGAATAGGGTGGTAAAAAAATGGGGCGAAATTTCAATCCATCAGAAAAAAATTGAATTAAAGAGAATAGAACTTCATGCGGCAATGATTGAACTCATGGATTTTTATATTGGACAGATCATTGAACACGTTGAAAAGGAACTTAAGCGAGAAACAGTTATTATATTCGTGTCTGATAATGGTGCTGAAGGTAACGCGATAGATAAAATGGGTCAGAATGAGTTTTGGATTCCAGCTACTTTTGATAACCGACTCAGCAATATGGGTAAAGAAGGTTCTTATGTCTGGCTGGGAGCTGGGTGGGCTCAGGCAACAGTATCACCTTATAAAATTTATAAGTCTTATACCTCTCAGGGTGGAATCAAATCACCTGCAATTTTGTATAGCTCAAAAAGTAGATTTAAACCACAGGTAAAAAATTCCGTGATGACAGTAATGGATATAGCACCTACCATCCTAGAAATTACCAACACGAATTTCCCAGCTAATAATAAATCTCTTATTCCCTTTACAGGACGCTCCGCCCTTGATTTTTTGACCGATAAGGTATCGAACATTCATGGTGATAACCCCATAGGCTGGGAGCTTTATGGAAATCGTGCGCTTATAAAGGGTAAATATAAGGCAGTTCTAACCTGGCCTCCAGAAGGATCAGGTAAATGGGAGCTCTTTGATATAGAAAAAGATCCAGCTGAGTTCAATGATATTTCTACTGTTATACCTGAAGTCGTTGAGAAGTTAAAAAAGGATTGGGATGATTATGCCTCCGGCAATGGAATTGCTATATTTGAAAAAGACATAGGATATGGAAGATATCCCTAAATTAACTACTGAAATGACCGGCCAAGTTCTTTAATTTCAGAGTAAAATCCTGCTATCTCGAGAGTAATTCTAATAGGATGCTCTTCGATATTTAACCAATACCATCCATGATTTCCTGTGAATGATGCCACCATTGAACCGCTGCTATTAGATGTTTCACTCTCTCGATAACGAATAAAATAATCATCAGGATATGAGTCTTTATTTTCAGTCGGGTCAGCATGAAAATCTGTGTAAACAATACCTTTATCTACTGACCATGAATATAAGATCATATCACCTCGTTGCATTAATGCTTTATATTCAACCTGCTCTCCACTCTCAAGGTCAACTACAATAGTAGTGGAGGAGAAAATTTTATCCTGGGTCTTAGAGTATGGTTCCCCCAATACATCTGGATACCACGAGTCATATTCTTCTGGAATGCCAGGATACTCGCCTCTAATTAAATTTACTGAATCTTCATCATTGATTGTCACAGAGCCTTCCGAAAGTCTGAGCAAACCAACCTTCTCTCCAATTCCTGACGGATCGTAACCATATTCAGCAGGAAGAATAAATAAAACTGTGATAGCTATGGTGCTAAAAAAGATTGCGAAAACTTTTGATCTCATTCTCATCACTAATTATCCCTCTCACTTATTGATATTTCATATTAATTTGGAATCGACATCCCTATCAAGTAATTTCGCTCTAACCGATTAAATAAGAGAGCATGTTGCAATACATCTAAATTACACTAATAAAAAATAAGCGCTCATCTGATTGAGGCAAAGTAGAAAACCAAAAAACATAAGGACAAAATTTGATGTTCGGGCATTTTCATAAAAACCGCCTATTTTTCGCCATGAATTAATTGCAAAATAAGCAACTGTTAAAGCAATTATCTGCCCAATTTCCACCCCAATATTAAAAGAAATAATGTTTGCTATCACGCCATTATCTGAAACTATAAAATCTTGAAGTTTTGAAGCTAATCCGAGCCCATGTATTAAACCAAAGCAAAATACCGCTAATTTAGGACTTATATTAATATGAAATAAATTTTTTAACTCACCAAGATTTTCAAGTGCTTTATAAACAATGGATAATCCAATTATAGAATCAATAATATAGGGATTGATGTGTGTGTGACTGATCACACCCCATAGAAGAGTGATACTGTGGCCAACTGCAAACAAAGACACAAAGATAATTATATCTCTCAGTCTATTCAGAAAGAAAATTACTCCACACAGATAGAGTAAATGATCATAACCGGTCACCATATGTTTGGCGCCTAAATAGATAAATATCGATATTGCTCGCTCATTTATTTGTTGTATAAAGCCAGCGTCTCTCACTGATACTCCATGCGCATAGACCAATTGACAGAAAATAGAAGTAACTAGAAGGAGCAATATTTTGAAACTGAGGGTGTTTATTGATTTAGACATAGGTTTTTATTGAATATGTTGCCTAATTGTATTCTTTATTTAACAATAAACATAACAAAAAATAAAAGGTAAGGTTTTATGGTCACACATCTTGTCTGTGCCTCACATAGTCCTCTATTGCATTGTTATGCAAAAGAACCACAAGACTGGAAAGCTATGCAAAAAGCATATCAGGACAGAGCCAGTCAAATTAAAGAATTTGATCCTGATTTGGTAATTGCTTTCGGATCAGATCACTTTAATGGATTCTTCTTGAGGCTTATGCCTGCTTTTTGCATTGGTATTAAGGCCAATGCTGCAGAGGATATTGGAGGATTCTCGGGTGAATTAAATGTGCCTTCCGAAATTGCTAGTGAAATTGCAATATTTCTGAGAAATAATGACATTGATCCCGCTACATCGAGCAATATGACGATAGATCATGCTTTTTCACAAACTATCCATGAAATGTGTGGAGGGCTGAAAGAAAAACCAGTTGTACCAATATTCATAAACTGCATTACTGAGCCATTTGTGCCCTTCAGAAGAACTCGTCTTCTCGGTGAAGCAATAGGTAAATATGCAAAAACTACAAATAAGAGGATATTACTTTTAGCCTCTGGTGGCATGTCTCATCACCCAAGACGTTACTATCCTGAAATTGGTGAAGGTCCCAAAGAAGTTCATGCATGGCAGGACTCTGGTGGAGATGACAAAATCTCATTAACATCAAATGAATGGATAAAGCGCCTCGAAGAGATGCATCATGAAGGAGCTGAAATGATTGTCAGAGGGGAGAGAACTGCTAAGGACATGAGATTAAATGCGGAGGCTGACAAAAAATTTCTCGATGTTTTGTTGCAGTCTAAAATCAATCATTTTGATGATTGGGATCAGTACAAGCTGATTGATGAAGCTGGAATTGGATCTATGGAACTGCATACCTGGATTGCTGCTTCTGCTGCACATAAGGCGGCTGGAGGAAATGATCCTGTTTTAGATTTCTATTCAGTAGCACCGGAGCTTGGTATTGCTGCCGGCGTTGTTCACGGTGACTAATCCTGTCTGACCTTTTTCATGGCAATGTAAGATAAAATCACCAAACAGATTGAAGAAAAAATCACTGCTGTCAATTTGGGACCCAGTGCGTTTGCCAATAAGCCAGCGAATAAACTTCCTACAGCTGGCCCACCAAGAACAACTATAGTCCATATACTTGAAACTCTGCCTCTCAATTCATTGGCCACATTAAGTTGAACTTCAGATTGAGATCCGACCGCAACAAATGTAATAAAAAAGCCAATCATCATAACCGTCACAGAACCAAAAATTAAATTCTCAGTTAAAGCAAAAAATAAGCACATAATAGACATACCAAAACCGCCATAAAAAACTCCTTTGCTTAATTTTAGATCCAATGCTCCAGACATATATATTACGCTGGCTAAGACTGCACCAAGACCAGATGCGGCCATAAGAATAGCCAATGTTTCGCTTCCGCCATCATAGATTGTTGCTGTAAAAACAGGCAGAAGCTCGACTAAACCTCTTCCAAAAAAGCTGCTTACACCAGCAATCAAAATTACATTTTTTATTACATCATGATTAAAAGTGTAGGTCATGCCTTTCTTAAGCTTCTCCAAAAAACCTTCTTTTTTATCACGTACTGTTTTAATTTCTTTGACCTTGATGAAGGCAAGAACAATAACTACAGGAATATAAGTAATAGCATTAACTAAATATGCATAACCTAATCCATAAACGGTTACGATGTATCCAGCAATTCCTGGGCCGATAAATCTCGATAAATTGAATCCAGCTGAGGAGATAGCCACACCACTAGAAAGTTGTTTTGATGAGACAAGCAAAGGAATTAGAGCTAGCCTGACTGGTGAATAGGCACTATTCGCGACACCATATAAAAATGAAAGAAACAAAAGTGATGCAATCTCCATTTGATTTGTTAGGGTTAGAACACTGAGTGATAAAGCCACAAAAATTAAAATCAAATGCATAACTATCGCGCTTGATCTTGGTTTATATTGGTCAGCTAAAACACCAAAAAAAGGTGTTAAAATCAAAAGAGGCAAATATTGTGCCGCGGCAGCTAAGCCAACGATAAAAGCAGATTCACTCAATTGCCAAGCATGCCATCCAAGTGATAATCGCTGTATCCAAACTCCAAGAACAGAAAATATATTTCCACAAAAATAGAGCTTGAAATTCTTACTTGATAAGGCAGAATTTTTAAATAAAACCATAAATGCTATTGGGAGAATTAAATTCTCAAGTATTAATCAGTTGATTATTTCTAGCCTGTTCCCACGTAGGGTATCAAGCGCCCCAATAATAACACGCCAAACCACAATATAAGAGAAATATAAGCGATGACCTTAGCCTCTCTATTAGTATCTCCATAAGGATCCCATTGAGCCATGATGGGTTTAATTTTCAATGCAAATAATAATGCATTAAGGCCAGCCATTAAAATCAAAGCCATTTTTATTTGAAAACCAATATTAATTAGATAGCGGGCTGGATCGCCCATGAGAAATATTAGTCCTGTCACCATATTTATTAATAAGCCAATTACAGCCATTGGAAGCAAATCATGAGTTCTCATGATGCTCATATTCCTGATATATCCAGCTAAACGAATATCAATAATGAGCATTGAGCCAAGGAGAAGAGATAAGCCTATAAAGTGAATTATTTCAAGAAATGGCCAAAGCCAAGTCGTCGTCAAAATCCATGAATTAATAGCGCTTCCTTCTATTGTTCGAATTAATATTTCAGTCATAAGATATTTACTACAAATAAGCGATCAATCTTCCGCCAAAAATTGCACTTGTCCATAGAACCAAAGATATCACAGCATAAGAATGATCTTTCTTGTTCGGTTGCGTAGTTCTTTTATCCCATGTATTTACATTAGATTGAAGACGCAACTGAATTTTGAAAGCCAAGAGGGAGCCACCGATAATCGAGAATATTTTTACCAAAAAAGGAATATTTGTTACATAAAATGTTGCTTGAGAGCTAAATAAAGTAAATCCAGAAACAAAATTGACTAAGAGTCCCAACCAAGCAATTCTAAAAAAATCAAGAAATGGTTCAAATTCAAGAGAATTGAATAAACCCAATAAATGGAAGTTATATACTGTAAAAATACCGACAACTACTGCTAAACCTATAATGTGAAGACTCAGCATTATTGGGTAACCCCATATTGATTCGGCGACCCAGATAGATAGGCTGGTATATTCTAGCCATTCAAGCATCAGCTAGCACTCCCCCTCATGTTTTCTATTAGTTAAGATTAAACTTAGTCGATATCTAATTTATATGCAATTAAGCCGCAAATTATCATAGGGATAGAGAATAAAATAAAATTTGCTGACATGTTGTAGCCAGCAAGAATCAAGTAACCAGCAGCTGCTGGCCCAACAACAGCTCCTGACCTCCCTAAACCAATCGCCCAACCAACTCCAGTGCTTCTTATTTCTGTAGGGTAAGCCTTTGCTGCTACACCATAAAGACCTGTGAAAGCACTTTGTTGAAGAATTCCTATGATTAGTATTAGTATAAAAAGGAGATTAAGTTGATTAGGAATAAGCGCGAAAGAGATCATACTGATTGCAGATACAATTGAAAGATTCAATATCAAATTAGTAAGCTTCCATTTCACTGAGAGTATTCCTAAAAGATAAATTCCAATCACACCACCCAAATTGAATAGAAGAAAAGCATCTCTTCCAACAGCCATATCATATCCAGCATTTTCCATGAGTTTTGGAATCCAACTCATCAAAAAATATAAGGTACCAAAAGCACAAAAGAAGGATGTCCAGAGCATTAATGATAATCTGCGAAATTCAGGAGAGAGCAGCATTTTCATATTTCCAATAATACTAACTTTTTTCTCTTTGTTTACTTCCAAAACTGGCAATTCTTTTAATTTTGGTGCCTTTAACTTAGCTAAGATAGAGTTAATTTTTGTTAAGGCATTAGCCGGTCTTTTTTCAAAGAGGTATTTGAGTGACTCGGGAATCATAAACCAAGCCACAACTACCATGCTGATTGTAACTACACCACCAAAAAGAAACATTGTTCTCCAGCCGTATTCGGGAAGAATGTATCCAGCAACAACAGAGGTCATCATTGCACCAGTTGGATATCCCGCGGTAACTATCGCCACAGAGAGAGCGCGATATTTATTTGGACTATATTCTGCTGCTAATGAAGCTTGACTTGCAAGTAAGGCTCCCGCACCCATACCGCTGATAAACCTCAATATCATAAAAGGCGTTAAAGACTCGGCTTTTGATGTAAGTACAACTGATACACCAACAATTAGAAGACTTATAATAATTAACGCCCTTCTTCCTATTACGTCAGCAACAGGTGCTAGAGCCATTGCTCCAACCATCATGCCTGCAAGCGCAAAACTAAATATCCACCCAAGAAGATCAGGAGTTAAAGCAAGATCAACTGAGACGGGAGATGCCACTACAGCCATTGCAGTAATATCAAAGCCATCTAACATATTGAATAAAAAACAAAGTGAAACCACCAGAATTTGCTGAGAAGTTATTGAGCCATGATCAATAAAATGATTAATATCTTCGATAGATTTATTCTCTGTCACTTTTTTCTCCATTTAAAAATTAATCTTATACCGATCTTAATTTAGCCTTGCTCATGTTTACCTCTATCCCAGCCAAAGGTATCTTTTATCGTTGATTGAGCAACTTTTTCGGGTAACTCTTCTAATTCGGTAGCCATGGTGTCATTCCATCGGTTTAAAAACCCAAATAGTGATATTGTTGCAACGATTTCAACTATTTCAGATTCATTAAAGTGCTGGCTTAAGGCTTCGAAGTGGTCTTCTTTTGCTTGACTTGGCGACATTGCACCATGATAGGCAATATCCAGTGCAGCTTTTTCTGATTCATCGAACAGGTCACTGTTCGCATAATTCCAAACCTGACTTATCTTTTCTTCAGAGGCCTCATATATTTTTGAAAGATTTGCCATATGAGCTTGGCAGTATCTGCATCCGGCTACTTGACTGGATATCAAGCTAATAAGCATTTTTAATTCTTCACTGACAGTGCCTTCGTATAAAACCGCTTGATTTAATTGCATAAATGCACGAACAATATTTGGTCTTCTGACCATTGTTTTAATGCTATTAGGAGTGAAACCCCTCGTGTTTTTATAATGAGCAAATCTTTCTAAAATATCAGCGGGAATCCCCTCATCTGATAGAGGTTCTAAAAAGGACATACTTAACCTCGTTTTTTTTGACAGTTAGAATTAGCTTAATGAGAAACTTGCCACGGTGCAACCGACCGCAAAGATCGGTAATTCTGCTGTATAAAATTTTAAATCCCCTTCTCCTCCGGCAGCAGCAGCAGCAGTTATAAAAGTTCTGATTTCAAAACCACCTTGCCCTGCGTCTCGATAAGTATCTTCATCGTTATAACTCAAAAGAGATTCTTTATCGTTGCGCATCAGTCGGCCGAGGAATTCTCTATCCCAGGCTTCGTTAATCTTTCCTGAATCAGGTGTTGCAGGCCAATGAGATATGCCTCCCGTTCCAACTAATGCAATTTTCTCTGGCATCGCGTCACATGCTCTTCTCAACGCTTCACCAAAAGCCCATGACCTATGCAATGGTGTTAGAGGTGGTCCTTGACAATTAATATTTACTGGAATGACAGGCAAGTCATAATTAGGCGTTAGAAAATTGAGAGGCACCATGATTCCATGATCAAATTTCCACTCCTCAGAATAAGCCACATCTACAGAATCCATTACGTGTCTTGTGATTCTTTTACCAAGATCAGGAGCGCCTGGAATTTCTGTTTTTTCAATAGCTAGCCACTCTGGATCCTCTATAGGACCTTCATAATTTTCACTTACACCAATGCAATAAGCTGGCATGTTATTCATGAAAAAATTGGCAAAATGTTCCGCAGCAATCACTATTATTGCTTCAGCACCGGCATTCATTATATCTTGCCTCTGCGCTTCAAGTGCAGCGTAAAACTCGTCACGCTTATCAGTATTCTCAACCATATGAGCTCTCCCAGTAATTCCAGGAGCATGACTCAGAACACCTGTATAGACTAAACTCATCGGTCCTCCTCCTCAGTCGTGAAGCTTTTTCCTCCTCCCGTCATAGCATAAACTCCATCTCTGACGGCACCATGATCTTTAATTCCATCTCTCATTTTATCTAAATAATCAAACCATTCTACGCCAAGAAATGCTGCAAAATGCATTAGAATCTGACCATTGACCCCTAAAACATAAAGAAGGCCTATATCTCCTGTCCTAAGTGCATTGCTTTCCTCATCGGTGAGCGTGTAATTTGACAGTAAAGATTCGATATCTTCCTTGTATTGCCTCTGAATAGAGTCATCTCGATTCAATTCATATAAAAATTTTTGTAAACTATATAAACTCATTACTTACCTAACCTTGGTACTTTGTGGCTGCCAAATGCCGAACAAATATTTTTTGTTTCCATATAAAAATCAAAACTATAATCGCCACCATCTCTTCCTATTCCGCTTGCCTTCATACCGCCAAAAGGCGATGGCAGATGTCGATTATTTTCTGAGTTAATCCATATCATGCCAGCATCAAGCTGATGTGACAATCTCAAACTTCTACCCGCATCGTTGGTCCAAACATAAGCCGCTAAGCCAAAGTCTGTATCATTCGCAATTTCTAGTGCCTCAGCTTCATTTTTGAAAGTGATTGCACTCAAAACTGGTCCGAATATCTCCTCTTGAGCAACACGCATGTCATTACTTACATCAGTGAATAACGTTGGCTCAACATAATTTCCATTACTGTTTAATGTCATTTCTTTACCGCCTGCTTTGATCGTAGCTCCCTCTTTTTGAGCTAAAGCAAAATAATTGAGTACTTTCTGTTTGTGTTTTTCATGAATCAAAGGGCCTATTTCAGTATCCGGATCAAGGGGATGTCCAACTTTTAGTTTTGCTATCCTGTCGCATAATTTGTTTATGAATTCATCTTTGATTGACTCTTGAACTAGAAGTCTACTGGATGATGTGCATCGTTCGCCGTTGAGACTAAATATCATGAAGACAGTAGCATCTAACGCTTTATCCAAATCAGCATCATCAAAAACAATAACAGGATTCTTTCCTCCGAGTTCAAAATGAACTCTTTTCAATGAATCTGCACCCTGTTTCATAATCTTTGAACCTGTGGATGACTCACCTACAAATGCAATTGCTTTGATTTTTTCATTTTCAGTTAATGATTTACCCGCTGTTTCACCAAAACCATGAACTACGTTCAAGACTCCATCTGGGAGTCCTGCCTCTTTCGTAATATCTGCCAAAATCATTGATGAAAGAGGTGACCATTCAGCTGGCTTATGAACTACTGTGCATCCAGATGCTAGAGCAGGAGCTATCTTCCATGTCGTTAGCATAAAAGGAGTATTCCAGGGAGTAATTACACCAACAGGTCCAATAGGTTGCCTAATCGAATAGTTTAAATGTTCATCAGCTGGAAGTGATTTTCCATCACGGGCATTAGGGGCCATGTCTGCAAAGAAACGGAAATTTGTTGCGCTTCTTATTGCTGCCTTACTCATAAAACGAATTGCTTGACCTGAATCATAGCTCTCTACAAGCGCAATTTCTCTGGCACGATCCTCTATTCCGTCGGCTATTTTATGCAGTAATTTTTTTCTCTCTTTGCCAGAGATGCTCTTCCATTCATCAAATGCCCCTGAAGCCGCATTACAAGCATCATTAATATCCTCCGAGCCACCTGAGGCAACCGAACCTATTATCTCGTTATCTATCGGAGAAAAATTTTCAAAAAACTCATTTGATTTACTCAACAACTTACTCCCATTTATATAATGAGGCAGAGCTTCATTTTCATAGCTATTTAAGAGTTTTTTTATATCTTTGATATTCTTTTCTAAGTCGGTTGACATTGTATTTCCTATGGTGATCTTTTCTTCATGTGTTCACGTATATTGCTATCCTTCCATCTCAGATTTGCATCTAATTCTTGTATCTCTAGTGATAACGCAATTGGGCTTGATTGAAAAAATAAATCAAAGAAGCCCTTCAGAGAGCTGAATAATTTTTCTCCTGCTTGTTTTTTGATTTCATCTGATCTGCCTGGAGCAATTCTCAGTACTACATTTACAAAGGTATTCGATGAATCTCCATCTGCAATTAAATAGAATTCTCTGCATGAAGCTCTTGTTCTTAGGCCGCCCAGAGGCAGTGCCTCTATCGAAGCAGCTGAATCATGCATAACTTTTACCAATTCAGAAATCTCAATATTTTCTGCAAGGTTTTCTGAATATTCAATTGTCAGATGTGGCATATTTTTCTCTTGTTGAAATAATTTAACATGTTAAGTATACTGGTTTGACATAGTCCGTCAAGCAATCATTACTGTTTCTGTAAAGTGGAGATATAAATGCAACTGAATAAAATTCGTGGATCAATCCCCCCAATCATTACGCCCTTTGTAAATGGAGAAGTGGATTATAAAACATATGCATCATTGATTGAGCATCAAATAAAGAATGGATCTCATGGGATTCTTGTGAATGGAACAACGGCCGAACCATCAACATTAACACTCGACGAGAGAAATAAATTAATTAACATAGCTGTGGAAGTTGCCAATGGAAAAATTCCAGTAATTGCTGGCACAGGATCTCAATCGATAATAGAAACAAAGATACTTACTAATCATGCTGTTAAGGCTGGTGTTGACTCATTGTTGATTGTCACTCCTTATTATATTAAACCCCCACAAAGAGGATTAATTGAATATTATCTTGAATTAACAGAAAAAATTGATATACCTTGGATGATCTACCATATTCCGGGAAGAACGGCTGTAAATGTCACTCTTGAAACAATGAAGATATTAAGTGATAAATCAGCTAATTTTGTTGGGATGAAACACGCGGTCAATGATCTAGGTTTTGTAACAGAATGTCTTTCTGCTTTTGGTCCTGATTTCAAAATATTTGTTGGTCTTGAGGAGCTTTCATTTCCAATGTTAAGCATTGGTGCATGCGGCCTTATGAATGCTGTTGGTAATCTTCGTCCAAATATTCTTTCTGAAATGTGCGAGGCGGCATGGGATAAAAATAATGAAAGAGGCCTAGAACTGCACCATCAATTACTCGAAATTAATCAAGCTGTCTTTTATGACACAAACCCAATCCCTATAAAATACATGATGAAAAAACTGGGCATAATGAAAAACAATGAACACAGATTGCCAATGATGTCTGCTTCAGTCGAGCTAGAAAAAAGACTCGATATGGTGTTAAGAAATAGTGGTCTTTTAGAGGATTAGAATATGAAATTTATCAGTTTCACTTATGAAAATAAAAACTCGTTTGGGGTAGTAAAAGAAGATACAGTAATTGACCTTACGCAATACATAGATGGAGTCACAGACCTCAGAGAAGCCATAAGAAAAGACAAATTAAATGAACTCTCAGAGATGGCAAGTTTGACTGAGGCCGGGATCTCTCTAGAAAAAGTACGGTACCTCCCAACCATAACCAATCCAGAAAAAATTATTTGTATTGGTATCAACTACCTAGATCGAAATGCAGAATATAAGGATGATTCAGAGCAACCAAAATACCCGAGCGTCTTTATGAGAACTCGAGAGTCATTGGTAGGACACAAAGAGGATATTCTAGATCCTCCTGAATCATCTCAACTTGATTATGAAGGTGAGATTGTTCTTATTGTTGGAAAAGATGGCAGACGAATACCAATGGAACAAGCAAAAAAACACATTGCTGGAATGACTATCATGAATGAAGGGTCAATTCGTGACTATCTTAGGCACGCAAAATTTAATGTTACACAAGGTAAGAATTTTGCTAAATCTGGATCGATTGGTCCATGGATGGTCACGGCAGATGAACTTGATCCGTTTTCATCGCTTGAAATAAAGACAAAAGTTAATGGTGAATTAAGACAGAATGACAACACGGATAACCTTATGTTTTCATTCGAATACCTAGTGAGTTATCTATCAACTTTTTATCATCTAAAAGCAGGCGATATTATTGCGACTGGGACGCCCAATGGTGCTGGAGCACGTTTTGATCCCCCAAAATATCTTACTGCAGGTGACATCGTTGAAGTTGAGGTTTCGGGAATAGGTTCCCTTAAAAACGGCGTAATAACAGAAGAAGTTCATTCTTGAAAACAAAACAAAAAAAAATGAAACCTATCAGAGGCTTTAATCAATCATTACCGATGATGTTGTTGAAAGCCAGAGAGGCAGCCATGTCCAGATTTAGACCAATGCTAAGAAAACATAATCTAACTGAGCAAAGATGGAGGGTCATAAGAGTAATTTATGAACATAATCATATAGATGCAGGTGAGCTGGCAGAAAAAAGCTTTCTTCTATCGCCGAGCTTAACAAGAATTCTTAGATATTTAGAAAGTGAAAAAATAGTCCTTAGATCAGGCGATATTAAAGATCTGAGGAGATCTGTTTTTAGATTAACCAATAAAGGAAAAGAGATTATCAATAGAGTGGCCCCAGAAACCGAGTCAATTTATAGTGATATAGAACGTATTTTTGGTTCTAAAGAATTCAGTAAGATCTTTAATTTGCTTGAAAAATTTTCATACAAAGTAAATAAGCAATAATGAAGGTTATGCCTCACTTAATAAACTATTAACTCTGTCCATCATGTCATCTTTATTGTAAAGATCAAAATAGATCGCATGCATTACATTCGGCGGACCAAAAAAGTAGCGCTCATAAAGTGTTTGTCGGCCACCGAAACCCGAAACAGACAAATCATGGGCCAATCTAAATAGTGCAATCCTGTCTTTACTCTCAAGATTTTGAAGCTGAAAATACTTATCAACATCGTCGGCAATTTCGTTTGTTAAATCTTGCTCATTTGGTGTTGCCATGAGTGAACTTGAACCGAGTAATTGAACCAATTCGATGAGTCTTGGGTACATTTTTGGAAAAAGGTTTCTTGACGTGTCAAGCGGTCTCCTGAGAGGTATATAATTGCCATACTCATCCTTATGCGCATGTTGCTCAGCAGAAAATCTGAGCGATCTCAATGTTTCAGTCATAAACATGGCTTCTGCAATTTGACCTTTGATATTCATGTCTTTGTCTTTGCCTGAAGCTTTAGCCATTGCACAAAGTAAACCTACAATAAATTCTGCTTTTGCCAGTTTCCCACAAACAACCTGATGCATCATTTGAGTAACGGCATGATTCTGTGCAAATGCACGATTACATAAATCTGGTTCTCGATAGATGAAAACCCTTTCCCAAGGGACGAAAACGTCCTTAAAAATAACCACAGCATCCATTTCTTCATAACGTGAAGATAAAGGTGCATCATAATGAGACTTTGCATGATCATATGTATCTCTGCAGATCATTTTAAGCCCAGGAGAGGCAACAGGTGCAACAAAAGCAAAGGCATATTCAAGATCAGATCCCTTCTGCCTATTCAGTAATGTTGAAGGAAAAACCTCCACTTCATCAGCTTGAGGGCCCAAAGTGGCGAGTAATCTTGCTCCAGTCACGAATATTCCCGCATCATTCTCTTTTACTACCTTCAAGGAGACGTCTTTATCAGATTTACCTTGTTTTGATAACTCAAAGTTTACAGTTGGGTTGAGAAGAGAATGAGTCAGCACTTTGTCATTGGTGGTGGCGTAATGGTAATAATTTCGCATGTTATCAGCGAATTGCTTGCCCCCCTCCTCAAGAAGTTCAGCACCTCCATAAAAAGCCGTTATGGACGCATTTTTATAATCTGGAGTTCTGCCAAACATTCCATTTGACCATTTAGCCCACTCATAGAAGGCTTCACCACGTTTTATTATGTCTTCTTTTGATTTCGGCACCAAAAAAGATGTTGCGATTTTTCTTCCGTCTTGCTCAAAAGTCACTGTGTCCTGATATTCTGGATCTGATTGGCGATCCATGAAGCTAGCCAATGTCCTTGCGCTTCTATTTAAACCTGGGTGCTCAGTAACATCAGTTACTCTTTTCCCTTGCAACCAGACTTCCCTATCATCTTTTAGACCTTCCAAATATTCTTTACCACTTCTAACACCGCTGCCTAACGAAAGCATGGTTTCTTTATTCTTTGTGCTCATTTGTCACCGTTTTTTATTTAAATGTGAGATTTGATCCAAACCATCAATTAATTGTCCCCATTGTTGCTTTGAAAAAGGTTCTTTAATTTCTTTGTAGATTTCATTAACTCTCGGCATAACCTTAGCCTCTAAGTTTCTCCCTTCCTCAGTAGCAACCACGAAAATCATTCTTCTGTCTGTGTCTGATCTTTCGCGTCTAATTAAATTTGCTTTAATAAGACGATCAACAATTCCAACAAGGCTGGGTGACGGGATCAATGTCAAATCAGAGAGCCTTCCTAGAGTTATCTTATCATGCTCCCATAAAACTCTTAGAATTCGCCATTGCTGCTCGGTAAGCGCAAACTCATTAAAGATGCATCTGAATTTGGGCAGTATTTCATCCAATGCGCGGTATAGCATCATTGGTAAAGACTGACTGAAATCTTGTATTGCCATATTGATGTTACTTTAGTTAATATATTAATTATTAATATATTAACTAAATGAGTATTGTGTCAATAAAAATTGTAAACTAACCACAATACCAAGAGGAAAAACAATGAGTGTAAATCTGTTCGATCAAAAAGATAAAAGTTTTATATTTACTGCTGAAACCACACCTTCTGTATCTACAAATTTAAGTGAGAGTGTAAAAAAAATTTCAAGCCTAATAGGCGTAGCAGACGCAGTTAACATAACAGATGCTCCAAACTGCAAGACAAAACTGAGTAGTTTGGTTGTCGCTGGTGAAATCAAGAAAAATGGTCTTGATGTTATTCTTCAAATAACAGGAAGAGATAGAAACAGCATCGCACTTGAATCAGAAATTTTAGGAGCTTTATCCCTTAATATAGATAAAATTCTTTGTTTGTCTGGTGATAGGCCACCTGAAGACGGGCCGATGGCAGTAAATGAAATGAACAGTTCAAATTTAATTGAACTTTTGAATAAGATGTCTGCTGGCAACCTATTAGACGGAACTGAAATAAAAGAGCACAAAAAGATATATTCTGGTTGTGCTGATAGCATCCATGATCATTATGTAAGAGATACACATTCAAATTTTTTTGTTGAAAAAGTCAGAATGGGAGTTGGTTTTGTACAAACTCAATATTGTTATGACCTTGACTTATGCAAAAAATATTCTGAATTTATATTAGAAAATAATCTCTCTGACCAAGCAAAATTTATTGTAGGTCTTGGTCCACTTAAATCAGCTAAACAGGCATCATGGATGAGAGAAAATTTATATGGAGTAAAAATCCCAGACTCAATTATTTTGAGATTGGAAGAAGCTACTTCGCCGCTTGATGAAGGTAAAAAAATATGCGAAGAAATTATTCAAGAGCTTATCGACCTTAAAGGTATATCTGGTGTCCATTTAATGGGGCCGAACTGTGAAGACCAGTGCGCCGAATTGATAGAATATTTTAGATAATGTCATTGAAACATGCGAATAGATACAACAAAAAACTCAGTTGAAAAACTCTGGAATGGATCAGTCATTCCTGCTTTGTCAGAATACATAAAAATCCCATGCAAATCCCCTTCCTTTGATAAAGATTGGGATAAAAATGGATATATAGAAGATGCCGTGAAATTACTGAAGGATTGGTGTGACCAACAAGCAATCAAAGGTTTAAAATCAGAAATAGTAAGAATTGACAGAAGAACACCGCTCTTATTTATCGAAATTGACGGAGACTCATCTGAAAGAATACTGTTGTATGGTCACTACGATAAACAACCAGAATTTGATGGCTGGAGAGACGATTTGGGCCCATGGTTACCAGTAATTGAATCGGGGAAACTCTATGGACGAGGAAGTGCAGATGATGGTTACGCGCTATTCTCATATATTACTGCTATAAAATTACTTCAAGAGCAAAATAAACCTCATGCCAGTTGTGCAATCATTATAGAAGGATGTGAGGAGAGCGGAAGCTATGACTTACCCTTTTATATGCAGAAGCTTGAAAAAAAAATTGGTGTTCCGTCTCTCATAATTTGCCTTGATGCTGAGTGTGGAAATTATGATCAGTTATGGTGCACAACCTCATTAAGAGGTAATTTAGTTGGCATTTTATCCGTGGAAATTCTTAATGAAGGTGTTCATTCAGGCTCAGCCAGTGGAATCGTTCCCTCTACTTTTAGAATAGCCAGAAAACTGTTAAATCTTATTGAAGACTCTCAGACAGGAAAAATACTCTGTGAGGCATTGCATACAGAGATACCTCAAAAAAATTTAGAGCAAATAAAATTAGCGAGTGATGTCTTATCTGATTCTATTTATACGAAATTTCCATGGACGAATTTAACTCATTCGCCCTCTCGCTCCCCCTATGAAATGATGCTGGATAATACCTGGAGACCTATTTTAAGTGTGACAGGTGCTGACGGTTTGCCCGAAAGCAAAAATGCAGGAAACGTATTGCTACCAAATCTTAACTTAAAACTCTCTTTTAGATTGCCACCCAATGTAGATACAGAGCATGCGTCAAAAGAAATAAAAGAAATATTTGAAAGCAATGCACCGCATAACTGCATAGTTAAATTTGAATCAGAATCTGCCATGTCCGGTTGGAATGCACCAGTTATTTCAGAATGGCTGGAAAAATCTTCTCAAGCGGCATCAGAAGAATTTTTTGGTAAGCCGGCTGTATTTATGGGAGCAGGTGTAAGTATTCCACTGATGGGTATACTTGGGGAAAAGTTTCCTGAAGCTCAATTTCTTGTCACAGGTGTGCTAGGTCCAAATTCGAATGCCCATGGGCCTAATGAATTTCTGGATTTGAATACAGCAAAGAACCTTTCAGGATGTGTGGCTTTAATCATAGCCGATCATTTCAATAATCAGAAAAATAAAGAATAGAGGTAATTACATGCAATATTTATCAATGATCTCGGGTGTAATCGTTGGCGTAATAATATTTCACACTATTTGTGTGACCAGAACTGTTTTTCATAATCTAGATGAAGAAAATACAAAAATATTTTTAAGGGCAATATTTCCCAAATTTTTTCTACTTCTGAATTTCCTTGGTTTTGCATTCCTTCTTGTCGGTGGTTACGTTAATCCTGGTATCAACAAGATTTTTTTTATGGGCTGTTCGAACACCGCATTACCTGCAATCGCCTATTTTTTGATACCTATGACAAATAGAACAAAAGACAAAGGCAATGAATCAACTTTTAAAACTTTGCACTTTATTAGCGTGCTACTAACGTTGATATTGTTACTTTCTAATTCTCTAATTTTGGTGATTTTCTAGATCAACAGCACTGGTGAATACAACATCAGTTGAGCTATTTAGAGCGGTTTCTGCTGAATCCTGAAGAATACTTATGACAAAACCTACTGACACGACCTGCATGGCAATATCTTCCGAGATGCCAAATAAACCGCAACTTAGCGGTATTAGAAGTAAACTGCCTCCAGCAACACCCGAAGCACCGCATGCTGAAAGAGCCGATACAACACAAAGTAATAAAGCACTTAGAAAATCAACTTGAATTCCTAGGGTATTTGTTGCTGCAAGGGTCAGCACAGAAATCGTAATCGCAGCACCACCCATATTTATAGTAGCTCCAAGTGGGATAGAAACAGCAAAAGTATTTTTTCGTAAACCCAGCTTTTCACATAGCCTAAGATTTACAGGGATATTTGCAGCCGAACTCCTCGTAAAAAAAGCAGTAATACCGCTCTCCCTGAGAGCAATGAGAACAACTGGATACGGATTTCTTTTGGTTTTCAACCAAACTATAAGAGGATTAATCAGAAAAGCCATGATAAGCATGGATCCAACCAATATCGATAATAATCTTATATAACCTCCAAGAACACTCAATCCAGATTCAGCGAGACTCGCTGATACAAGGCCAAATATACCAATTGGTGCCAACTTAACCACCAATTTCACTATGTCCGTTAGGATTTTAGTAATGTCTTGAAAATTTTCTTTTGTTGAGGATGACGAGTTTCTTACACCGATGCCAATTAATACCCCCCAAAGCAATATACCTATGAAATTACTGTTCATAATTGCACTTACGGGATTATCCACAATTTTTTGTAGAAGATTTTGCATGACTTCGCCTATGCCCTTTGGTGCTTGCATTACAAAATCAGACGCATTTAATTGAAGATTAGTCGGAAAAAGCTTACTCATGACAACAGCTAATAATGCAGCACAAAATGTACCAATAATATACAGAATTATAATTGGTCTAATCTTTGAATCGCCATAATTATCCTGGTTTGAGAGGGCTGTAATGACTAAAAATAAAACCAAAATGGGTGCCACAGCTTTCAGGCTCTGCACAAACAATTGGCCAAAAATCGCTGTCATTCCTGATGATTCTGGCGAAATAAATGAAAGTAATACAGCGAGGATTATTCCAATTGCAATTTGAATTGTTATATTAAGCTGAGTTAATTTTTTAAGAAAAAACACTTATTTTTGGTTCTTACTGAAGGGTTACTAGAAACCTATTCCAGGGATACTATCCATCACTCCAGGTAAATCTGCATAACAAGTACAATACTTATCATCTGCGCTTGATTTTCTCCCAAAACGGCGATCGCTGATTCTTCTTCGCGTCTGACATATCAATGTTTCACCTTTGCCACATTGCATTTGTTTTTGTGCTGCTGCTGAAGTGGATGGCTGCTTTGCTGACTGATATTCAGGACGATCCATAGATCCGGCACAGCCAACTAAAAAAAAGGAAAGAGAGAAAATAAACACTAAATTTTTCATGAATTCATTATTGCCCATTACTCAATGAGTCTATGGTCATGTTGCCAATAAAATCTGTTTCTTGTTGGCAGTAACATTTTTTTGATCTTTGATTCTTTCTACCGTATCGACCGTCACTCACTCTATGAGGAGATCGTGTCTCGCAGATCAAGACTTCGCCCGCATTGCACTTTAGGTTCTTATTTTGTGCTGATGTTGATGTTGATGGCTGCTTTGCTGACTGATATTCAGGACTAACCATAGACCCGGCACAGCCTGTCAAAATTAATAAGTTTAATAATATTAGTGCTATTTTTTTCATTGATTAATTTAAGTTACCTCCAATAACATCCATCCCCATTCCAGACAAATCGGCTTCAGGTTGACAAGAGCATTTTTGATTTCTCTTATTTTTCCTTCCATATCTACCGTCACTCACACGATGCGATTCTCTGGATTTGCAAACTAAGATCTCACCAGCATTGCATTTTAGATTTGCTGCTTGTGCCGACGAAGTGCGAGTGCCTTGTTGAGTCGAAGATATATCTCCACTTGAGCTTGCGCACCCATATGTTAAGTGAGCGATTAAAATCATTGCTGAAAATTTAATTATTTTCATATTAATACCTTCTATTTTTTAGCTATCCTCTCAACTTAACTCATATTTGGATGTAAATCATCATAATATTTTTTACCTAACTAAGAAGTCAAGATGCTCAAGAATCTTATTTGTTTTATAGGAAAAATGCCACCACTCTAGTTCATAGTGTTCAAAACCATATTTTTCAAGAACGTTTTTTAAATGCACTCTATTGGATTGCTGCTTAGGGTTAATTAAATCATTAAAAGTATGCGATATTGGATCAAATAAATCATACGATGAACCCATGTCCATATCTAAAAACTGATCCCCTTGTTTAGATGCAATCGTGAGATCAATTGTGTTTCCCCTGCTGTGACCAGATTTTGCGGCGATATATGGCCCAAGGAGTTCGCTCTTTTCTATATTTGGATAATAAAATTTCTTAGTAGATTGATCTTCAATATCTTTTGTCCATACAATAAATTCATCTACCGCTCGTTGAGGTCGGTAACAGTCAAAGATTTTAAAAGTCATATTCTTTGAAGCAATCTCTAAATAAGCTTCCTTCAAGGCAAGAGCAGCCTCTTTTTGAAGATAACATTTATTGGCTAGATATCCATCAATTTTCCTGCCCACGAAATTCTCGCCGCTATAATAACGTGCATCGACGATTACTTCAGGGATGACTTTTTTTATATCCACAAAATCATCTGGGACCACAGTTGATAGTTTATTTTTATTGCTGCAGGCCAGAATAAAATATGAGGATAGAATTAGTGTTAAAAATTTATATCTCATCATCCCCACAACCCAGAAGAATAGGATAGTTTTCCTGATGTGCTAATCAAAGAGGGGTTCACATCTTCTTTGAGAAAAAAAGGACCATCCAAATCCACAAAAGAAGCATCAGAAGCCAGAAGAAGTGCTGGTGCCATTGACAATGAGCTGGCGATCATACACCCAAGCATAACAATTAAATTGTTCTCGCTAGCTTTTTTAATACATTTTAAGCCTTCTGTTAATCCTCCTGTTTTGTCCAGTTTTATATTCACGCAGTCATACAGCCCTTTCATTCTTTTTATATCTTCAGACGTATGAAAAGATTCATCCGCACATATTGGAATTAGATGATCAAACTCACTCAGGGCATTATCTTCTCCTGCAGGAAGTGGCTGTTCAATTAAATCAACCTTCATTTTATGCAAATCAGATTGCCAAACTTTTAACTGTTCAGCTGTCCAGGATTCATTAGCATCAATGATTATCCTCGCTTGAGGAGCTTCGGATCGAATTCTTGAAACAGACTCTAGAACGGATTTTGAATTTAATTTGATTTTTATAAGCTGTTGTTTTCCATAGGAATTAACATCTTTAGCCATGATTTCAGGTTTATCCAGACTTATTGTCATAGCCGTTTTGACATTTTTAGGTTCTTCTCGCTTAAGCACTTTCCAAACAGGAGTATCTTTAATTTTAGACTCAAGATCCCACAAAGCACAATCGACAGAATTTCTGGCTGCTCCAGCCGGTAACAATGTATTCAAATTAACGTTGTCTATTCCATTTTTCAGATCGTTTTTGATTGCATCGATCTGCTCTAAAACACTTTCTACTGATTCACCATACCTCGCATAAGGCACAGCCTCGCCTCTTCCCTTAAATCCTCCATCGATAAGCTCTACCGTCACAACCTCTGCTGAGTTTTTTGCTCCTCTGGAAATTCGAAAAGCCTTCTTGAGTGGAAATGATTTTGGATAGCAGGAAACTTTTCTCATCATTGATTCTTTTCCAATAAATTACTGGCAAATTTTTCAATACCAGTTTTTAGTGGATCAAAAACAAATAACCCTGTTTCTTTTTGCAATTCTTCGAACAAGTATTGCCTCTGGTCTTCTTTTACTTCTGAAGAGTTAATGGCTATACCTCTGAATTTTACCCTACTGTTTACTATTCGTGCCGCATTAAGATTTGAATCTATGCATTCCATAATTCTGGGTAAAGGAAAATCCGGTAGACCTCTCATATGCGTTCGAGTTGGCTCATGACACAAAACTAAATCGGTTGGCTGCGCGCCATGAATGAGACCAAGACTCACACCTGCAAAGGATGGATGAAACAACGAACCTTGGCCTTCGATGATGTCCCAGTGATCTTTTTCGTTGCTTGGACATAACTGCTCAATGGCACCACTTATAAAATCAGCAGCGACAGCATCAATCGGAACACCACTTCCGGTAATGAGTATTCCAGTTTGACCGGTTGCCCTAAAATCTGCATTAACATCTCTTCGTTTTAATTCTCTCTCAATCGCTAATGCGGTATACATCTTACCAACTGAACAATCGGTTCCAACAGTTAACAATCGTTTACCGGATCGAGGCTGAGCTGTGGCAATAGGAAAAGGACCTTTCGGGATTCTCGCCTCATATAATACTGCGTTATTTTTTTTTGCCACCTCCTCTAATCCTGGAACGGTATCGAGGAGTTCATGCAATC